>CAYFMZ010000001.1:0-2876 GCA_964344275.1 uncultured Proteiniphilum sp.
ACTGGCGATTAATCCCGATGTAAAGGTCATGGGATCGCCATGGACGCCGCCCCGGTGGATGAAGGTGAATAACCTTACCGACCTGCAGCCGTTCAACTCCTGGACTAGCGGCCAACTTAATCCTGCATTCTATAGCGACTATGCCGATTATTTCGTGAAGTGGATACGTGCTTTCGAGGCAGAAGGAATAGAGATTTATTCCGTAACCCCACAAAACGAACCACTCAACCGGGGAAACTCTGCTTCGTTGTACATGACGTGGCAAGAACAACGCGATTTCGTGAAGAACGCGCTGGGTCCTAAAATGGAGGCAGCGGGGTTAACAACCAAAATCTATCTCTTTGACCATAATTATAATTACGACAGCGATAAGCCGGAGAACGCCGATCAGGGGCAATATCCCCTAAAGATATACGCCGACGAGGAGGCAGCAAAGTTTGTTGCCGGTGCGGCGTACCATAATTACGGAGGTAGCAAGGAGGAGCTGAACGTTATTCATCAGTCGCGCCCCGACAAAGAGCTGGTATTTACCGAGACCTCTATAGGAACATGGAACGATGGCCGCAACCTGGAGACTCGTCTCATTGAGGACATGCGAGAGGTGGCCTTAGGAACGGTCAACAACTGGTGCAAAGGTGTTATTGTCTGGAACTTAATGCTTGACACCGACCGCGGGCCCAATCGCGACGGGGGATGCCAAACCTGTTATGGGGCGGTGGATATCGATCGTTCCAACTACACGACCATCACCCGTAATTCTCATTACTATATCGTGGGACACCTCTCGTCGGTAGTGAAACCGGGGGCAACGCGTATCGGGACATCGGGTTTCTCCGAGTCCGGCTTTTATCATTCGGCGTTTGAGAATCGAGACGGCACCTATGCCGTGGTATTACTCAATAGTACCGCCGTGAATAAAATGATTACCCTCGACGACGGTTCAAATCACTTCGCGTACGAGGTGCCGGCCAAATCAGTGATATCTTACCGTTGGAAAAAATAACTAATAACAACCCTATGGATATGAAAAAAATGATATACTGGGCATTCGCGTTCATGGCTTCGTTTGGCCTCGCGTCATGCGACAACGAAGTAGTAGAGCCCCAACAAGAAGGAAACCCCACGATGGAGATAGAGGGCCAGTTTACGAACATACATTTTGGGGATCTATTACCATTCGAAGTAACGGTCAACGACCATGTTGCTTTGTCCACCTTAACGGCTATCTTGTATTTCGGTGAAGAGGAGGTATCCAGAACCACTATCCGAAGGAAAGAGAATGGGGTCTACTCGGGAAGTATAGAGATACCCTACGGGAAAGATATTCCCGACGGAACCTCTGTATTGGAGTTTACCCTCGTGAATACCACTATGAAGAAAGTGACCCAGTCGTTCGATGTGCCGGTCTCAAGGGCATCGTATCCCTACCTTATCTTGGTCACCGATGATGCTTCCTATCCTATGTTGCCGACCGGCCAACCAAACGAGTACGCTGCAACGGAGGCGTTCCCGTCCACCGAATTGCCCGCGTACATAAAAACACCGGCTTTGGATGACAAAGGGCGTGAGATTATTTTTGGCTGGGAGGAAGGTGCGGCTGCCGTTGCCGAAGGGGCTACGTCAAACATCCCCTACGTGAGCCCGATAAGCGGAACGTATAGCGTCACGTTCAATACAAGAACCTTCGAGACCGGTCCCTTTTTCGAGCTACTCTTGAACGGGCAAAAAATGAATATGGTGGATAAAGATAATTACCGGTTGGATATCGATTTAACACAAGGCGAAGAGGTCACGTTGGAAGGATTGACGGACTGGTGGATTGACCCGGACTTTTTTATCGGGAACGAAGAGGAGTTGACGTTCGTGCCCATCAGTGGAAGGTACCGAGTGACGGCGAACCTTCCCCCTCAACTGGCTAAAGGTAGAGGCCTTGATAGGCAGTAATTTCGCGTCCCTTCAGCCCGATGGCACCGGTGCCATCTGGATCATTGGCGATCAGGTGGGGAAGCCTACTTACACCGAAAATCACGTGGGATGGAATCCCCCCAACGCGCTCTGTATGGCTCCTATAGGCGATAAAAAGTACAGAGTCACCTTGGTAGCAGGGGAATCGGTAAACCCGAATGAAATTAATTTCAAGTTCTTTCACCAAAAAGATTGGGGAGGCGAATTTGGCAGCGAAACCCTCACCACGGAGAGCGAAATCGTATTTGTTGGTAATGGAAGCAATGGCCGTGATAACGGGAACCTAGGGTTGACAATCGACACCGGGTTGGAGGTTGGAGCCACGTACATCTTCACGGTCGACCTATCGGCAGGGAACGGCAACGCGGTACTTACCGTAGAATAAAGATGAAAAGGCAAAGGGGGCGAGATCATTGATTGATTTCGCCCCCTTACTTTATCTAGTGCCTTACTATGTTTAAGCCCTCACAATATTTAGGTCCTTACTATATACTTTGTTTCGACCTCTTACTATATTTGGCTCCTACTTTTAGTTTGCTAGCTTCGTTACACCACCCCTTGCGCCATCATGGCGTTGGCTACTTTCATGAAGCCGGCGATATTGGCTCCTTTCACGTAGTTGATGTATTCTCCGTTTTTGCCATGCGTCACGCACTGCTCGTGAATATCGCTCATGATCTGGTGCAACCACTTGTCCACCTCCTCGTTACTCCACGATATATGCATCGCGTTCTGCGTCATCTCCAAGCCAGAACAGGCTACGCCGCCCGCGTTGACCGCCTTACCCGGGCCAAAAAGCATCCGGTTCTCTAGGAAGAAATCGACCGCCTCGGCCGTGCATCCCATGTTGGATACTTCAGCCACGAGGATGGTTCCGTTGGCCTTTAGCTGTTTAGCATCTTCCAAGTTTA
>CAYFMZ010000001.1:2976-80752 GCA_964344275.1 uncultured Proteiniphilum sp.
TCAGCCACGAGGATGGTTCCGTTGGCCTTTAGCTGTTTAGCATCTTCCAAGTTTAATTCGTTCTGGATGGCACAGGGCAACGCGATATCCACCTTGAGTTCCCAAGGTTTGCGGCCTGGATAAAACACTGCTTCCGGGAACTCCTCGGCATAAGGTGCCACCACGTCGTTCCCCGAATCGCGTAGCTCTAACATATAACCGATCTTTTCAGGGGTGTTGATCCCCATTTCATCGTAAACATATCCATCGGGACCGGAGATAGCCACTACTTTCGCGCCCAGTTCGGTTGCCTTGGTTACGGCACCCCATGCCACGTTCCCAAAACCGGAGACCGCCACTGTTTTTCCTTTCAAGTCGATCCCATGCGCGGCGCACATCTTCTCCACGAAGTAGAGCGCACCAAAGCCGGTCGCTTCGGGACGTAAACGGGAACCACCAAAAGATAAACCTTTCCCGGTGAAAGTACCCGTGTGGGCACGGGCCAATTTCTTATACATGCCAAACATGTAGCCTACCTCACGTGCTCCCACGCCGATATCACCCGCGGGCACATCGGTATCGGGGCCTAAATCACGCCACAGCTCGGTAACGAATGCTTGACAAAAGCGCATGATCTCGGCTTGCGAACGCCCCTTGGGCGAGAAATCCGACCCGCCTTTTCCACCTCCCATGGGAAGCGTGGTGAGCGCGTTCTTAAACGTCTGCTCGAATCCCAAAAACTTGAGGGAAGAGAGCGTGACCGAAGGATGGAAACGTATTCCACCCTTGTAGGGGCCAATAGCACCGTTAAACTGTATACGGTAACCAATATTCACATGCACTTGGCCATTATCATCGGTCCAAGGTACTCGAAACGTGAAAATCCGATCGGGTTCCACGATTCGCTCCACGATAGCCGCCTTCTCAAATTCTGGATGCCGGTTATACACCTCTTCAATTGAAGTTAACACCTCTCTTACAGCTTGCAGATACTCTGACTCCCCCGGATGCCTCATCTCGAGGTGCGCCATAATGTCGTTCACTTTCATACGTTAAATCTATTTATTTCACTAAAGTTATCTTAGACATAGTAGCCAAAATCACCGAATCATCATGCCATCCGATTGGCTTGTATGCTTGTTTCATGCCGAAATGACCTGCACTTAGAATTGAATCGGCAAAGGTAAAGATTATTTCTCACAAAAAGCCCCCTTCTCTTTCCTTTTTGTCTAAATATTCACATTTTCCTTACAATTCGTCAATATATCGGCAAATTAATTCAAAATCTAATCCTTCACTCCCTTTTTAAGTGTAGAATAGAGAAAGAGATAATCGGAAAATTTCTACCTTTAACATTTAAATGTTACTTTTGTAGGAGCACTTTCGAGTGGACAGCAACAAAGTGAATTCGTTTACTTCAACAAGCACACCGAAAGTCAAGATTGTGAATGCAAACCAAGATCAATGGCAAAAAATAAATTGGCCAAATTCGCGGATATGGCCACTTATAATAACGTGTTCCAATATGGATTCGAGACTCTAAAAAAGGAGGGTTTCCCTTTACAAGATAAGTGGAACACCCATTTTGGGAACAATCATCCCATTATTCTTGAGCTGGGATGCGGAAAGGGTGAATACACCGTTGGGCTGGCTCGTAAGTTCCCTGAGAAGAATTTTATCGGGATAGATATCAAAGGAGCACGCATGTGGAAAGGAGCCACTCGAACACAGGAAGAGAAGATCACCAACGCGGCTTTCGTGAGAACACACGTGGAGCTTCTACGACACTTTTTCGCCGAAGGAGAGGTGTCGGAGATATGGATCACGTTTCCTGACCCGCAGATGAAAAAGACAAACAAGCGACTTACCTCTACACGTTTCATGAAAGAGTATAGCCGGGTGCTGAAAAAAGGGGGAGTGATCCACCTGAAAACCGACAGCAATTTTCTTTACAACTATACTAAGGCGATGATTCAAGAGAACCGGCTGGAAGTGATGTTTGATACCGACGACCTCTATGGATCCAACCTGCAGGATGAAATTCTCGGTATCCGGACATTTTATGAACAACAGTGGCTCGATCGCGGTTTTACTATAAAATATATCCGGTTTGCCTGCCCTAAAGAGGTCAACTGGATAGAACCCGATGTGGAGATAGAAAAAGATGCATATCGTAGCTTTGGACGAAACGCAAAAATTCAGCAAATGTGTCAATAAGATTAATATGCAAATGTGCCAATAATAACTAATGAACCAATGAATGAGAAAATGAAGACTGGAAACATCATACTTGATATGACATTTAGTTTTGCTTTAGATATCATTAAGTTTACCGAAAAATTAAATGAAGATAAAAAGTTTGTAATTGGAAACCAATTATTAAAAAGTGGAACATCCATTGGTGCAAATGTAAAAGAAGCACAGAGCTGCGAAAGTAGGGCAGATTTTATACATAAATTCAAAATAGCAGCAAAGGAAGCAGACGAAACAGAATACTGGTTATTGCTCTGCAAGTATGCTGAAGGCTATTATTTTGAAGAAACTTTATTGAATAAACTGAAAGAAATTCAGAAAATTATCAATAAAATTGTTTACACGTCCAAACAAAATCCAACATAATAATTGTCACATTAGTCACATTAGTCACATTAGTCACATTAGTCACATTAAAACTATGGCAATTTATCCTCAACTTATAATAGATGCACTGAAAAACGTGCGGTACCCTGGAACGGGGCAAGACATCGTATCGGCCGGTATGGTGGCAGACGATATCCGAATAGAAGGGATGAAAGTGAGTTTCTCCTTGGTCACCGAAAAGGCAAACGATCCCTTTATACGCTCTCTAGTAAAGATGGCCGAGCAAGCCATTTTAGTACATGCTGATAAGGATATCGAGATCGTAGGAAATATATCCGTGAAATCGAAGCAAGCACCGCGGCCGGCACTCCCGGATCTGCTTCCCGGAGTAAAAAACATCATAGCTGTTGCCTCAGGAAAAGGGGGCGTAGGGAAAAGTACGGTGTGCACTAACCTGGCGGTGGCTCTGGCTAAGAAGGGATACAAGGTAGGGCTTCTGGATGCCGATATTTTCGGGCCATCCGTCCCCAAAATGCTTGGCGTAGAAGACGCGGCACCGGCCGTGGAGAACAAGGAGGGGCGCGACCTGATTGCCCCGATAGAGAATCACGGGGTAAAAATGCTTTCCATCGGCTTTTTCGTGAAAAAGGATGACGCGGTGGTGTGGCGAGGTGCCATGGCCAGTAACGCACTAAAGCAGCTGATAGGCGATGCCGACTGGGGAGAACTGGATTATTTCCTGATCGATTTCCCGCCGGGAACCAGCGATATTCACCTCACCCTGGTACAAACTATCCCCATCACGGGTGCCGTGATAGTAAGCACCCCTCAAGAGGTTGCACTGGCTGATGCACGCAAAGGAATCAGTATGTTCGCGGGCGACAAAGTAAACGTACCTATCCTTGGATTGGTAGAGAACATGGCGTGGTTCACCCCCGCCGAACTTCCCGAAAACAAGTACTATATCTTCGGTAAAGATGGGTGTAAGCAGCTAGCGGATGAAATGGGTTACGCGTTGCTGGGACAAATACCTATCGTGCAAAGCATCCGTGAAGGGGGCGACGAAGGGGCACCGGTGGCACTTTCTGAAGAGAGCATAACGGGATTGGCATTCTCCAGACTGGCCGACCAGATGGTGGAGGCCGTAGACAAGCGCAACCGGGAACTGCCTAAAACGGGCATCGTAGAAATCACACAGAGATAAAAAAGCGGCCATAAAGGAAAAAATCAAATTTAAAAGATAATAAACAGATTTACCGGCTTGTTTGTTAAACATCCAGCAAGCTGACAAACGAGTAAAAAAAACTACATGGAGCACCCTTTCCGTGACTTTGCATATTGTCCTAAATGCGGTTCAACCCGATTTATCGAAAACAACGAGAAATCGAAAAGATGCACCGATTGCGGATTTATTTACTACTTCAACTCTTCAACGGCCGTGGTAGCCGTAATCGAGAATAACAAAGGAGAGTTGCTCGTTGCCAAGAGAGCGAAAGATCCCGCGAGAGGCAGCTTGGATCTGCCGGGTGGATTCGTGGATATGTTCGAGACAGCAGAAGAGGCGGTAAAACGTGAGGTCGAGGAAGAAACCGGTCTTTTGGTAAATTTACCCCAGTACCTGTTCTCCATTCCAAATATTTACCTATATTCGGGGTTTGAAGTACACACCGTTGATCTCTTCTTTAAATGCCAAATAAAGGACTTCAGCGGTCTAAAGGCGCAGGACGATGTTTCAGAGTTGTTGTTTATCGCGAAAGAGAAGCTAGATCCGGCTCATTTCGGGTTGACTTCCATTCAAAAGGCCATAAAAAAATTAGTGTCAGAAAATGAAAATAAATAAAATAATCATATGAAGAAAGCCATTTTGTTCATAACCCTCGCTCTTGCAACTCAGGTTTCAATGGCCCAAAGAACGGCCTACCACGAACAGCCGGAAAAGCTCTTTAACCAAGGGAAAGAGATGTTCTTGGAAGAAAACTACACCGGTGCCCAAGACCTCTTGAGGGAATTTTCGGCTACCAGCACGGACGACTATCTAAAGGAGGAGGCTGCCTACATGACGGCCGTCGCCGCGTTCCATCTTGGCAACGAGCTGAGTGGGGAGACCTTGAAAGAATTCCTTGACACCTACCCGGAGACCGTCCATCGCCACAAGTTGAATTTCCTTGTCGCCTCCTACTATTACGACAAGAAGGAGTGGGAAGAAGCCCGCTTCTGGTTCAACTTGTCCGACTTGGATTACTTGACGCTGCGTGAACAAGAAGAGTACAGCTTCCGCAACGGGTACACCCACCTGCAACTGGGGAATATAGAAGAGGCTACGCGCTACTTCGGGCTGTTGTCAAGAAACAGCCAGCGGTATCGCGACGCGGCCGATTTTTACTTGGGATATATCGATTACTCCAATCAAAATTATGCCGGTGCACTGCAACGTTTTGAACGGCTCCGGAACCATCCCGAATACCAAGAGGAAGTGGCTTTCTACTCGGCACAAGCTACTTTTTTTGATGGGAAGATCGACGAGGCTATACGCCTTTCGGAATCCTTTATTCAACGGTACCCCGCGAGCGAACATCAGACCGAGATGCATCGCGTTCTGGGCAACAGCTATTACCGACTGGGACAGCCTTCGAGAGCGATTCCTTATTACGAACAGTATATCAACGGTACGACACGGCCCCTCCGGGGCGATGCCTACTTCTTGGGGCTCTCCTATTTTGAATCGGGAAGGTACAACGACGCGGTGAACATGTTCCAGCTAGCCGTGGGCGAGGCCGATGAGCTTTCACAAAACGCACAATTGCACCTGGGGCAAACCTACTTGCGATTGAATCAAAAGCAGCCCGCCCAAATGGCATTTGAAGCCGCCTCGCGGGACAATTTTGATCCCCAGGCACGGGAAACCGCGATGTTTAACTACGCGTTACTGGCTCATGAAACCAATTTCTCTGTTTTTAGTGAATCGATTACCCTCTTTGAAAACTTCCTTACGGAGTTTCCAAACTCCAGGTACACCGATCAGGTGAACGATATCCTAGCCGAAACGTTCCTTACCACCAAAGACTACCAGGCCGCGCTGAACGCGATTAACCGGATAAACAACCCGGGACGCCGTGTGCTGGAAGCAAAACAGATGGTGCTGTTCCAGTTGGGTGCACAGGAATTTATTAACGGGAACATGAACCAGGCAGTGCAACACTTCAACAACAGCATCGGCATGGGCAATTATGACGCGACTGCCCGCAACAGCGCGTACTACTGGCGAGGCGAAAGCTACTACCGGATGGGAAATTACACGAGTGCCGCGAGCGACTTCCGCCAGTTCACACAAAATGCATCAGCAGGTGACGCGAACTACACGCTGGGGTGGTATAACTTGGGTTATTCCCTCTTTAAGCAACAGCAGTACGGACAGGCTGTCACCGCGTTCCAGCGTTTCGTATCTTCCGAAACCAACCGATCACGGCCCGAATTTGCCGATGCGTTGAACCGGGTGGGCGACAGCTACTACTTTAATAGAAATTTCACCGAAGCGGAACGATATTACGGGCAGGCAACCGACGCGAACCCGGCCTCGGCCGATTACGCGGCATTCCAACGTGCCTTCGTGCTAGGGCTACAACACAACTACCAAGGGAAAATATCCGCGTTGGATAACCTGATGCAACGATACCCCAATTCGCAGTACTACGACGATGCCCTCTACGAAAAGAGCCGCTCGCTCACCATGCTCAACAGGGAACAAGAGGCCATCTCGGTACTGCAGCGCCTGGTGACCGACTTCCCAAAAAGCCCCTTGGCCAGTCAGGGCGGGGTGCAACTGGGACAGCTCTACTATAACACGGGAAACTACCAACAAAGCATTGCAGCGTACAAAAGCGTGATTGCTAACTTCCCAGGCTCAGACGACGCACGTAACGCGCTGGTCTCTCTTGAGACCGTGTACCGGGATATGAACGACGTGGATGCCTACGTGCAGTACGCGAACTCCCTCCCCGGGGGTATCCGCATCACTCCCTCAAGGCAAGATTCGCTCAACTACTTGGCCGCGGAAAGCATCTACATGAGAGGAAATCGCGCGGACGCGCAAACGGCCATGACCCGTTACCTGCAATCATATCCCAACGGTGCATATAGCAGCGATGCCAACTATTACCTGGGGTTGATCGCGGACGAACAAGGAAATAAACAACAAGCGATGGAGCACTTCCGGAAAGTGATCAATGCCAGCAGCGTGAAATTTCTTGACAACGCGCTGATCTACACCTCCCAAACCGAATACGATAATGGCAATTACCGCCAAGCACTGGCCGATTATTCCCGACTAGCGAACGCTGCCCGCAACGCGACGAACCGGCAAGTGGGCCAGATGGGGGTAGTCCGTTCACAATCCCGGTTGGCGGGTTACCACGAAGCAGCAAGAGCCGCTACAGAACTGCTTTCAAACACGAACCTGTCGCCCGAAACTGTTACCGAAGCTCGTTATCTACGAGGGAAAGCATATTTAGAGATAAACGAAACCGATAACGCGATGGCCGACTTCCAGTTCGTGGCTAACGACACGCGCAGCATATATGGTGCTGAAGCGCAATTTATTCTGGCTGACACTTATTACCGTTGGGAGTCGTATGACCGTGCCGAAGCACAGGTGAAAGAGTTTATGCAGAAAGGAACACCTCACCAATACTGGATGGCACGAGCACTTATCGTGTTATCGGACACCTATAAAGCAAAAGGTGACGATTTTCAGTCACGGCAATACTTAGAAAGCCTTCGGAATAACTACCAAGGGAACGAAGAAGATATCCGGCAAATGATCAACGAGCGACTTAATTGATTAAGTAAGAATGATCAATGAGGAATTAAGAATGAAGAATTAAGAATGAAGAATTAATAATTATCTCGGAAACATAAGATGAGAAGAATATATAGTACACTAGCTGCCCTGGCCTTGTTCGCCGGGATGTTCGCCCAGACACAGGATTCGTTGCTGCGCCGTCAGATGGAACTGGAACGCGACTTCAACCCCACCCTATTGGATGCCAACAAAATCACCTCGCTCCCCACGCTTCGTGAGCCTACCGTACAAAAGGCCAACACCAATTACTCCACTTGGGCAGGACGTGCAACCCCTCCGTTAGAGATCGCTTTACCCAGGCCGGGGGATATCATGACAGCCATCCCCTACAGCACGAAAAAGGGTTACCTCTCTTTCCACGCGGGGAACTATGCCAACATCGACGGGGCACTGGGATATCGTATACTGGACGATCAAAAGCATCGCCTAGCCTTTACGTTTCTCCATAATTCCACGAACGGCGACGTAACGTACGCGCAAGATTCCGATCCTGCCAATAACAAAGCCTATACCATGGACAATAGCGGCCGGCTAAACTATCGCCATACGGCGGACGCGTTCGCTTTGGATATGGACCTGGCTTACCTTCACTCGATGTTCAACTATTATGGTAACAGTTTCGGTGAGCCACGCTATTTCGACAACGAGAACCAACGACTGGGGATAATGAATGCCCGGCTTGCATTGGAATCAGCCGCATCTGACGCGCTCGACTACAACGCGTTCATCGACTTTAAAAACTTTTCGTCTAAATATGCCGAAGGACTCACGATACCGGGAATAAAAGGGAATCAAATTCATGCATTGGTAGATTTAGCCAAACCATTCCAAGAGGGTGAGAGTAAAGTCGGTGTGGAGGGATCGATATTCACCACCCTCTACCAAGGTGATATTACTAACTTTTTTCTAGTGAATGCAGCTCCATACGTGATCTTCGGTGGCCTCAACTGGCACGCCCGCTTGGGAGCTGATATCCTGTTTCAAAACGCGGCAAATACCCAGATGCGGGTCGTACCCAACGTAGACGTTCGATGGGGGGTAACCGATCACTCGTCGATCTACGCGAAAGTGCACGGTGGATATGCACCCAACACCTACCTACATATGATGGAAGAATCGCGTTATATACTCCCAATGGGTAACGTTAGGCCTTCCTTTAGCCATCTGGACTTAGAGGCTGGGGTAAAGATCGGTGAGGTGAGTGGTTTCCGGTTCGATTTCTTTGGAGGGTTTAAAAAGACGGACGATGCACATTTCTTGGTGCTGAACGGACAGGCCCCCCTCGTCGGTGATGTGCCTGGACCATTTATCGAAGCACTCACTCCTCTCTATGCCACGCTCTCACACTCTTTCGTGGGGGGGATGCTACAAACGAACATATTGGCACCACTGGATCTTTCGTTACGGTTAAAAAAGAATTTCTACGACGTGACTGACCTCACCGCGAATGAAACGAATATTGCTGATGCCAAAGCGTATAATAAAGCAGGAATAGAAGTGGATGCACGTGCTTCGTTAGAGGCGATGGAAAACCTGAAGTTTACATTGGGTTACTATTTCGCGGGCGACCGGTGGTCGTACTATAACGGTTCAAACGTGGAAATGGATGCCATCAACGACCTTAATATAGGTGCGGTTTACACGATCAGCGATGCGTTTTCTCTTAATGTAAAAGCAAACAACCTGTTATCACAGAAGTATGATATCTGGTATGGCCATCCCGCGCAGGGATTCAATGTATCGGGAGGATTCACGTTCACGTTTTAAACCGGAAGATTAAAAAACAACTCAAATTTCATATGTATCAATAGCCTCAATACAGCTAAACATGTGATCAATAAATGATAAATGCTCTATGAATACCTGTCAGATGAAATAGGCTTAACTTGGTAAGTGGAAATTATGGGCTCTAATCAGGAACTGGAAAAAGGGTCAATGACACCTCAAAACTATTTTTAATACTTCATCCTTCTTGGTTACGCTGGTTTTGTGTACTTTTGCGACGGACTGCCCACGTACACAACTTCATGGAAAGATTGTAAAACATAGTGGGAGAATTCATATAAAGGAATGGGTAAGAAAAAAAGTACTGCCAAGAAAATAAAGAAGGCAACAACTAACAACAAGGGGGGCAAGCGCGGCATAGTAAAAGCCATGTGGTCGGTATTCGGGCTTGCTGTAGCCGGTGGTGTGTTATTTTTTGTACTCGTCTCCACTGGTATAGTAGGATATATACCGGAAATCGATGAGCTGGAAAATCCAATCGATAAATATGCCTCTCAGGTAATTTCCTCGGATAATGAACTCCTTTTCACTTATTCGTTGAGCGACGATAACCGCATCATGGTTGACTACACGGATCTTTCGCCTCATCTTATCAACGCCCTGATTTCAACTGAAGATATTCGATACTATTCGCATTCCGGTATTGATATTATTGGCTTGGGTAGAGCCATTTCTAAAACACTTATACTTAGTCAGGAAGAGAGTGGAGGGGGCAGTACCATCACGCAGCAATTGGCAAAACTCCTTTACTCACCAAGAGCAAATAATAAGATCCAACGTGTCTTTCAAAAACCGGTAGAATGGGTCATCGCGGCCAAGTTGGAACGCCACTACACGAAAGAGGAGATTATCAACCTCTACTTGAACAAGTATGATTTTAACTATAACGCGGTGGGGATTGAATCGGCCACACGTACCTATTTTAACAAAACACCCAACGAGTTGACCGTGGAAGAGGCCGCCGTGCTGGTTGGTATGCTGAAAAACTCTTCACTTTATAACCCGGTGCGGCGCCCCGATGTGACCCGTGACCGGCGTAACGTGGTTTTATCGCAGATGCGAAAAGCGGGACACCTGACGCGATCCGAATCCGATTCGCTCCAGCAACTGCCCATCGAAATTGACTTCAACCGCTCCAGCCACGTGGATATTGCTGCCCCTTATTATCGTCAACATTTGGCAAAGATAATGATGGCAAAAAAACCGGAGAGAAAAAATTACGCGTCGTGGCAGAGGCAACAGTTCGTAGAAGACTCTGTTGCATGGGAAGAGGATCCGATCTTCGGCTGGTGTAACAAGAACAAGAAGGCTGATGGTTCCTATTACAATATTTATACCGATGGATTGAAGATTTATTCCACCATCGACTCACGGATGCAGCAACATGCCGAAGCAGCCGTTACTGAGCACATGGGAGAATTCCTGCAGGATCAGTTCTTTCAGGAAAAGAGAGGAAGAGATTACGCTCCCTATTCCCGAGAAGTGAGTGATCAGGTGGAGCAGTTGATGACGGTCGCCATGCGACAAACCGAACGGTACCGTGTTCTCAGGAATGGGGGCATGAGTGAGGAGGATATCCTCAAGAACTTTAAAGAGAAGCCGGTGGAGATGAAAGTATTCTCTTGGAAACAACAAGAGATAGATACCGTGATGACGCCGTGGGACTCGATCCGTTATCACAAGAACTACCTTCGCGCCGGTTTTATGGCTATGGATCCCTATACTGGCCACGTGAAGGCCTACGTGGGGGGGCCCGATTTCAAATTTTTCAAGTACGATATGGTCACTACCGGTAAGAGACAGATCGGTTCCACCATCAAGCCCTACTTATATACTCTGGCCATGGAGGAAGGAATGACACCGTGCGACGAAATGATCCATGAGCCTATCACGATGATGGACGAAAATGGAGAGCCATGGACACCTCGGAACCCTAGTCATAGTAGCGGTCAGACTGTTTCTATCAAGTGGGGACTACAGCACTCGAGCAACTGGGTCACGGCCTACCTGATGAAACAATTCTCACCGTACACGTTTGCACGGATGCTGCAATCATTTGGACTCAAAACACCGGCCGATCCGGTGGTATCATTGGCGTTAGGGCCAAACGACGCCTCCGTATACGAGATGGTGGGTGCCTACTCCTCGTTCGTGAACAAAGGGATACGCGTGGAGCCGGTACTGGTCACCCGTATTGAAGATTCCTACGGTAATGAGGTGGCCTCGTTCGTGCCCAAAATGAGGGAGATTTTTAGCGAGACCACCTCCTACAAAATGCTGGATATGCTAAGGGGCGTCGTGGATGCCGGCACGGGTAACCGTTTACGCTGGCGATACAACCTGAAAGGGGAGATGGGCGCGAAAACCGGGACCACAAATAACAACTCCGACGGGTGGTTTATGTCGTTCACCCCGGACCTTGTAGCCGGATGCTGGGTGGGCGGTGAAGAGCGATCCATCCACTTTGACCGAATGGCGTATGGGCAGGGGGCCAGCATGGCACTTCCCATTCACGGCCTGTTTTATCAAAAGGTGTATGCCGACAAAGAATTGAATTATACCGATAACGGCACGTTCGACGTTCCCGAAGGATTTAACCCATGTCAGGGTGCGGAGCGTTACTCTCCAGATTTCTACCGGGGCAATGAGCCGGTCGTGGAAAGGGAAGGGATAGACGATATCTTCAACTGATTTAGCTGGAATTTACCCCTTTATTCGTTATCGCCGTTCATTTTTTATTTCCCGTGTCCGTCCTTTTTCCGTTTCCTCCTTGTTCAACCGGAAGTAGATCGGAAGAGTGTATCGAACGTTGACCTCTTCACCGCGATGCTTTCCCGGTTTCCACTTGGGCATTGATTCAATCACCCGTACCGCTTCGGCATCCAGTAGGGAATCAACTCCTCTCACCACGTTCACGTCGGTAATGGTTCCATCCTTCATTATCACGAAATTACAGATCACTCGTCCTTCGACACCGTTCTTCTGGGCTTCCACCGGGTATTTCACGTTCTCTCCCAGGAATTTCATCATCGCTTCCATTCCACCGAGAAACTCGGCTTGCTCATCCACTACCAAGAAAACTTCCGTTTCATCGATGTTTTGTTGCTCCTGTTGATCCACTTCACGGCTTGGGCTTTTCGATGGGCCGTACGCGACCACCACGATCTCATCAAAAATCCAGGTTCCGTCTAATGCCTTCATCAATTCAATTTCCCGAACTGCCAGCGACTCCTTGTCTTCTTCACTTAATACTTGTTCTTGGGGGCCATCGCCTTGCAGGCGGAAAACCACAGGCATAATTGCCCTCACGTTCACCGGATTACCACGCTGGGTGCCCGGTTTCCAGTCAGGCATCGAACCGATTACACGTTTTACCTCAGCGTCCAACGATGGATCCACGCCAAGCAGCACCTCCACGTTACTGATTTCCCCCTCTTTGGTTATCACCAAGCTACACACTACGCGTCCTTGTTTTCCACTCTCTTGGGCAATCACGGGGTACCGGATATTGTCCGCTAAATATTTCATCATCGCTTGAGAACCACCGGGAAATTCAGGTTTATTTTCCACGGCAACAAAAATTTCTTCCAACACTTTTTCAGGTGGAGGCTCGGGTAAAACACCTTCCTCCAACAAATGGGAGGAGAGTTTTTGGTTCGCGTAAACACTGTTCAACGTTACGAGTAGTAAGCAGACCGGTAAAATAAAAAGGTATTTCACAAGGCGTAACGCGGGTGATTTAGATTTGTTCATCATCATAATTCGTTGTTTTAAACGTGATACATTAAAGTTATTAACTATACGTACGGCAGACTCGTAATAGGTTAACCTCAAAAGGTGGTATTGATACTCTTTTGTATCTACCCCTTCTCGAAGCACACCCTTGTCGGCTAAATATTCTAGGTTCATGGTCATTTCTCTTTTCAAAAGCCACACGAATGGATTCCACCAAGAAAAGAGGCAAATCAATTCAATCAACACGATGTCTACAGAGTGCCACTGCTTCGCGTGCGTCAACTCGTGAAGCAGGATCTGTTCCAATTCCGACCCGGAATGTTTATCGTAATGAATAAAAATCAACTGGAAAAACGAAAAAGGAGTGATATTATCCTTCAATCGATAAACAGGTATTCCCGCGATCGTCTGCCGGTTGCATTTCGACCGAACGCGATAAATCGACCTTAGCTGGAACAAGAACCGCAGCGCGAACGCGAAGGTGATCACCATGTAGAAAATGGAAAATAACCTTGTCCAAGAGATAGATTCAATTGCACGTTCACCCGTTTCAATTACCGAGCCAGCACCCGGTTCGCCAAAAGTCACCAGAACTTCTCCATTGAGATCGGGACTTCCAAAAAAGAGGTTTTGCCACGTAGTGCTCAATCCCGGAATGGCGAATAGAGGATAGAGGAGTGAAAAACCAATAGCCGAAAGGAAAAAAAGACGCTTTAGACGTAAAAACGTATCCTTCTTCAGCACGAATGTATATAACAGGTAAAATAATGCCAGGGCAATGTTTACTTGTATCAAGTATATAAAGAATGGATGCATAATTTTGTGAGTTAGCGTGAGTTAGCGTGAGTTAGCATGAGTTAGCGTGAGTTAGCGTTAGTCAAGTTTCTTACTTCTGGTTTTTCTCAATAAGTTGAATAATCTCGTTGAGCTCTTCCGTGGTAATCTTTTGTTCTTTGGCGAAAAAAGAGACCAGCTCCTTGTAGGAGTTATCGAAATAATCTTGTACAACTCCCGACAAGAAATGGCCTTTATACGCCGATTCTAAAATTTTGGGTTTGTAGACTTTCACGTTCCCGAACCGTCTCATGGTTAAATACCCCTTATTTTCGAGGTTCTGAAAAATAGACGCCACGGTGGTATAAGGCGGTTTGGGCTCTTCCATTTTATCCACCACATCTTTTATGGCACACTCTTTCAGTTGCCACACGTGCAACATTACATTCTCTTCTTGGGGAGTTAATCGATCCATATTTTTTGTTTATTGAGCCTTATTATTCTGATATTCCGATGATCTTCATCGATATAAACACACTATTCACTTATAAAACAACACAAATCTACGATATTTTCGTAGATTAAACTTGTTTTCGTAAAAAAATTATAGTTAAATAATCGTAATATGACTTGAGGGACAAATAGACACAAAAAACGCGGGCTATCTCGATAAATCGAGATAGCCCGCGCTGATCTGTTTTACTAAATAGCCGGAAACGTTTCACAACCCACTATGGGGTTAAAATCACACTTGTTTTTCGAAATCTTGCATGCACTGCACCAATGCTTCCACCGCTTCCTTGGGGCACGCGTTATAGATTGAAGCGCGGAATCCACCCACGGAGCGATGTCCTTTGATCCCTACCATGCCTCGTTCTTTTGCAAACTCGAGGAAGGCGGCCTCCTTGTCTTTATGTCCTTCACTCATCACGAAGCAGACGTTCATGATGGACCGGTCTTCTTTGGCAGCGGTACCCATGAATAGTTTGTTTCGTTCAATTTCATTGTACAGCAGTGCTGCTTTTTCTTTGTTGAGTTCATACATCGCATCCACTCCACCTTGCTCCTTTACCCACTTGAGGGTCTCGTGCATCACGAAGATCGAGAATACGGGAGGCGTATTAAACATCGAACGGTTTTTCTCGGAATCACCAATATGTGAACGATAGTCGACCATCGATTGCAATGAACGATCAAGCTGCCCCAAAAGGTCTTCACGAACAATAACGAAAGCCACACCGGCAGGTCCCACGTTCTTTTGGGCGCCGCCATATATAATGCCGTACTTTGACACATCCACGGGACGGCTCATGATATCGGACGACATATCGGCTACCAACGGTACGGGGCTGTCGATATCCACGTGCATCTCGGTCCCGAAAATAGTGTTATTGGTCGTAATATGAAAGTAATCAGCATCTTCCGGGATGGTATATCCCTTGGGAATGTAGGAGTAGTTTTTATCTTCCGACGAAGCCACGATCTCCACTTCGCCGTAAAATTTAGCCTCTTTGATCGCCTTGTTTGCCCAAGTCCCTGTTTTCAAATAGGCCGCTTTCTTCTTCATCAAGTTAGCCGGTACAGTAAAAAACTGGGTGCTAGCTCCTCCCCCTAACAGGAGAACTTTATAGTTATCGGGGATTTCAAGTAACTCTCTCCAGAGGTCGGCCGTCTCTTTCATGATCCGTTCCCACCCCGGGGTACGATGCGAGATTTCCAAGATACCTATACCCGTATTATCAAAATCACGTATCGCCTCGATAGCCGATTCGATGGCAGGTTTAGGGAGCACACAAGGCCCGGCATTAAAATTATACTTCTTCATAGGAACTATTTATATCAATTTTCAATTAGCAATGAACAATTTAGTTGATTTGTAGATTTCAATCACCACATCATCGAATCATCACATTAATTTACCCTGTAACTATCGTCGCCGTTTTTGAAAAAGGCAACAATCTGGCTTGCCGCGGCAATACCCGCGTTCTTGTTAGCATCGGTCGTCTGAGCCCCCATTTTTCGTGGGGTCGAAAAATAGCGATGTCCAAACTTAGCGACAAACTCGTCGTGCTTATCGGGACGAATATCGGTTACGTACTGAAAAGTCGGACGCTCCTCCATGATGCGAATTAAATCATCTTCCATTATCAACTCTTTACGAGCCGTGTTAAGGAGCAACCCATCCTCCGGCATCAACGATAGGAGAGAATAATTCACGCAATGGCGGGTCTCTTCTACCAATGGCATATGGAGAGAAATAAAGTCGCAGTTTTGGAATAGTTCAACGTTGCTGTATGCAGTGATCACACCATATTCACCCTCCTTCCGGAGGTCGTCGTGCGTGAGCGTGGGAGAATACGCGTAGACGGGCATATCGAACCCGCGCGCGATACGAGCCACCCCCTTCGCAACATGTCCAAAGGCGTACAAGCCAAGGCGGCGATTTCTAATTTCACGCCCCACCCGCCCGTCGAATTGATTGCGTTGCATGAAGATCATCATACCAAACACCAGTTCGGCAACCGCGTTCGCGTTTTGGCCGGGAGTATTCATCACACAAATATTAGCAGACGTGGCCGCGGCCAAATCCACGTTATCGTAACCGGCTCCCGCGCGTACAATCAACTTCAAACGAGGAGCCGCCGCTATTATTCCACCATCAATGACATCGCTACGAATAATTATAGCATCCGCGTCCTTCACAGCTTCAAGCAATTGGGATCGAGTATCGTAATTTTCCAGTTTTATCAACTCATGTCCTGCCGACTCGATAATACATTGGATCCCTTCCACGGCTTCCAAAGCAAATGGTTTACTTGTCGCCAAAAGTACTTTCATATCCTGTCTCTTTTTTTAATTTTCGGAGAAATTGTGCTTGACGGTATAGAAACATGTATTATACTAACGTGTATTCTACTTACGTGTCACAACCCGAATTTCGCCTGTTCCAGAAATAAAATGTGATAAAACTGCCACGCCATTGACCGAATAATAACGATCGACGGCTTTTTTGCAATGTTATCTCTAAATAAATAAAGTTACAAATTTACAAACTTATACGTAACAAAAAACGAAATTAGAATAAAAAACAAGCAAAGTGAAGAAATTTCCGGATTATAAAAGAGATTTGTCGAATAAACGGAATCGTCGTATCTTTGTTCAGCTGAACGAATGATGCAACGCGATGAACAACCCTTACCCTTCCACCTTACTTGAAAATGCAGTGAACGAATTCGCTAGACTTCCAGGGATAGGAAGGAAGTCAGCCCTTCGCTTGGTGCTTCACATGCTTCGCCAAGACGAGAAAACGGTAGCTCACTTCGCCGAAACCCTTCTGCGATTGAAAAAAGAGGTGAACTATTGCTCCTGTTGTCATAACATCTCCGACTCGGAGGTGTGTGCTACCTGTTCTGACAAGTCACGAGACAGCTCCGTTATATGTGTGGTGGAGAACGTGAAAGAGGTGATGGCGATCGAGCGGACGGTTCAGTTCAGGGGACTTTATCACGTATTAGGCGGTATAGTCTCGCCGATCGATGGTATTGGTCCATCGGATCTGGAAATTGCCAGTCTTGAAGAGAGAGTCAAAGCCGGTGGTATCAATGAGGTGATCCTCGCACTAAGTGCGACCATGGAAGGAGACACCACTAATTTTTATATTTTTCGTAAACTACAGCCATATGGCGTGAAGGTGAGCATCATCGCACGAGGTGTTTCGATTGGTGACGAAATTGAATACGCCGACGAGGTAACGCTGGGACGTTCTATCCTGAACCGAACACCATTTGATGAATCTTATAAACTCGTTTCAAAATAAACACCCAGGATGAGATCAGAAAATAAAATATTCGAAACAATCCGACTGCTGAAAAGGCATTACAGGGGAAATATTCTTTTTCTGGTTCTTTTACTCCTGATCACCCTATTCGATATAATTCCCCTTTTCAACAACAAGCAAGAGGTGAGCGTGACACTGGAAAGGTACGCCATCATGGTTCCAATCATAGCGATCCCGCTTTTATTGAAGTATTTTGCTAATCGTATAAAAAAAACAGCACGCCCCGTAGAAATTGCAGCTGCCATAGAGATATACAAAACAACTTCATTCATTCGTTTATATACTCTCACCGCGATCACATTGGGGCAGATAATACTCTTTGGTTACTCCCGAAACATGAACTTTTTCTGGTTCACCGTGGTACTATTTGTCGTCTTCCTGTTCTGCAGCCCTTCATATGAAGAGCTAAAGGCCATGGTCGAAAAGGAAATGAATGGAGAAGAGCAGTTAAAAGAAAAAATGGAAGAGGAAACGGTATTTAACGTAGAAAACGATGAAAAAGCTGCTGGAGAATAATGTCATTCGTCTACGGGCACCGGAGCCGGAAGATCTCGATGCCCTCTACACGTGGGAGAACGACACCGACCTGTGGGTGCTGGGTGCCTCCATCGCACCGTTTTCACGCTTTACCCTCCGACAGTACCTGACGGACTCCACACAAGATATCTACACGGATAAACAGCTACGATTGATGGTGGAGCTTAAACAATCAACGGAGCCAATCGGCACGGTTGATCTGTACGATTTTGATCCGTTTCATCGGAGGGCAGGAGTAGGAATCCTGATCGATTCCAAGTTTCAAAAGCGAGGTATTGGGCTGCAAGCTTTGGAGCTGTTAGAAGCGTACGCGTTCGATTTTTTAAATCTTCACCAACTCTACGCTCTCGTACCCGAGAAGAATACCGCGAGTATCCGGCTGTTCAATAAAGCAAAATATATCCCAGCCGGCAAACTAGCCGATTGGCTTTCAGCTAAAAACGGTTTTGAAAATGTGCAACTGTTACAGAAAATCAACATGAATAGAGATAGCCGATGATGCAGGAAGAGATAAAAAAAGCGGTAGAGGTATTAAAAAAAGGGGGACTTATCCTCTACCCCACTGATACAATCTGGGGAATTGGTTGCGACGCTACCAACGAGGAAGCGGTAAAGCGTGTATATGAACTGAAACAACGGGTTGATAACAAATCGATGCTCGTGCTGATGGACAATCCTGCCATGCTACAAGCCTATGTACAGGAAGTGCCGGATATCGCGTGGGACCTGATGGAGCTTGCCGACAAGCCTCTCACCATCATCTACGATGGTGCGAAGAACCTCGCGCCCAACCTTGTTGCACCGGATGGATCTATCGGCATACGGATAACCAATGAGCTTTTTTCAAGGGCTTTATGTCGTCAATTTCGCAAACCGATCGTCTCCACCTCAGCCAACATGAGCGGCGCACTCCCCCCCTCTCGTTTTTCACAGATTCAACCCGAGGTAAAGAACAACGTCGACTATGTGGTTCAATATAGACAAAACGATCGGGATAAAGCGAAGCCATCCGGGATCGTAAAGCTCGGTAAAGACGGAACTATCCAAGTCATTCGTAAATAAAAGTCCAAAGAACTTTTTTTAAATGCAATTAAAAGAACTACTTAACCGTTTTTTCATTTGGCGTGACACTCATATTAAAGAGCGTCATTTCTTACTGTTCGTATGTTTTTTAGTGGGAATCCTCACCGCGATAGCAGCCTACGTGCTCAAAACAGCCATTCATTTCTTCCAAGTCTTTCTCACGGAAAATTTTAGCCGCGAGACCATGAACTTCTCCTACCTCCTATTCCCGATCGTGGGTATCCTTATCGCCGGCTTGTACGTGAGATACGTGGTAAAAGATGATATCAGCCACGGTGTCACCAAAATCCTCTTCTCCATATCGCAGCGGAAAAGTAGGATCAAACCCCACAATACCTACTCATCCCTCGTGGCCAGTTCCATCACCATCGGATTCGGCGGATCGGTAGGAGCTGAGGCACCGATTGTGCTCACCGGCTCGGCAATTGGTTCGAATCTAGGAAGTTTTTTCCGACTAGAACAACGAAACCTGATGATTCTCGTGGGTTGTGGAGCGGCCGGAGCCATCGCGGGCATCTTTAAAGCACCCATTGCCGGAATCCTTTTCGTGATAGAGGTTTTATTGCTCGACCTGACCATGTCGTCTATCATGCCCCTCCTCGTAACGGCAGTCACGGCTACCACCGTCTCTTACCTTCTCACTGGGATGGGTGCCATGTTCGCTTTTTCACAGGTTGAGCCCTTTCTGTTGGATCGTATTCCTTATGTCATCCTGTTAGGGATCGTTTGCGGCTTCTTATCGCTATACGTGGTGCGCTCCATGACTTGGTGCGAGGGCATCTTTCATCGACTTCCTCATTGGAAGCGCTTCATGCTTGGAGGGGTTATGCTAAGCGTCTTGATCTTTTTCTTTCCACCGCTTTATGGAGAGGGGTATAATACCATCAACACCTTGCTTTCCGGAGGTGAAGGTTTTTTATCACTCACCAACGAAAGTCTCTTTTACAATATCGAGAACCGATGGGCTCTCGTTGTCTTCCTAGTATTGGTTGTCTTGGCGAAAGTGTTTGCCACGAGCGCGACCAACGGAGGAGGAGGGACAGGGGGTGTGTTCGCGCCCACGCTATTCTTAGGCTGTATCGCCGGGTTTGTCTTTTCATACACGCTCAACCAACTAGGATATACCACCTTCCTTCCGGAAGAGAACTTTGCTCTGATGGGTATGGCTGGAGTAATGGCAGGGGTCATGCACGCGCCGCTGACCGGGACGTTTCTTATCGCTGAACTTACCGGCGGCTACGAGCTCTTTCTTCCGTTGATGATTGTTTCGTTGGTATCGTACGGCACCATCTTAGTGTTTGAAAGACACAGTATCTACGCGAAACGGCTCGCTAAAAAAGGAGAGCTTATCACTCACCATAAGGATAAAGCAGTGCTCACTTTTCTCAAGGTGGAAGAACTACTGGAAAAGAACATCCCTACCGTGAAACCGGAGATGACCTTAGGTGAAATGGTTAAGGTGATATCGGCATCAAACAGAAATATCTTTCCGGTGGTTAATAATGATAACGTCCTCTTGGGTTTAGTGATGATGAACGATATAAGGAACATCATGTTCCGCCCCGAGTTGTATGACAAGTTCACGGTAGATAAGTTCATGGTGGGAGCACCTGCAAAAATTGATATCAACTCAAGCATGGAAGATGTGATGCATACGTTCGAAAACACAAAAGCTTGGAATCTGCCGGTGGTGGACAGAAATGGAGTCTACAGGGGAATCCTGTCGCAATCGTCGGTTTTTAACTCGTACAGGGAAGTGTTAGTTGAAACCTATTCTGGAATTGACGAGTAATAGAAAAGTGGATACAGAAAGAACGATACCATAAAAGTACCAATATGGCGTATAAAAGGTTGAGAATGACGTATAATATGTAAAAAACAGCAAGCAGTGTACTAAAATGAAAAATATAGAGAAAAAAGAGTTCCGGATTGTTTTCATGGGCACCCCCGATTTCGCGGTGGAATCGCTGAAAGCATTAGTAGAGAATGGGTATAACGTGGCAGGAGTGGTCACCATGCCCGACAAGCCCGCGGGGAGGGGCTACAAAATTAAACCCTCCCCGGTGAAACAGTACGCGTTGCAACAAGGATTAAAAGTTCTACAGCCGGAGAAGTTGAGGGACGAAGGATTTCTGAGTGAATTAAAACAACTGAACGCCGATTTACAAGTCGTGGTCGCTTTTCGAATGCTTCCCGAAGTAGTCTGGAACATGCCCTCAAGAGGCACCTTTAACCTCCACTCATCCCTCCTTCCGCGGTACCGGGGGGCTGCCCCTATTAACTGGGCAATTATCAATGGGGAAGAAAAAACCGGTGTCACTACTTTTTTCCTAACCCACGATATCGATACGGGAGCTATTATTTTTCAGGAAGAAACAGTTATCACCCCCGACGATACGGCGGGTACGCTGCACGACAGGCTGATGACAATGGGAGCCACGCTGGTACTAAAAACAGTAGATGCGATCATTGAGGACGAGGCACGATCTACACCTCAAAGCGTGCTAATCACGGATGAAGAATCGCTAAAGCCGGCTCCCAAGATTTTCAGCGACGATTGCCGCATAAATTGGAAAGGAGAAGCAGGTGAAATATATAATTTTATTCGTGGTTTATCACCCTACCCCTCCGCGTGGACTGAATTGCACTCTGAAAGCACTGAAAATCCGTTACGTGTTAAGGTATACGGTAGCAAAATTGTTAATCCGGGTCCCCAAACAGCAGAAGATGAGAAGACCGCGCCAAAGGATTCAATACCTGGCACTATCCTGACAGATAACAAAAGCTACCTTCATATAGCAGTTAGCGATGGGTTTATAGCGATTACTGATCTTCAGCTTCCAGGAAAAAAACGATTAAAAACTGTCGATTTTCTTAATGGCTACAAATTTGACCAGGAAGCGAGATTCGTGTAGTATAAGCAGACTTACCATTTAAAGTTTAACCCGAAACTAAGCGTCTGGTTTACTTGCCAGTAATTAAAATCGGGGTCCGCGGGAACACTGTCGTCGTAACGAACATTCAAGTAAATACGGGTAGAGAAGGCATTGCTCAATGCCATGTTGAGAGTATTCTCGAACTCAGAGACCACTTTGTCGTACGGGGTAAAGTAGGTAAATCTAGAATTCCACGTGACGTACCGCGTAATATTGTACGTAATGTTCGATGTAATAGTAGTACCTAAATCAAGCAGGGATTTTTCTCCCTCGGGGATTCCGTATCTTGCAACATTTACTTCGTCATTCCATACGTAACGGTAACTAATAGAAACGGGGGCGATATGCAGATCCCAGTTTATTCGACGATGACGAACACGCTCGGATGGTTTATTGAAATTATACTTTAACCCGATTCCAGCGTTCACGTACAACGGTGACAAAAACGAGGATAGTATATCGGTCGAATTGACGGGATACGCGTTGAATAGCTGCGACTTAGCTTCCATATTCATGGAATAGGACCATCCTTTTAGAAAAGCATCTACACCAAAATCACCATAATAACGAATAAGGTCGTTACCGATACGATACCTTCTTATGGAATCGTCTGGGGCGTTGAAAACCGATAGCCGCCATTCGACCATATTATTAAATTTCACTTTTTCTTTTTGATAATTGGCTCTTAACACGTGATAGCTGTTGAAGTTTAAGTTGTTGGTTCCACCTTTATGCCAGTTATCGGAAAAATAATTTTGAGCTAACTGAAACGAGTGTTCTCCGGAGCGCACCCAGTACCTTCGACGTATGGTTACACCCTCTACGCCGGGAGCCTCCAACGAATAAGTGGTCTCAGCTTGAATAAGCTCGCGGAAGGGATTAAAAGTCTCCCGCACCATCTCGTCATCCCCAGCTGATGTAGTAGGGATCGAATCGAAACTCAATACTGAGTAACGAATTCTTTCTGGATAATTCAAATAATAGTCCCGTCGAACATCCCGTACAAAATCAAGATGTCTTAACTTGGGTGCAAATGTGCTCTCTCGAGGGATCAACAATCCCTTGCCCACTTCATCCTCCTGTGGATAGAGTGATAGTTCACGAGGCAGCATCTGGCCGGTGAAGATCATTGGCAAGAAAAGGGGACTATAGAAAAGCGTATCTCGAAAAGTGAGGCCACGCATTGCTTCTGTATTATACGAATAAAGAGGCAATTGCAATGTCCCATTTTCCTTCCTGAAATAGATTGAATCAAGGGGATTCCTAGGCAAGAATACTTGGCGAATTGGCACAATTGAATCTATTTCTAGATTTACCTCTACAGGCGGAATGGTATCATCGGGGACAACAATAACAGAAAGTGTGTCTCCAGGGATAATGATGGCGTCATCCACCGGAACCGGATCTATTTGAGTTGGATCCAACAGGCTGGGATCCGGTTCCTCGTTAGCTTCGGCGCGAGCGGCACGTAGTCGGACCTGTTTAGTGATATCGGTGATATCATTAAAAATTTCCGTACTGTCCAATACTTTTACAGGGTCGGGAATCACTTCCCCGTTAACGGCAAACGCGGCACTTATTAAAAAAAAGGACGCTATTAAAGAAAAGGATACTCGCTTCATATCGTCATTCAATTAATCCTTTATAATGTTTTCTAGTAATACAAAGATAGTGAAAAAAAACTATCTTTACACTCGTACAGGGAACTATGAAAAGAGACACTATTATTTTTTCCCTCTTCGAACACCATCAACGAAAAATTGTTTACTTTTGTTCACTGTGATGAACTCATCAGTAAAGGTGAAATTGCATACTAAATAAAAAAAGTATTCATCTGTTTGTTTGAATAACGAATAGAATAGTGTGATTCCTCAAATAATTGATATAATAAAAAACCTATGAGAAATTTATTCTACATTTTAGTGATCGTGGCGGGAGCGATGATGCTTACAGGTTGCCAAGGGTATAACCGGATGGTAGAGAAACAAGAGGGTGTGACATCGCAGTGGGGGAATGTACAAAACAGCTACCAGCGGCGTGCCGACCTAATCCCCAATTTAGTGAACACCGTGAAAGGCTACGCGGAACACGAGCAGGAAACATTCACTCAAGTAACAGAGGCTCGAGCACGAGCTACACAAACGGTCGTCGACCCCGAAAACCTCACGGAAGAGGCTCTAAAAGAGTATCAGCAAGCTCAAAATGAGGTGGGACAAGCTTTAGGAAGGCTTTTGCTAATTCAGGAAAACTACCCGGAACTAAAAGCTAATCAAAATTTTCTGGCATTGCAAGACGAGCTGGCAGGTACTGAAAACAGAATCTCTGTAGAACGCAACAGGTTCAACGAGACGGTACGCGATTACAACGCGTATATTCGAAAGTTCCCACAGGTAATTTACGCTGGATGGTTCAAGTTCGAACCAAAAGCGTACTTCGAAGCAGTGCAGGAGGCACAAACTGCTCCACAGGTACAGTTTTAATAAAAACCTTTCACCCATGCTCAAAAAAGAGGAACTAGATATCATAACCGGTGCAATCCGAAACGCGGAGCATAACACCTCTGCCGAGATACGAGTATGCGTGGCAAGGCATTGCAAGGGAGACCCACTGGAGGCTGCCTTCAAAAAGTTCCATAAACTTAAAATGGATACCACACGACTCCGCAACGGCGTGTTGATCTATGTGGCTCCGGCTGATCACAAGGCAGCCATCTATGGCGATACTGGAATTGTCGACGAAGGGGGCGATCCACTTTTCTGGGATGAAGCACTGGAAGAGATGATCTCTTGCTTCAAGGACGATGGGATTCTGGAAGGGATATGCCGAGCAATAACGAAAGTAGGTGAACTGATCAAGTCGCACTACCCAGTATCGGAAAACGATGTAAATGAATTAGGCGATGAGGTTATCTTTGAAGAGTAAAAATAGTGATAGATATCCGACTACTTCTCTCAAGAAAAAGAAAGGTGTTTGCTTCACGAGGAGCCTCCATCTCCTCTTTCTTCTCGCTGTTATTCTTTTTTTTTCGCGGCTATCGGCGCAGGAGATCCCCGACCCGATGGTTCCGAACCGACTGGTGAACGATTTTGCCGGCGTCTTTTCAACAACAGAGCGAGAGGCACTCGAACAAAAGTTACACGCATACAGCGACTCTACTTCCACGCAGTTATACGTGGTCACCGTAAGCGATCTCTCGGGTTACGCGGTCTCTGATTTCGCGTTCCGGCTCGGCGAAAAATGGCAGATAGGCCAGCGTGGCAAGGATAATGGTGCCGTTATCCTTATCAAACCTAAAATAGGGAATAGCCGGGGACAAACATTTATCGCGACAGGGTATGGATTGGAAGCACGGGTCAACGACGCGTATGCCGGACGCATCGTACGCGACCAAATGATTCCCTATTTTATGGAGGAGGACTATTTCGGTGGAGCTACCGCGGCAGTAGACGCTCTGATTGCCCGTCTCTCGGGTGAGTTTTCTGCCGAAAAAGAGGAAGAAGGCATCCCTCTCGTTGCTATCTTGATTATAGTCGGTGTGGTTATTTTGTTTCTGGTACTCCTTTCTCGCGGAGGCGACCAGCATATCGACGGTGACGGCCACCACCGAGGCACCATCCCTCCTCTCTTTTTCCCACCCTCGTCCGGAAGACGAGGAAGCGGGTTTGGTGGAAGCGGTGGATTTGGTGGCGGCTTCGGAGGAGGCGGCGGCTTCGGAGGAGGCGGCGGTTTTGGAGGAGGCGGAGGAGGCCGCTTTGGTGGAGGAGGTGCCGGAGGCAGTTGGTAGCAGGAGATAGTAGTATGGAAAAAGAGAAATTAATCACCGTCTTGGGCCCAACCGCAAGCGGCAAGACCGCGTTTGCCGTACAGCTGGCGTACAAACTGAATGGCGAAATTATTAGTGCCGATTCCCGGCAAGTATACCAGCAGATGGATCTCGGAACAGGGAAAGATCTTTCCGAATACACGGTGAAAGGGCAACATGTTCCATATCACCTGATCGATATACGTGAGCCGGGAGAAAAATACACACTCTTCGATTATCAATATGACTTTCACCAAGCGTACCGGGACATTCTAATCCGCGGAAAAACACCCGTACTCTGCGGAGGCACGGGGCTTTACATTGAATCGATCTTGAAGGGATACCATTTACCGGACGTACCTCCAAACCCGGCACTTCGGTCGACACTCGAACAGAAATCACTGCCCGAGTTATCCAAGATACTGAGTGAGTACCGCACACTGCACAACACCACCGATACCGAGAACAAGAAAAGAGCCATTCGAGCTATCGAGATAGAAGAATTCAAATTAAAACAGGGAAATTCAACCACGACGTTCCCACCCGTTAAAAGCACTATCTTGGGATTACACATCGACCGTGAACTACGCAGAGAAAAAATCACAGCTCGACTGCATGCTCGCCTGCAGGAAGGAATGATCGAAGAGGTACGAAACATCCTTGATTCGGGGATCACGCCCGATGATCTTATCTATTACGGGCTGGAATACAAGTTTGTTACTCTTCACGTTATTGGAAAAATCAGTTACGAAGAGATGTTTCGGCAACTTGAAATTGCCATCCACCAGTTCGCTAAACGCCAAATGACATGGTTCCGAGGGATGGAGCGACGAGGACTCACAATCCATTGGATAAACAGCGTGCTTTCGATGGAGCAAAAAATGGAACAAGCACTTTCTTTCCTGGGTAGATAAGGAAATCGGCAGAAAAATCGTAATTTTGTAATCGTGGCGGCTATATGCCGGCCCAGTAAATCCTAACAATACACACCTATGGTTAAAGGAATATTTCCCGTCGAGAAATTCAAGCAGCTCGACACCCCTTTTTATTATTACGATATGAACTTGTTGCGGGCCACGCTCGAGACAGTCAAAAATGAAACAGAAAACAAACCATTTCACGTACATTATGCCGTCAAGGCCAACGCTAATCCACGCCTTTTAAAAGAGATAGCATCGCACGGCTTCGGTGCCGATTGCGTGAGCGGAAACGAGGTGATCCAAGCACTAGCCTGCGGTTTTTCACCTGATAAAATCGTGTTCGCCGGTGTAGGAAAAACAGATAAAGAGATACGCGTTGGATTAGATAATGATATTTTTTGTTTTAACTCGGAGTCAATTCCAGAATTGGAAGTAATCAACACGCTCGCTAAGGAGAAGAATAAAAAAGCTCGAGTAGCGTTGCGAGTTAACCCGAACGTGGACGCTCGTACCCATAAATACATCACCACGGGACTCAATGAAAACAAGTTTGGTATCAACGAACAAGATCTCCCCAAGACCCTCGAGAAAATAGGAGAATTGGCTCACTTAGAACTGATCGGGTTGCATTTTCATATCGGTTCGCAAATCACCGACCTCTCCTCGTTCGAAGACCTATGTGTGAAAGCACGGCAACTGGAAGAGTGGTTCAAAACCCAAGGAATCTTATTGCCTGTGATTAACGTGGGTGGCGGACTGGGGATAAATTACCATCATCCGAATCATCTTCCGATGGCAGACTTCGAGGCCTATTTCAGACTCTTCGAGAAACACCTTATGCCTCGACCCAATCAAAAACTCTACTTTGAGCTCGGTCGTTCGATCGTAGCCCCCTGCGGATCGTTAATTTGCCGCTCTTTATACATTAAGGAAGGTATTCAGAAAAACTTCCTTATTCTAGATGCTGGAATGACCGAACTTATACGCCCGGCACTCTACCAAGCATACCACCATATAGAAAACGTCAGCTCCGACCAGGAGCCCGAACTCTATGATGTGGTGGGGCCTATCTGTGAGTCAAGCGATGTTTTTGCCGAACAGCGGCCGTTAAACAGGACAAAAAGAGGAGACCTGATCGCGATTCGATCGGCGGGAGCGTACGGTGAAACGATGGCCTCTATGTACAATTGCCGTGACCTCCCCGCCTCCTATTTTTCCGACACCCTATAACGCGACGACAAACATGGTTAATTTTATTTCATATGTTGCTCAATTTTCAACAATTGAGTGGATTCTATACGGTAGCTTGCTGTTCTTTTTTCTGATCCAACTCTTCTTTTACCTATCCGTTTACAAAAAGCCCTATGCTTACGAGAAAAAGAGGAAAGAGTCATCTACTTCGGAGACGCTGTTTCCAGGAATATCCGTAATTATTACTTCGAAAAATGACGCGGTAGAACTAAAAGAGAATCTACCCTATATCCTAGAACAAGATTATCCCAACTTTGAAGTGATAGTGGTAAACAGTGGGTCAACCGATGAAACCGATATGGTACTGAAGGCGGCAGAACAAAAATATCCGAGACTATACCACACGTACGTGCCCGCGGGAGCCGACGGTGTGAACGAAAAGAAACTCGCCCTTACGCTGGGAATTAAAGCAGCGAAACACGAGGTATTGCTGTTTACTGAAGCCTACTGCAAACCCTGCTCTTCCCAATGGATACGAGAGTTCGGTAAAGAGTTTTCAAAAGGAAAAGAGGTGGTCTTAGGATACAGTAGGATTCGATTTGATAGAAAAACCGCCATGAGACGTTTTATTCGGTATGACAACCTCATGCATCACCTCAAGTTTCTATCTATGGCTATTGCTGGCAAACCGTTCATGGGAATTGGGCGAAACATGGCTTATAAAAAAAACCTGTTCTTTGAACAAAAAGGGTTTTCACCCATTCTGAATATAGACGGGGGAGAAGATGATCTGTTCATCAACCGGGTTGCCCGAAAAAAAAACACGGGTGTAGTACTTTCTGTGACGGGCATGACAGAGACCGGCTCCGTGGATAGCTTTTCAACCTGGAGAGCATTAAAATCGAAATACGTCTATACCAAGCAGTTTTATAAAGGCGTCTCTGCACATCTCTATGCTTGGGAAACCCTATCCCGTTACGCTTTTTATATCGCATTTCTAACGATCTTGATTTCGGGCACTTATACAGGGGATCTACTCATGAACGGGGTGGCACTATTTTTCTTTTTTTGCCGCTTCTTCGTGCAACTCGCCATCATTAACAAGAACAGTAATTTACTCGACGAGAGAAGATATCATTTGAACTTGCTCCTCTTTGACCTGTTTCAACCCATCAATAACCAGCGTTTCAGACGGTACGCCAATCAGAGGAATAGGCATAACTTTTGAAAAATCTTGTGCGTCATTTTGTCACCCCACCATGAATCATGTGCACGTGTTGGGTTAAAGGGGGTTAAAGGGGGTTAATCGTGTTTTCTTTCCGTTAAAAGTGTTAAAAGTCAAACTGCCCCGGTAATTTTTGTATGGTATTTGTGTTACATTTGTCGTTAGTGTCCGCGACAAAGATGTCGCCAAAATATAAACTTCAATAAGATAAAATATGAATACAAGTAAAACAAAAAATTTACTTCTTATCGTACTAGTTGCCATCGTCAGCTCGATAGTTACACTACTAGGGTACAACACTATAGGCAAGAGCAGTAGTCTCTTCGGTGAAGAAGAAACTACCTCTTCCCAAGAAATCCGTGCGTATGCTAACTCGTTCGATCAAGACAGAAACGTGGTATTGGCCAACCTTACCACCGCCGAGGGATACCCTGACTTCACTGAAGCCGCCGATCGCTCCGTAGACGGAGTGGTACACGTGAAAACCAAATCGATCTCCCAACAACAATATATCAACCCGTTTGATTTTTTCTTCGGGTTTGGCGATCGTGCTCCCTCTCAACCGCGAGAGCAAGTTGGATTCGGCTCTGGAGTGATTATCTCGAAGGATGGGTATATCATTACAAACAATCACGTGGTAGACCGGGCAACGGAAGTCCTCGTCTCCCTCAATGATAACAGGGAGTTCACAGCTAAAGTGGTAGGCACAGACGCTCAAAGCGACCTTGCTCTACTCAAGATTGAAGGTGAGGACTTCCCTTACCTCACCTTTGGGAACTCAGATGCCCTGTCTGTAGGCGAATGGGTATTAGCAGTTGGGAATCCTTTTAACCTCACCTCTACCGTTACCGCCGGAATCGTGAGCGCGAAAAACCGAGGTAACGTGATGGGTGGTGGACTCGGGATACAGTCATTTATACAGATTGATGCCGCGGTAAATCCCGGGAATAGCGGGGGTGCGCTCGTGAATACACAGGGAGAACTAGTAGGGATCAACACCGCCATCTACTCTCAAACAGGAAATTTCACGGGGTACGCTTTTGCCATTCCCATATCCATTGCTGGCAAGATAGCCGCTGACTTAAAGGAATATGGAGCGGTACAGCGGGCTTACTTAGGTGTTCAAGTTCCCAATATTGAGAATATACGCCGCGAAGACCCTGAACGCGCCAACGAGTTATCACGTATGAACGGGGTACTGATCGAGGAGTTTTCCGATCGAAGTTCCGCGAAAGCAGCTGGCCTCCAAACGGGTGACCTGATTACGGCGATCAATAATATCCCAATCCGTAACTTTGCTGAACTACAAAACCAGCTGAACCGGTACCGTCCAGGCGATAAGATTGCAGTTACCGTGTTGCGCGACAATAATGAGCGTACTTTTAACGTGGAATTGAAAAACGAAGAAGGAAGTACGGATATTACCCGTAGTACCGATGCGATGGGCGCATTGGGCGTGACATTCAACACTATTTCGGATGATCGGAAAAAGCAACTGGGTATCTCAAGCGGTGTGGAAGTGGCTAGCGTGGAAACCAACGGGCTTTTCCGGAAAGAAGGAATCAATAAGGGCTTTATCATCATGCGGGTAAATAATAGCCCCGTGAACAGCGAAAAAGACATCTCCAAGATAGTGGCAGCTACTCGCAACAGACAAGATAAAGTGCTGTTAGTGGCAGGTTTTTACCCTAACGGGAGAACACAATACATCGCGATTGACTTGTCACAGCAGTAAACAGAGGGTTAACAACAGTTAATTCATAACTTTTAAGTAACAAAAACACCATTATAAATGTTTCTATAGCAAAGGAATTAGGTGAAAATACCAAATTCCTTTACTATATGTTTTAGAGGGGTACTATTTATCATCGAGATAACAGAAAAAATTGTATTTTTGCATTCCCAAACATAACAACCATAAATAAAGAGTATTTAGTAGTATTAGAAGGATATAAATGAGACAATTAAAAATTACAAAATCGATCACTAACCGGGAAAGCGCTTCTTTGGATAAATATCTTCAAGAGATCGGGCGAGAAGACCTGATAACAGTGGAGGAAGAAGTAGAACTGGCCCAAGCCATTAAGAAAGGCGATCGCCAAGCTCTTGAAAAACTCACAAGAGCCAATCTTCGGTTTGTTGTATCGGTAGCGAAACAGTATCAAAATCAAGGATTAAGTCTCCCGGATTTGATCAACGAAGGCAATTTAGGATTAATAAAAGCTGCCGAAAAGTTTGATGAGACACGGGGATTTAAATTTATCAGCTATGCTGTATGGTGGATTCGTCAATCCATTCTCCAAGCATTGGCCGAACAATCTAGGATCGTGAGACTACCTTTAAACCAGGTTGGTTCACTGAATAAAATAAGTAAAGCGTTTCAGAAATTTGAACAGGAAAACGAACGCAAGCCATCAGCAGAAGAGTTGGCCAAAGAGCTGGACATCTCTGTCGAAAAAGTAACCGACTCCCTAAAAGTATCCGGTCGCCACATTTCCATGGATGCCCCGTTCGTAGAGGGAGAAGACAACAGCCTCCTCGATGTGCTAGTGAATGACGATGCACCAGTGGCCGACCGCACATTGATCAACGAATCGTTACAGAAAGAGATTGACAGAGCATTATCCACCCTCACCGAGCGAGAGAGCGATATCATCAAAATGTTTTTTGGAATCGGATGTCAAGAGATGACGCTGGAAGAGATCGGTGATAAATTTCAACTGACCCGTGAAAGGGTTCGTCAAATCAAAGAAAAAGCCATCCGACGGTTAAGACAGGATTCCAGGAGTAAGCTGTTAAAAAGCTATCTCGGCTGATTTTACCTGCTACAACGGGTGCCAAACAAGAATTAAAAGTGAAAAAAGCCCTTTATACGACGTTTTTTGGTAATTTTTTACATAAAAAAGAGTTTATGTGAAATTTAAGTTTTATATTTGCATTCCAGAGTGTACTTACTCAAGAAACATAGATTCACTCGGGAATACGGTCAGGGATTTATGATAATTTTTCCGAACATTTTTAAAACGGAAACGTTATACATAAACTATTAAAAAGCGTACTGGCACAGGGTACACTGATGACATGACAAAAATATCGAGTTATTGTAATAAAAAATGTTTAATTAGAATTTAAATTTATGAAAAAGTTTAGTTTACTTTTATTTTCTGCTCTTGTTGCGTTTAGCATAAGTGCACAAGAAGTACAAAACGTTTCTCAAGGTACCGTGTATCTGAAAAACAAAGGAAGTGACAACTGGTACATCGGCCTCGGAGGTGGAACCAACCTGTATTTCAACCAAACTGAGAATGATGCCGATGCAAACTTCGGTGATCGTCTGGGCTGGATGGGCCAACTAGAGATCGGACGCTGGAACTCTCCAAACTGGGGTGCTCGCGTAGTTATTGACGGAGGCAACATGCAACTTAATGCCGCTGGAGCTAACGGAGAGCAAAACTGGTTAGGTGGCCACGTTGATATCATGTACAACATTATCAACGCGTGGGGTACCTATAACCCTGATCGTGTTTATAGCCTTATTCCTTACTTAGGTATTGGTTACATGTACGGACTGGATACAGATTGGAAGAAACCCAATCCTGATGGAGAACTGTTCAAAAACCAAAACCAATCACTTACTTATAATGTTGGATTAATCAACAATTTCCAACTTTCAAACAGCGTGGCTCTTTTCCTTGAACTGGGATGGAGAGTAATGCAAGGTAACTTTGACGGCTTATCGAATCCGGAATTTGACTATGACAGCATGTTCACCGGTACCGCGGGGATCAAATTTGGCTTGGGTGGAAAGCAAGACTTTACTCCTGCCGAGTTGATGGACTACAACCTGATCAACGATCTTAACAGCCAGATCAACAGGCTGCGCGCAGAAAACGAGCAACTCAGACAAAGACCCGAGTCTTGCCCAGACTGCCCAGAAGTACAGCCGACCGTAGTATCCGAAGGCGTATACGTACCGAACGTGGTATTCTTCCGCATCAATTCATCAACGATCGACAGAGGCCAGCAAGTAAGCGTGTACAACACTGCTGAATACCTGAAAGCAAACAACAATGCTAAAGTAAACATCGTGGCTTACGCCGACAGACAAACCGGTACTCCCGAGTACAACTTCGCACTCTCTGAAAGACGTGCAAGAGCGGTTGCTGATGCATTGATCAACGAATATGGAATCAGCAGCGATCGTATCTCGATTGACTGGAAGGGTGACACCGAACAGCCATACGCAGAGAACGACTGGAACCGTGTTGCTATATTCTTCGTAGAATAGTAGTAGATAACGGACCGAATATAAAGACATCCCGGCAGTTCATGCCGGGATGTCTTTTTTGTAGTATATCGTAACAGGTGATTTGACACCCCTATCTCAACACCTTAAAGGGCAATCCAATAGTAAATTGGGGAGAAAATAACGAACAGAAGATTCAGTTGGGATGAGCGAAGATTGATTACTCTTTAATGTAGACTCGTTTCACTCGGGCCGATACGGAAGTGAGGATTTCATAAGGTATTGTTCCAATACTCTTGGCCAGATCAATCACCGATAGGTCCTCGCCAAATATCACGGCTGTATCCCCCTCTTTAGCAGGAATACCTGTTACATCAACCATGCAGAGATCCATACAGACGTCCCCTACTATGGGAACCTGATTACCGTTTATAAGCACTTTACCCTTTCGATTGCCGAACTGCCTGTTTAACCCGTCGGCATAACCGAATCGAATAGTGGCGATACGGGCATCGCTCGAGAGTATTTCTTTCCTCCCATAACCGACCGTCTGGTTCGACGGGACAGGTTTTATCTGTAGAATAGTGGTTTTCAAAGTACATACATTTCTCAATCCGGTCAGTCCACTCGCGCTTATACCGTATAGTCCGATACCTAAGCGAACCATATCGTGCTGATTATCGATAAAACGCTCGATACCGGCGGAATTGAGAATATGCCGGTAAACCGAAGAACCTAAACCCTGCTCAATATCGTCTGCAAGCCGGTTAAAGGTATCAATTTGCTGATGCGTGAATTCATCAAAAGCCCAACTTTCGCTCGCTGACAGGTGAGAAAAAACAGATCGCACCTTGAGTCCCTTCTGTGAACGAAGTAATTGTATCATCTCGGGAATATCTTCAGGAAGAAAGCCCAATCGATGCATACCAGTATCAATTTTAATATGTACAGGATAGTCGGTAATTGCCCGACGTTCTGCCTCCTTGATAAATGCTTTTAAGATCCGCAAATTATAAAGTTCAGGTTCCAGTTCATGGGAATAAAGTTCTTCAAATCCATTTAGCTCTGGATTAAGCACGATCACAGGGAGAGAGATACCCTCGTTTCTCAACAAAACCCCCTCTTCTGCCACGGCTACGGCCAGGTAGTCACACCGGTGATATTGCAAAGTCTTGGCTATCTCTACCGCTCCCGCACCATACCCGTTAGCTTTCACCATACAAGTAAGCTTCACATTTGGCATCAATCGTGATTTGTAAAAATTAAAGTTATGAACTAAGGCGTCTAAATCGACCTCTAATACTGTTTCGTGTATTCGCTCTTCTAAAAGATATCCAATCTGCTCAAAATGATATTTTCGTGCACCTTTGAGTAATACAAGCTCGTCTCTGAAATCTCTCCAAATTCCTGATTTTATAAACTCTTCAGTGGATCGGAAGAAGTTTTTTTCTGGCACGGTGTATAGGTTCCCGTTCGCGGTAATTTCAGATCCAATCCCTATTAATCGCTCAATTCTACTCTGTTCCAACATTTTTCCCACCATCTTGTAGAGTAAGCGAGGCGACATCCCTGTCTGAAGGATATCAGAAAGGATCACTGTTTTTTTCAAGGAACGCCCCATTTTTCGTTGTTGCTGAAAATCGAGTGCAATTTTGATGGAATTAACGTCGGAGTTATAACTATCATTGATCAATAGGCAGCCTCGTTTTCCTTGGCGTACATCCAACCGCATAGCAACTGGCTCGAGCGTTAGCATCCTGTGAGCGACATCCTTAGGTGCCACGTGCAAGTAGAGTGCTACTGCTAAGCAATTGATCGCGTTCTCTACAGATGCTTCGTCCGTAAAAGGAATTTCGAAGTTATAATCAAACTTGAGAAACGAGTAGTTTATACGCGTAGTTACGTCGCTCTTCTCTACCTTAGAGATATAAAGGTGGGCATCTCTGTTTTTTCGAGACCAAGAGAATGTCTTTTGCGACAACACCATTCGATCCACACAGCTCGTTACCAGCTCATTATCCTCATCAAAAATCAACACCTTGCAGTTGACGAACAACTCCAATTTCTCCATGCACTTCTGCTGCAGTGAAGTAAAGTTTTCTTGGTGGGCTTCTCCTATCTTTGTCAATACCCCAATCGTGGGTCGAATGATAGGTTCGAGGTATTCCATCTCATCCGGTTGCGATATTCCCGCCTCAAAAACCCCCAACTCTGCTGCATCATCGAGTTGCCATACGGACAGGGGAACACCTATCTGCGAGTTATAACTCCTGGGGGAGCGAATAATATTGAAATCTTGATCTAACAACTGGTAGAGCCACTCTTTCACAACGGTCTTACCATTGCTCCCAGTAAGTCCTATCACAGGGATATCAAAACGGGAGCGGTGATGGGCTGCTAGCTTCTGTAGAGCTGCCAGCGGATTTTTCACCTTCAAAAAATTGGTGCCGCTGAAGTTCTCCCACTCAGGTAATACCCTAGACACTATAAAGTTACGCACTCCTAGTTCGTAGAGATCGCTCACGAAATGATGCCCGTCGTTGTTCTTCGTGGTTAAAGCAAAAAAGAGGGTTTCTGCAGCAGGAGCGGATAGCTTACGGCTATCGGTAAGTAGTCGAGTGATCCGTGCTGGGTGTAGAGGAACAGCCAACACGTTTAGGATAGAGGATATGTCTTGAATAGAATAACTCATCTCGATTATTTTACCTTAAAAATAGATTATTTATTCTGGAAATCAAAATTGCTTCCATACTTTTCCTGTACATACGCTTGAACCGATGCGGAACAGGCCATCACGGGTAAATTCATTTAATCGAAAATATATGATGTCATTGGTTCATCCTTGAAAGGAGCTCCTCAATTTCCTCATCGCATGAAATAGTGGGATTCGCTTGGGAAAAGGATTCTATCTTTTGAAAAGTCTCTTTCAAGAAGCGTTGGTGCTGCTCGTTTTGAGGATGTAATGCTCTATGATCGAGCGATTTTTGGATACGATCCCACTCAGAGTTGATTTTCCGGGTTTGGTTGGAGAAGAAAGTATTTGAGAAACGGTCCCAAATATATCTCAAGGCAAGGGAGGAAGGGTGTAGCATATCTTCAGCATAGTAACGGTAGTCTCTCAGCTCGTCCATCATCACTTCGTACGCGGGAAAATAACGCACATGCTCGTCAAAACGTTTCTCTAATATATCGATCGCCAAATGTAGAATCGACTTACTTATTTGGTTTTCGTGTGCACCATCTTTCCAATGTCGAACCGGGCTAATAGTAAATACCAGTTTTGTATTGGGACGTCTTTCGATTAATTCCTCGATCAACTCGCTCCACTCCTCTACGATATCGTCGACTGATAAACGTGCACGATGAAATTCACTTTCGGGAAACTTGTGACAGTTAGCCGTGATCTCACCGCTTTCCATCCTCCAGTAAACATATGCCGTCCCAAACGTGATAAGGAAACGATCAGTCTCTTGGATAGCACGCACAGCAGCATCAAATCGAGCCGAAATATTGTCCAAGCAGACCTGTTTATCAGGTGAAGAAAATTCACTGTGGTGCATGAAGCTGTGATATAGCCCTTGATGATGCACGAGATCCTCTTCCGTGAAACCACGCGTACTTAAGATCCTCCGAATAGCATTGGATATTGAAAAGGGATTGTACAAGATGCCAAAGGGATTGGCATTCACTCGAAATTTATGCTGCTGAAGTTTCAGTCCCATATGAGTGGAAAAACAGGAGCCGAAAAGCATCGTGTCAACGGAGTGATCTATCTCTACATCCGAAACGGGAATATCTATGTATGTTCTAAACTCCATTCAAAATAGTATTTTATCAAAGTTGAACTGCAAAAATAATAATAAACAGATTGAGAAGAAAATAAGGAGCTAATGAAATCGAACCGAACCGAGATTGTTCACGCTAGCTCTAGATTGTTTGCAACCGAAGGTAAGGGGTATAAAAAAGGAAAGGTTGTCTCACGACAACCAATCTTCATTGTTAACCTTAAATCTAATACCATGAAAAACACGATGCAAATATAGCACTTTTACAAATACCCACCATCATATTCAAGTATAAAAATGCATTATTTCACACACTTTAACTAATAAAAGGATACTTTAAACAGATTTAAACGGACAAACCCCTTTATTAACAAGGAAAAACGGGTAATAAGGAAAAACGGACCTAGATTATAGCCGCGGGAATTAGACACAGAGGTCTAAATTATACCGGTGCATCATTCATGATAAAGGCTAATCAACACAAAGAACGAGTCCTTTCAGATATTCACCCTCAGGGTGGTACATACTCACCGGGTGGTCTGCTGGCTGCGTCAGTTGATGGAGTATCCGTACGTTTCTCCCAGAGATGGCAGAGGCACTGAATACCGCCATCCGGAATTGCTCCTTAGTGATTACTTGCGAACAGGAAAAAGTAAATAAGATTCCCCCGGGAGCGATCTTATTCATGGCAGCCAGATTCAGCTTTTTATATCCTTGGAGGGCGTTATGCACTGCTCCTCTTCGTTTCGCGAACGCGGGAGGATCCAGTACGATCAGGTCGTATTTTCCCTGGGGGATCTGTTTTAGAAACTTGAAAGCATCCTCAGAAGAAGAAGTATGGCGCGGTTCGTTCCCAAAGTTCAACGTGATATTCTCTTCAGTTATCGAAATAGCTTTCGATGAACTATCCACCGAATCTACAGCGGCTGCTCCACCACGCAACGCGTACACCGAAAAGCCACCGGTATAGCTAAACATATTTAGCACGCGACACCCCAGAGCGTACTGTTCCAGCAACAGACGACTTTCCCTTTGATCAATAAAAAAGCCTGTTTTCTGTCCTTTTTCCCAATCGATACTAAAACGCAGTCCATTTTCGAAGGACACCTTTTGGGGGTCTTTTCCCCCTAACAGGTAACCATCCGCCGGACCTATATCTGCTTTGTAAGGCAGTGTTCCATCGGATTTATAGTAGATATGCTTTATTGTATTGGCGGGATATGCCTCCTTTAAAGCCTCCACGATAAGTGCACGGTCGTTATGAATCCCCACCGAGTGAGCCTGCATTACCGCTGTGATACCATAAATATCCACGATTAATCCCGGCAAGCCATCCCCTTCTCCATGCACCAGGCGATAGATCGCGTTATTGTCACGAATCAGCCCAAGACGCTTTCGCAGAGCATACGCTTCAGAGACACGTTCTTTGTAAAATGCGGCGTCAATAGCCACATCATTGAACGACATGATACGAACCGCTATGCTGCCAGGCTGGTAATGACCCACACCCAAAAACTCACGATCGGCCGAAAGCAGACGCACCGCGTCACCCTCTTCTATACCCTCTGGCAGGACGGCGATAGCACCGGAAAATATCCAGGGGTGGAATCGCTTTATCGACTCCTCTTTTCCCGGGCGCAATACAATTTCTTGATACGGTATCATTATTACTGATTTATTGAGTTACTGAGTTACTGAGTTACTGAGTTATTGAGTTACTGGTTTGCTGATGCTACCCATTTCATCGGGTCACTCTGAGATAAATGATTATAAATACGCAGGCATGCCCACGCGTCAATAGCCGCGTAGGATTGCTGCGCGGGAGTGAGAGAGGGTGCCTCCCAATTGGAAAGCCGCTGATTCTTAGAGATTTTTTTACCAAAAAGAATGGCGTAAATTTTCTGCAAGCTATTCACCTCTATTCCAAATTTATCCACGTACGACTGTAGGTCGATAAAATTCTCTGGGAGCTGCTTGGATCGTTTCCGTATTGCCGCGAAATCATCACGCAGCGACAGCCCGATTTTTCGTATTTTAGAATTGCCAATAATGGCTTCCAGTTCATCTGGATACCCAATCCGGTTCAACCGGAAAAGGAAGCAATCGCTTTCCGTAGCTAACTGCATCAAGGCCACCTTATGAACCTGCCCTCGTTTAAATGCTGGTTTGGTCTCGGTATCGAATCCAAGTGCCGGTTGCATTGAAAGGTGCGACACCGCTTCAGGTACCTGTTTTAAATGGTCTATCACGTGGATGGTTCCTTCAAATGTCTCTATCGCCAATTCAGCTAACTGCTCTTTTGTTATTGTTAATCCCACGACTCCTCCTCATTTAGGGCATCATCAATGGAAGCAACCCACTCCTCGCTCTTTATCGCGTGCAAAGGGCGTAAAACATTCACCAGTTGTTGTCCCCAGTACGTATGAAAATGATCCGTGCAACGATAGAGAGCATCGTTCATTTGATCGGTCAGTTCAAACTGGTATACCGACACGAAATTTCGAATGTCTTGGTAGATATCAGCGATACTTTCCGAAACAAAGGCCGAAACGGGAGTATCGCTGTATTTCATCTCCTCCTTGAATACCTCGAGGAAAACATTCTCCTCTCCCATCACCTCTTCCACGCGGAGTGCTACTCGGTTGTAATCTTCCTCTTGCACGAATGTGGCAAGCTCTTCGGTATGCATGATAACCGTCTCGGGCAATAAGGAGGCCTTCACATACAGGAGAGGCAGCAGTTTCAACATTTTATCCACCCATGCTTCCCGCTCGGGCAATGTATCCTGTTCCAAGAACGCGCAGAATTCCACACCAACCGTCACGAAATCGATCACGTTGTTATCGTATATTATCGTATGATTTTCTAATTTTTCCATTGTTTTTATTTATGCCAGTTTACCGGCTTAACAGAAACAGATCCAACATTCCTTGTACAAAAGTACACAATATTTTTAAAACAGTTTTTGAAATAGGAACTAGATCAAAAAAAAGAGTTCAATATTGTGAGATTCAAAAAATTGCACTAACTTGCCATTCAATGAAGCGTAGTTCGACATACATTCATATTTTTCCGGCAGCAATCATTATTCTAGGTGTTGTCGCGTGTGTGGTGAGTGTTTCTCTCTCGGACTTTGGCAGTGATTTCTCGGGAATTCTCCTTTTGGTTTCGGCGGCTACACTACTCATCGGGGGAATATTTGGTTTTTTGTTTGGTATACCCAAACTGAACAAGGCTTACGATCCCCGTGAAGATTATGAGCGAAGTACAAAATACCACCCCAACACCAATCTGGAGGATGTGTCGGACTGGCTCACGAAAATAATTGTAGGAGTTGCCCTCACGCAACTGACACGTATTCCAGGATATTTGCAAGGCATTTCCGCTGGTATATTAAGGCATGTGGACTGCAGCCAAATGAATTGCAATTTCGCTCAATCGGTTCTCGTGGCAGCCATCATTTACTTCCTTATCGCCGGTTTTATCATCGGTTACTTTTACACTCGCCTCTACCTTCCCAACCTTTTTTCAATCATGGAGGAGACTCGGGTAAAAGATGCGGAGATCGCGATCTGGCGAACCGGGGTAAAAATGCTCGAAACAGAAGGAAGCTCCCCATCAGAAACCGATTCAAAAGCGAGGCCTGACCTATCTTCACTGTCCGACGAGGAACGAAGAGTTTTAGATATGATTAAACAACACGGCAATCAATTGCCCCCGTTGAACACGTTAACGATAAGCGAACAAGCCGCGGTGAATGTACTCGTCGCGAAAGGGATACTGTAATCAATTGATGCATCCACTAATTTACTAATCCAATTAATTCTTATTGCAATGAGACCACCCGATATAGGAAACAATCCCTTTTCACAAAACAGAACAGCAGGGACTCCACCATCAGGCCAAGGCCCACGGGTCTTATCCAGCCCAAACGCCCCCAGCGAGCACCCCATGTACACCGGTAGACATTTCCTTATTCACAGGATAGGAAAAGGCTATAAGGGAGAAACAAAAAAAATGCTTGAATCAAAATGGGGGTTCACCGTGGCCGAGACATCTGATTTCGTAACGGAGGGGGTAAACGAGAGCAGCATCCAGGGGGCCGATGCTCTTATCTACAACGAATTGGGTATTACTCTCCTTGGAACGGAAGACGAATGTACTCGGTTGTTGCAATCCTTGGATGAGGAATACTTCATCGCACCGGAAAAAGTTGTTTACGTGCCGGATGACATCCCAATAGAGCAAGACATCTCCTCCACTTGGGGTATCCATGCCAGTGGTGCCTTTGATTCCCATTACACGGGATTGGATATCCGGTTAGCAGTATTGGATACAGGGTTCGACACGAATCATCCCGATTTTAAAGAGCGAAAAGTCACCACCTCTTCTTTCGTCCCCTATGAGACAATTAAGGACCAGCACGGGCACGGAACACATTGCATAGGCACAGCCTGTGGATCGTTCAATGAGAAAGGGATTCGCTACGGAGTGGCCACCCAATCCCATATCTTCGCCGGGAAGGTATTGAGCGACCAAGGGAGCGGAGCGCAGTCGTGGGTACTGAACGGCATAACATGGGCAGCTAAAAACGGGTGCAAAGTAATTTCTTTATCGCTCGGCACACCGGTCCTCCCAGGAGAGACCTACGATATCGCGTACGAACGGGCAGCCCGATTTGCCCGTTCGAGTGGAACGGTGCTTGTAGCCGCTGCTGGCAACGAAAGTAACCGATCGGAAAAGCGATTTAGCCCCGTGGGAAGCCCGGCCGATTGCCCCTCGATCTTAGCAGTAGCCGCCATAGACGAGGGTCTCTCCATCGCCAACTTTTCCAATCGGGAAATCAACCCATCGGGTAAGGTCGACATTTCCGGACCCGGCGTGAGCATCTATTCCGCCTACCCTATGCCGATGAGGTATCGTGTTCTTTCTGGAACCAGCATGGCTACACCACATGTGGCGGGTATCCTCGCGCTCCTTTTCGAGAAGTTCCCGGACGCAACCCCCGATCAAATAGAACAAGAGCTACTGAAGCAGGCCAAACCCCTACCGCTGAACGTGAAAGACGCGGGTGCGGGCCTCTGCATTGCACCATAATCATTCATTACTAATTGCTAATTGACTAAAGTTTCGCATGCACTACAATGACAGCTAAATCCTCTACTAACAATGCTTTATGACCCGTTGTAGACTTATAGGCCTCGTTTTTAGCTGTGATTTTAATAATTGATGCATCAAAACTTAAATAATTGATCTTTATGAAACGTGTCGTTATTACTATATCAGAATATTACCTCGACAGGCTAAGCATTGTCGCGGAAGGCCTACGCGATGAAGGGCTGACCATCACCCAGCTTTATGAATTCGGGGTGATAATCGGTGTAGCAGAAGAGGAGGCAATCCAGCGTATACGAGGGCACAAAGAGATAGAAGCCCTCACCGAGGAGAAAGAGACTGGAATCGCTCCCCCCGACTCCAAAATACAATCTCCCGATAATTAGTAACTAAGGGAAATAAATCCACTCCGCAAAACAAGTAACACTTTTCCGAACAGAAGGAATACAAAAAAAGGAGCAAACATTTTGAGAATCCGTTTGAAAACAATATCTTTGTACTCGAAATGAATGGGGAAGCAGGAAACACCGCTTCCCTTTTTATTCATAAGAAATTTTTCATCATCTTCTGATTCAATGATCGACAAAAAAACGCTTATCGCCCTCACGGAGGAGTACTTGGAAGGTTCTCCTAACTACTTGATAGATGTTCTCGTGGGAAGCGGCAACTCGATCACCATTGAGATCGACAATGATGAAGGGGTGGATATTGATCACTGTGCTGCATTGAGCCGCTACCTAGAATCGAAGTTCGATCGCGAAACAGAAGATTTTGAACTGACCGTCACCTCGGCAGGCCTCACGTCGCCATTCAAGACGTTGCGCCAGTACAAAAAACACGAGGGAAAAGAGGTAGAGGTGCTCAGCAAGAGGGGCGAGAAACTGACAGGCACCTTGGAATCATCAGACGAGAAAGGTTTTACTCTCGCTATAACGAAAAAGGTGAGACCGGAAGGTGCCAAACGGAAGTCGGAGGTAACGGTACCGGTGCATTTCGCGTTCGATGAAGTGAAGTATACAAAATATCTTATAAGATTCAAATAACAGATGGGCAAAAAGAAAGAAACCATAAGTCTCATAGATACATTTTCGGAATTCAACGAGCTGAAGAATATCGATAAAGCCACCCTTATCAGTGTGCTCGAAGAGGCATTCCGCAACGTGATCTCGAAAACCAACGGAACGGACGAGAACTACGACATCATCATCAACCCCGACAAGGGCGACTTGGAGATATGGCGTAACCGTGTGATCGTGGAAGACGATGAGCTGGAAGATCCCAACTTAGAAATCACTCTTTCTGAAGCGCTACAGATAGACGACGATTTTGAAGTAGGCGAGGAGGTTACGGACGAGGTGTCACTCGAGCATTTCGGGCGCCGCACTATCCTTAACCTTCGACAGACACTCGCGTCCAAGATACTGGAGCTGGAGAAAGATAGCCTCTTCAACACTTACAAAGAAAAAGTGGGAGAGATCGTATCGGGAGAGGTGTACCAAGTCTGGAAAAAAGAGCTGTTGTTGCTCGACGACGATCACAACGAGCTTATCTTACCCAAAACAGAACAGATCCCAAGCGATTTTTTCCGCAAGGGAGAACACGTGCGAGCGGTTGTAGCACGCGTAGAGAATAAAAATAACAACCCCAGGATCATCCTTTCACGAACTTCGCCAGTATTCTTGGAGCGGCTATTCGAACAGGAGATCCCGGAGATTGCCGACGGGTTGATAACCATCAAAGGAATTGCCCGTATCCCTGGCGAACGCGCTAAGGTAGCAGTAGAATCGTATGACGACCGTATCGACCCCGTGGGTGCCTGTGTGGGCATGAAGGGGTTTCGCATCCATGGCATCGTGCGGGAACTGCGAAACGAAAATATCGATGTAATCAATTTCACAAATAATACCACGCTATTTATACAACGTGCGTTAAGTCCTGCCCGGATCAATTCCATTACCGTGAAGGAGGAAGAGCACCGGGCCGAGGTATTCTTAAACCCGGAAGAGGTATCGCTCGCCATCGGGAAAGGGGGTGCCAACATTAAGCTGGCATCTATGCTTACTGGATACAACATCGAAGTATTTCGTGATATCGACGACGTGGATGAGGAGGATATATACCTCGATGAGTTCCGTGACGAGATTGATGGATGGGTGATCGATCAGCTGAAAAAAATTGGCTGCTCCACTGCTAAAAACGTACTTAAAACCAGTCGAGAGCGAATCATCAGGGAAGCCGATCTAGAGGAATCTACTGTCGATGAAGTACTAGCTATTCTTCGTTACGAATTTGAAGACGAAGAAACTGAAGACGAGGAAATTGAAGGAGTTGAAGCATCCCAAGAACCCGATGAATTGGAAGAAAACGGTGAGGCCAAAGAAACTCAAGAGGTAGCAGATTCTGACAAGTCCGAAGATGTCGAAGAGGTGCAGGGCACCGAGGGAGACAGCGAAGGGGAGGACAATAAAGCCAAAGAGGAAGAATTGTAATTCCTGACTACCAGCAAAATAATCAACACTGTTCACATCATAATACAAGGAGTAAAGGATAGAAAATATATATGCCTATTAGACTAATAAAAGTATCGAAAAATTTGAACGTGGGAATCAACAGCCTTGTTGAATTCCTGCACAAGAAAGGTATTGAAGTAGAAGCAAATCCTAACGCTAAAATTGAGGATGAACAGTACGATATACTAATTGCTGAATTCGGTAAAGATAAAAATATTCGCAAAGAGGCCACCGCAACCCGGGAAAAAATGCATCGTCGTGACGAGAAAAGAGAGACCGTCGCCATAGAAGGGTATGAACTTCCCGAAGATCAGGCACCCAAAAAGACAGTAGATCGAGAGATTATAGAAACAGAGGTCCCAAAAGAAATGAGGCCACAATTTAACGTTGTGGGCAATATTGACTTGGAGAACTTACATAAAAAAAAGAGCGACCCCGCTAAAGAAAAGTCCCCGGTTGAAAAGGACGAAAAAGTCGAAAAAGTCGAAAAATCAACCCCTACCTCTCCGGCGGTTGAAGCAGATAAAACGATCGCTCCCATTGAAGAAAAACGTGTAGAAAAACAGGAGCCGGAAGAGACTGAAGCACAGAAAGCCCCGGTAGCCGTGGAAAAAGCAGAAGATAAAGAGACAGCGGCAAAAGTTGTGGAAAAAGTGGAAACGAAAGAGGTGATAACGGCAGAGCCGGTAAAAATAGACGTGCTGCCCAGCGACAACGAAAAAGTTGAAGAGCCAGCCAAAAGGTCATCTGAAGAAAAAAGTAAAAAGGAAGTCCCCCCAGCGATGAGTGGGCAAGAAAAAAGCAAAGATGAACCGACACAAGATAAGACAACAGAAAAGACTATAGAAGAGACAACAGAAAAGACAATAGAAGAGGCAACAGAGGAGAAAGCTCCCGAAAAAACCAGGTCAGATAAAGTCTTCCGGTTAAATAAGAACAAGCTGGAATCGAATATCGTGGTAAAAGGCTCTATTGATTTGAGTTCCATAAATGACCGTACCCGCCCCCCTCGCAAATCAAGGGCTCAACGAAAGAAGGAACGCCTAGAGCGAGAGCAGAAAGCACTCGACAGCAAAAAAGTAAAAGATGAAAAAGTAACCCAGCTCAAAAAGGAAGCCATCGATGAAAAGAAAAGGCAGGGTGCCACACAGGAGGATGACAGCAAGAAGAAAAAACGCAGACGTATTCGCTCAGGAAAAGTAAACATCGATAAGCCAGGCTCTTATACACCAGGATCGAGGGGTGACCGGCGAGCTTCGCTACGGAAACCGATCAAAACGGAAGTGAGCGACGAAGACGTACAAAAACAAGTAAAAGAAACCCTTGCACGACTCACCGAAAAGAGAGGCAAGAAAGGTGGTGCTAGGTACCGTCGAGAAAAACGAGAAGCCACTGCACACAGGCAACGGGAGGAACTAAAGCAACAGGAGAGAGAGAGCCGCGTCTTGCAGCTAACCGAATTTGTGACCGCGAACGACCTCGCTAATATGATGGATGTTCCTGTTACTAATGTGATCTCCACCTGTATGAGCTTAGGAGTAATGGTGGCTATCAACCAACGCTTGGATGCGGAAACCATCAACCTCGTGGCAGAAGAGTACGGCTTCAAGACCCAGTTCGTGAGTGCCGATGTGATTGAAGCAATTGCCGAAGAAGAAGATAAGCCAGAAGATTTGATTCCCCGTCCACCCATCGTTACGGTGATGGGGCACGTGGATCACGGGAAGACTTCGTTGCTTGATAGCATACGAAGTACCAACGTGATCGCGGGCGAAGCGGGGGGTATCACCCAGCATATCGGTGCATATAACGTGCAGCTATCCGACGGCCGCAAGATCACTTTCCTGGACACACCCGGTCACGAAGCGTTTACCGCGATGCGTGCTCGAGGTGCTAAGGTGACCGACGTGGCTATTATCATCGTGGCTGCCGACGATAACGTGATGCCTCAAACCGTTGAGGCTATCAACCACGCCGGTGCCGCTGGGGTTCCCATCGTGTTTGCAATTAATAAGATCGACAAACAGGGAGCCAACCCGGAGAAGATAAAAGAGAAACTGGCAGAGATGAACTACTTGGTAGAGGATTGGGGCGGAAAATACCAGTCTCAGGATATCTCTGCCAAGAAAGGCTTGGGAATTCCCGAGCTACTAGAGAAGGTTCTGCTTGAGGCCGATCTCCTAGAGTTAAAAGCCAATCCAAACCGACGTGCATCGGGATCCATCATCGAGTCGTCACTCGATAAAGGGCGCGGCTACATAGCCACTGTATTGGTGGAGAATGGCACACTCCGTCAAGGAGATATCGTTCTTGCTGGTTCCTATTTTGGACGTGTGAAAGCCATGTTCAACGAACGCAACCAGCGTATCGAAGAGGCGGGACCGGCCGAACCGGCATTGGTGCTGGGATTAAATGGTGCTCCGCAAGCTGGAGACACGTTTAACGTGATGGAGACTGAGCAAGAAGCACGCTCCATCGCCAACCGCCGAGAGCAGTTGCAAAGGGAACAATCGATCCGTACGCAAAAAATGCTCACGCTGGACGATATTGGGCGACGCATTGCCGTGGGTAATTTCCAACAATTAAATATCATCGTGAAGGGCGACGTGGATGGCTCGGTAGAAGCACTCTCCGACTCGCTCATCCAACTCTCTACCGAAGAGATCCAGGTGAATGTGATCCACAAGGCAGTCGGCCAGATTTCGGAATCGGACATCACCCTTGCAGCAGCTTCAGACGCGGTAATCATTGGATTCCAAGTGCGCCCGTCGCTGGGTGCCCGAAAAGAAGCCGAGAAAGAGGGCATTGAAATCAGGCTTTACTCGATCATCTACGATACCATCGAAGAGGTGAAAGCCGCGATGGAAGGGATGCTATCCCCAGATATCAAGGAGGAGATCACGGGTAACGTGGAAGTACTCGACGTGTTCAAAGTTTCAAAGGTGGGTACCGTTGCCGGCTCTATAGTACGCGACGGCAAAATAAAACGCTCCAGCCGAGTTCGCCTGATACGCGACGGTATTGTTATTTTTACCGGTGAACTGGACTCACTGAAGCGATTCAAGGACGACGTGAGAGAAGTTACCGCTGGATATGAATGCGGGATTACTATTCGTAATTTCAACGATATCAAAGTAGGTGACATCATCGAATCGTTCGAAGAGATAGAAGAGAGAAGAACATTATAAATAAAGTTCCTTGATAAGTATTCTCACTTTTGGGGATGAAAACAAGGACAGGAAACGTAACCAGTTGACATTGTAATTTTATATCCTACCTGAGAGCGGCCGCATCCGCTTTTAAAAAGGGCAGATGCGGCCGCAACACACAGAGAAAAGGTGATTTGCATTACAATTGCAACTCCGGTTACGTGGAGAAAAAAAGATATTTACACCATAAAATAGATGATTATGACAAAAAAAACTTTTTTCGGTCTTAGTGTATTTATTTTGTTGATAAGCATTCCTGCTTTTTCTCAGGTGATGCCGCAGCAGGTGACCGTTGCTTATATCAATACCACGGAACTTCTGGAAGCATTTCCCGAACGGGAAGCTGCCACACAGCAACTGATCGCCCTAAGTGAAAACTATAAAAAAGAACTGGAATTGATGCAGAACGAATACAACAAAAAATATTCCGACTACATCACCTACCAATCCTCTTTGGCAGAGAACATCAAGCTACGCCGGATGCAAGAACTGACCGAGTTAGAGAAAAAAATGCAACAGTTCATGGAACTGGCTCAGCAAGATATAGAATACCAGGAACAGGGACTGTTGAAACCTTTGAGGGAACGTATCAACGACGCGATCCGCCTGGTGGGGATCGAACGGGGATATACCGTGATCTATGATTTAGCTGCTCCAGGTATTGCTTTTGTAACACCTCAGGCAATAGACGCGAATCCTTACGTCAGACAAAAGTTGGGAATCCAGTAAAAGACTCCCAAATGAAAGCGGGTGCTATTGGTCTGTTCGACTCCGGGTATGGCGGGCTCACGGTCTTATCCGAGATAAAAACATTGATGCCGCGGTATGATTTCATCTATTTGGGCGACAATGCACGGGCACCGTATGGCAACCGTTCTTTCGAACGAGTACACGAGTTCACACTCCAGGCCGTAGAATGGCTATTCTCAAAAGGGTGCCATCTGGTCATACTTGCATGTAACACGGCTTCTGCAAAAGCGTTGCGAAGCATCCAGCAAATTAACCTGCCTAAGTTAGACCCCGAACGAAGAGTGTTAGGAGTTATACGTCCTACAGCTGAACAGATTGTGCACCATACGCGGAGTGGTCACGTTGGAATCTTAGGGACAGAAGGTACCATTCAGTCGCGCTCCTACGAGATGGAGATAGGGAAACTCCATCCGGAGTTAACCGTATCGGGAGAAGCCTGCCCCATGTGGGTACCCTTGGTAGAAAACAGGGAATTTGACAAAGCAGGGGCCGATTACTTTGTAGAACAACACATCCATCGCCTCCTCGAACGTGACCCTCAAATTGATTCGATTATTTTGGGTTGCACGCACTACCCCCTTCTCTTGGATAAGATCCGTCAACACCTACCGGAAGGGGTACACGCGATTCCACAAGGAAGGCAAGTGGCCGAGAGCCTCCTCGATTATCTTTACCGCCATCCAGAGATGGAATCCAAATGTACTAAAGGTGGAATCGTGCGTTACTACACCACGGACGCCCCTGATAGATTCAATCACATGGCATCGCTCTTCTTGAACGAGCCGATCGATGCACAAAAAGCGACGCTGGAACAAACAAGATGAACTGGTTTGATATAATTATTGCCATCCTGTTATTGATAGGCTTTATAAATGGTTATCGGAAAGGGCTTATTATGCAGCTGGTAGGACTCGCCACCATCGTGCTGGCAGCCATTTTTGGCGGCAAACTGGCAGCAACGATCCTCCCCGAGCTTAACCGACTCATCAATTTCACACCCGACGTGGCCAAGGTAATCTCTTTCGTGCTCGCATTCGCGCTCATTGCCGTGGGAATATCCCTAATAGGACGACTCATCCAGCGATTCATCGACGTGGTATTTCTTAGTTTTATCAATCGCCTCGTGGGAGCGGTAGTGGCCGTGGGTACCATGATGGTCTTTTTAAGCGTTATACTCAACCTGGTATTGATGCTCGATAAGGGTGAAGTAGCCATCACACCAGAAACCAAGCAAGAATCCTTTTTCTTTCCACGCGTGGAGGCGGTTGTACCGGCCATAGTACCCTACTTGAATCAAGAATTTTGGGATGAGTACGTTCCTGAAAGATACCGAGAAGAGATCGAAAAGAAGTCGGACAGTATCCTTCAATCGTTACCCGCTGGCAATACCATCGATTCGCTCTTTCAACAACGACATTTTAACGTAGATTAATGCTGAAATACATTCACAAAGAGGGTAAGGCTCCTCTTATCAAGATTCTTAGTGTGTTATTGGTGATCAATATCACCCTGTTTTTTTGTCTACCCGACACGTTATTTACGGTCATTGTTTTCGGAATATCACTCGTGCTGTTCGCGATGGCACTCAATTTTTACAAAAAACCAAACCGCGTGTATAAAGGCGACCTTCACGGGTTGGTGAATGCACCTACCGACGGTAAGGTAGTCGTGATCGAGAAGGTATTCGAAAAGGAGTTTTTTAATGAAGAACGTATCCAGGTATCTATTTTCATGTCGTTCTTCAATGCCCACTCCAACTGGGTACCGGTCAGCGGGAGAATCACGCACCTCTCCCACGTGGAAGGCAACTTCCGGGCTGCTTACCTCCCAAAATCGAGTCATGAGAACGAGCACACGAATATCGTGATCGAGACGCCCGATCATGGAACCATATTAACAAAACAGATCGCTGGAGCCGTCGCCCGGAGGATTATCACCTACGTTGAAAAAGGCGAAGAGGTTCATATTGGCTCCCCGTTAGGGTTTATCAAGCTGGGTTCACGAATGGATATTTATCTACCGGTAGACAGCGAAGTACTGGTCGACCTCGGCGAAGAAGTACGAGCTAACGTCACTTTTCTCGCACGTCTACCGCAAGTAAAAAGATAAAACAAGATGCAAAAACATATTCCCAACCTACTCACGTTACTCAATCTCCTCTCGGGGTGTATTGCCATCACGTTCGCTTTTAACGGCAACTTCATGGGTGCCGTTGTTTGGGTGTTCGTGGCAGCACTGCTCGACTTCCTAGATGGTTTGGCAGCACGGCTGCTGAACGCGTATTCCCCCTTGGGGAAGGAGTTGGATTCACTGGCAGACGTGGTAAGCTTCGGAGTAGCTCCCGCGGTAACGTTGTTTATCTTACTGCGTGATTACGCGTTGCTCCCGGGGTTCACGGACCCGATACGCCATGTTATCCCCTATCTTGCCTTTTTAATCCCGCTATTTTCAGCTTACCGGCTTGCCAACTTCAATATCGACGAGCGACAAACAACGTCGTTCCGAGGGCTCCCCACTCCCGCGAGTGGTCTCTTCTGGATCAGCTACTGCTATGGAGTTCACACGGAAATAGTAAACAACGAATGGTTATTTTACCTCACTCTCGGGCTACTCTTTCTCTTGTCGCCCCTTATGACGGCCAATATACCCATGTTCTCATTGAAGATAAAGAACCCGCGGTGGAAAGGCAATGAACGTCAGGTCCTACTCGCTGTACTAATGATTGCTTTCGTCGCCCTATGGGGTGTGATCGGTATTGCCGCGGGCATCATTGCCTATATCATTCTATCGCTGTTTACTTATTCAGAGAAGGCACAGCATACACCGTCATGATAAACTAAAAAGACACGCCCCCGCGATCACCGCCGCACTTGCCCATTTGACATGATAAGCGGTCCAGAGGCGATATAAAGAACGGGACATTCGTTAAATTATTTAAAGCTGTTGGATAAAATCTATTGAATCATTGTATCTTTACTTTTCAAACAAACAGTTAGTGCTTATGGGTTTTCTCTTTAAATTTCTCTTATTTTTCATCGCGATTTATCTTCTGTTAAAGGCAGTGGGTGCTTGGCTACTCGGTAAACGAGGCAGGCAGAACGCATCCCAAAGGCCTCACTACCGTCAAACGCGGCGTGAGCAGCCCAAACAGCCCGAAAAGCAAACAGATCGCATCATTGATTACCAACGAAAAACATTTGAATCCAGCGAGGTGGAAGATGCTGATTTCATAGAAATAAAGAAAAAATGAACCGCCTTTTAGGGATGTAAATTTCATAATCGTATTTAGTTTCACTATTTTTGCAATAAATGACCGGTTAGGTCTTTTTAGGAAAATCATTCACATCATATAATAAACACATGACAGATATTTTTGACAGGCTGAAAAGTGCCGCTGGACCGCTTGAGCAATACCGCAAGAAAGCGGAAGGCTATTTTATGTTCCCCGAGTTGGAAGGTGAGATCGGCCCGCGTATGAAATTTTTAGGCAGAGAGGTGATCACCTGGAGTTTGAATAATTATTTAGGCCTGGCTAATCACCCGGAGGTGCGTGAGGCAGATGCTAAGGCAGCAGCCGACTGGGGCATGGCCTACCCTATGGGTGCCCGAATGATGTCGGGACAAACTAAATACCATAAGGAGCTGGAGGAAAAGCTCGCCCGCTTCGAGAAAAAAGAGGCCGCTTATCTGTTAAATTATGGTTACCAGGGGATGGTGTCGATCATCGATTCACTCACGTCACGGAACGATGTGATCGTGTACGACTCCGAGTCGCACGCCTGCATCATGGACGGTATCTTCCTTCACAAGGCCAAAGGGGGAAAGAGCTACGTGTTTCCACATAACGATATGGAACGGTGCGACAAAATGTTGGGGTTCGCTACCCGTAAAGCTGAAGAAACGGGCGGTGGTATCCTGCTGATCACCGAAGGGGTATTCGGTATGTCGGGCGACTTGGGCGATCTCCCCGGTATCATTAAGCTGCGCGAGAAATACAATTTCCGACTGATGATTGATGATGCACACGGTTTTGGCACCATGGGCGATACCGGCGCGGGAGCCAGCGAACATTTCGGGCTGATGGATGAAGTAGATATCTACTTCGCCACCTTTGCCAAGTCGATGGCAGGAATTGGCGCGTTTGTCGCCTCCGAGAAGGCGATCGTGGACTCGCTCAAGTACAACATGCGGTCGCAGATCTTCGCGAAATCACTCCCCATGCCGATGGTGATTGGGGCGTTGAAACGCCTCGAACTCCTACAGACCCAACCGCAACACAAGGAGAACCTATGGAAGATTGCCAAAGCCCTGCAAGAGGGACTGGTGGCCGAAGGATTTAACATCGGTAATACCCAATCGCCCGTCACCCCGGTCTACGTGAACGGCACCGTGGCCGAGGGTACCAACGTGGTGGTCGACCTTCGAGAGAACCACCATGTATTCTGCTCCATCGTGGCCTACCCTGTAGTGCCCAAAGACGTGCTGATGCTCCGGTTGATCCCTACCGCCTCACACACATTGAAGGATGTGGAAGAGACCATCGAGGTATTTAAAAAAATCAAGGTCAACCTCGCGGCCGGGAAATATAAATCGGACGAGATGCAGTCGAAGGCGGTCTCGGAATAAACTCATACCGAGGTTAAAAAGCAGTACTACCTCGTAAAAAGAATTATTATGGTGAGCCGGCTTGCACCGGCTCACCCCAATTAAAACAAGTAACAATGCTGCGCGTTAAAATTCAACACAAGTATACATTGACCTGTACCCAATGCGGGTATGAAACTCCTAACTTCTGGACGTGGTTCGAACAGGGACAACAATGCCCCAAATGTGGCAGTAAAAATTCCGAGGTCTCCTACAACCGGAGGTACCAGCGGTTGCCCCGCATCATGAAACGCACGCCCGACAGTTTTTGGCACTATTTCCCTTTCCTCCCGTTGTTGCGCAGAAGGCACATCGTTAGTAAAGGCGAAGGAGCCATCCCCGTGGAACAGTGGTCATTTTTAGAGGAGTTCGCGAAAAAGGAACACGGCCTCGATATCAAGGTGCACGTGTACAGGAACGACCTGAACGGGGGAACCGGCACGTTCAAAGATATAGCGGCTTCTTTAGCTGCCAGCCTCTTCAAAGAGATCGGGATCGACCAGTATTGTATCGCTTCCACCGGCAACTCGGCTACCGCCTACGCGATGTATCTCTCCATGGCGGGCGTAAACTGCTCGGTTTTTATGCCGGAAGATGCTATAAAAACTTCCGAGGCAACCATCAGCTCTTACGGGCAACAGGTATTCCGAGTGATGGGTGATTACGCGAAGGCCAAAGAGATCGCTGCCGGCTATGCTAAGGTGCATAATATTCCCATGTCTACCGGCAATATCGACCCCATTCGGATCGAAGCCAAGAAGACGATGGTCTTCGAATGGCTTCGCCAAATGGATCAACTTCCCGATGTCTATATCCAAGCGGTCAGCGGGGGCACCGGCCCCATCGCGATCGACAAGGGGATACGCGATATCAAGCATATCTATCCCGAGTTGAAAAACCCTCGCTTTCTGCTCGTGCAAACCGACAAGTGCGATCCGATGGTGCGCGCTTGGGAAGATGCCGAAACGGCAGGTTTCCCCGAAGGATTCGAGAAGAATTACCCCATCATCGACAACCCGCAGACCGAAGTGCCCACGCTGGCAACGGGCAACCCCGCTTCCTACCCTCTTATAGCCAAGTTGGTGAAAGAATCGGGAGGCAGTTTTCTGCGTATGCGGGAGAGTAAACTCCTTCCGGTTGGTAAGCTGATGGCCTACGAGAAGAAAGTTATCCCGGGGCCCGCTTCGGCTGTATGTATGGCAGGCTTCTTTGTCGCACTGAGAAAAAATCAAATTAAAGATGGCGAAACGGTTCTTATCAACCTGGGAGAAGGTGCCAACCGTGCTCCTTATTTCCTGGAACAAATGATATACACGTCTCGCGAAGTGCAGAACGTGGAAGATTGTGAACCCCACTTGATAGACGACTACCGGTCGCAGCTCTGGAAGGAGGTCCTACGAGATTAGTCCACCCGACTACTCGTTACAACACCTATCAAGTAATCAAACGATTAGGATGCTCGATGAATCAATCCATGGAGCTGATGGGTGATGGAGTGATTAGTGATGGACTGATTATAGGATTTCAATGATAGAACAGGGAATCGCAAAATAATATCCCAAAATGAAAACAAGTAAAACAATATGGATCACGGGGGCTTCATCGGGAATCGGCGAAGCGTGCGCTTACCTGTGGGCAAAGGAGAAGGCCAACCTGATCCTGACCGCCACCCGGGAAGAGCGACTCAAAGAGGTGCAAGAGAAATGCATTCAACTGGGTGCCCGATGCGAGGTGTTGCCTTACGACCTTTCAAACCTTGATGGGATCGACGAGCTGACCGACCGGGCGATAGGCCTCTTTGGCACCATCGATACCGTGTTCCTCAATGCAGGGATCAGTCAACGCTCCAAAACACTCGACACCGCGTACAGCGTGGACGAGAAGATCATGGACGTGAACTTTTTTGCTCCGGTGAAAATCGCGAAACGGCTGCTTCCTACTATGATCGTGAAAGGGGGCGGCACGGTGGCGGTCACAAGCAGCATCTCGGGCAAGTTCGGTTTCCCCCTCCGATCCGCTTATGCCTCTTCTAAATTTGCCCTCTACGGATTTTTCGAAACCGTCCATGCCGAGTATTACGACCGGAATATCCGGGTAGTGATGGTCTGCCCGGGACGCGTACGCACCAACATATCCTATAACGCGTTGGAGGCCGACGGGAGCAAGCACGGGCAAATGGACAAGGGACAAGATAGCGGTATGCCGGCAGAGGTGGCCGCCGAGAAAATCGTGCGGGCTATCGACAAGCGCAAGCCGGAAGTGCTCGTGGGCGGCAAGGAGCTGCTGATGGTCTATATCAAACGGTTCTTACCCGGCCTTGCACGAAAAATGGTCCGGAAAATCAAAGCGACTTAAGGGTTAACTCGTGTTATATATTTTATGAATCGCAACTAAATCTTCGACTGACGAAGTTTTATGACCCATAAAGGTTTTAGTTGCTTACTTTTCAATCTTGCAAACCAGAATTAACTAACAAAAATAGACAATGAATAACGACAAAGGATACATCATTTCGGGAATTCAACAGGTAGGCATCGGGGTGGAAAACCTCTACGAAGCCTGGAAGTACTATATCGAACTGTTCAACATGGATATTCGTATCCTGGAGGACAACAAGGTAGCGGAACTGATGCTTCCTTACACCGGAGGCCAACCGCAACGGCGTCACGCGGCCATCGCCGTGAATATGCAGGGCGGCGGCGGCTTTGAGGTATGGCAATACGCGGAGCGGAAACCGCAACCCCTCGGTTTCGAATTGAACATGGGCGACTTAGGCGTACTGGTTTGCAAGGTCAAAAGTCGGGACGTGGCGGCCGCTTACGAGCAGTTCTCAAAAAACTCTAAGGCGAACATTGTCGGGGGAATAAATAAAAACATCGACGGGCACCAAACATTCTATTTGAAAGACCCATACGGGAACCTCTTCCAGGTGGTACAGGACGACTATATCTTCAAGGACGAGAAGCGACTCACCGCCGGTGTGGCAGGGGCGACTATCGGGGTGACCGATATTGACCGGGCCATGACGGTCTACCGGGATATTCTCGGGTACGACACCGTTATCGCCGATGAAACCGGGGTGTTCCCCGACTTGGAAGCCCTACCCTCGGGAACGCAAAAATTCCGTCGACGCTTGCTGACCCACTCGCAGGCGAGAAAGGGAAGCTTTAGCCAACTCTTCGGTCCCTCCACCCTCGAACTGGTGCAAGCATTGGAGCGGACTCCGAAGAAATTGTATGAAGGGCGCTTCTGGGGCGACCCTGGTTTTATCCAAGTCTGCTTCGATATCCGTAACATGGAGGCACTGGGCAAGCATTGCGCGGAGCTGGGACACCCCTTCACCGTGGACACCACCCAGCAGTTCAAGGAGGGCAGCTCGTTCGATATGGGCGATGCCGCTGGCCAGTTTGCTTATATCGAAGATCCGGACGGTACGCTGATCGAGTTCGTGGAGACCCACAAGGTACCGATCGCCAAGAAGCTGGGATTGAGCATCAACCTCAAAAACAGGGATCCCGAAAAGCCCCTCCCCAAGTGGATGCTGAAAGCTCTTAGCGTGATGCGGGTGAAACCCGAAAGTTTAATAATTGACAGATACGAAACGTAAGTAAGTCGGATTCAATGCAATTTTTTCGCCGTTTTCCCGTTAAACTTTCAATGGAAAAGCGGCGATTTTTATGGGCGGTGCTCCTCTTACTCTGCGTGATTCTCCCAACGCGGGCACAATGGGATGTCTCGCATAGCCACTATTGGGCTATGAGAGGCTACACCAACCCTTCGTTCGCCGGGGAGAAAGAGGCGATTCGAACAACAGCCCTCTATCGCTATCCCTGGAATGGCATTGAGAATGCTCCCCAACATGTTCTTATCGCGACCGATATGCCTTTCGAGTTTCTCGGAAAACGGCACGGTGTTGGACTGGCCGCGCATGCCGAGACAGCCGGCTCGCTCCGTAATTCCCTGCTGACCGCGCAATACAGCTTCAAGAAAGAGATCGGCGACGGATTCCTTAATTTGGGTGTTCAAGCAGGAGCGCACGACCTAACATTCGACGCGGGAAGCCGACAATTTATTACGGATACGCTTACCTCTACCGCAGGGAGATTTCAAGTAACAACAACCGACAAAAAATTATTCGATCTTGGAGCCGGTATCTCCTGGACAAGCCCGTCGTTCTTTGCCGGCTTTTCCCTCCTACATATCAATCAGCCCCGATTCACGGTATTTAACCCGGAGATCCCTTCTGAAAATCCCGATGACTCTCCCCTTCTCCCGATAGAGTCCGCAGACTCCCTCCGTTCCTCTGTTCCTCGCTCCTATAATTTCATGTCCGGATACAATATTCGCCTCTTTCGTTCGTTAGAGTTACAGCCGATGGTATGGCTGCAAAACAGTCCGGACGAGACAAGGGCACAAGCCACGCTCCGACTTGAATACGATAAGAAATTCTCGGGAGGTGCCTCGTGGCGAAAAGATCACGGTTGGGTTCTTTTCGCGGGAGTCGCCTTTAAAGGGGTTGAATTGGGATACGCATACGACCTGAATACTAAGGGATTCGGAAAGTCGAGCAAGGGGAGCCACGAGATGTATCTCCGGTACGAATTCCCGGTGGATTACTTCAAGCCAAAACGGCAGCCTCACAAAAGCATCCGGCTACTGTAACATGGTTAATTATTAATTATTAATTGTTGATTGTTGATTGTTGATTGTTGATTGTTGATTGTTGATTACTAACTGTTCATTGCTAATTGACAAAGATGAGAAAATGGATCTTTTTTATACTCTTCTTAATTGCGATTGTTTCGTGCGGGAGAAGAGGCATCGGAAGCAGTATCGGGGGTGAGCTCACCGGGGTACCGGTCGGCAGGATATGGAACGAGCCGACACCTTACAACATGGTACTGGTCTCGCGCGGAACCTACACGATGGGGGCAGGCGAGATCGATTCACTCTGGGACATCACGGTACCCTCTCGGGGAGTGTCGGTCGACAATTTCTGGATGGACGAAACCGAGATCACCAACTCGCAGTACAAGCAGTTTGTCTACTGGGTACGTGATTCCATTATACGAGAACGCCTCGCGGACCCGGCCTACGCGGGGGATGATTTTTACAAGATCACCGAAGACGAGTACGGCGATCCGATCCCTCCCCGCCTGAACTGGTCGCTCCCCATCCCGTGGAGACTCAACACCGAGGAGGAAGAGACAGCCATCAATAGCCTCTACGTCACCCACCCCATCACGGGCGAAAAAATGCTGGACGCACGCCAACTGAACTTTCGCTACGAATGGTTCGACGCGGCCGAAGCGGCCCGCAGTCAATACCGGCTAAATCCACCGGAACGGACGCTCAACACCGATCGAACGATAGATAGCAATGAGACCATCCTTATCACGAAAGATACGGCCTACATCGCCCCGGACGGCCGAGTGGTGAACGAGACCATCACCCGCCCGTTAAGTGGCCTCCACGATTTCGTGCATACCCGCATCGTGAATATCTATCCCGACACCACCTGCTGGATAAACGACTTCCCAGGGGCAGACAACGAGCGTTACCTTCGCCACTACTTTTCTCACCCTGCCTACGCGCACCACCCGGTCGTAGGCGTTTCATGGGATCAAGCCACCGCCTTTTGCGAATGGCGTACCCTCTTTCTTCGGCGGGCTATTAACCGCGACGATGTGATCATTGAGAAGTACCGCCTGCCGACCGAGGCAGAATGGGAGATGGCGGCACAAAACACCGAAATTATTAACGAGAGCGGGTGCTTTCAGGCCAACTTCAAACCGGAGGAAGGGGGATACGCCGCGGACAACCACCTGATCACCGCCAGGGTGAGAAGCTACAAACCCAACGCGTATGGACTGTACGACATGGTAGGGAACGTGGCGGAATGGACCTCCACCGCCTATACCGAAGCAGGCAACGAGTTGATGGGCGATATAAACCCGGAGTTCCGCTACAATGCATCGGAAGGCGACCCTTACTCGGCCGCACGAAAGGTGGTCAAAGGAGGATCATGGAAAGATATATACCCGTTTATACGTCCCGATATGCGCGATAGCGAACACCAAAGCCGAGGGCGATCCTACATCGGGTTTCGTTGCGTCCGCACGCAAGTAAGCACGGGAAAATGATAAAAAATATAACAACCAAGCCTATGAACGCCTATAGCAGATACAAGAACCGGTTAGAACGATTCCTTCAGACCGAACGGGGAAAGCGCTTCATTAACTTCGCCTACAGCATCGGGGCTGCGATCGTGATCCTCGGGGCCATGTTCAAGCTCCTCCACTTCCCCTTCGGCAACGAAATGCTCTTTATCGGGATGATGACCGAGGTGGTCGTTTTTATCCTATCGGCATTCGACCGCCCGGTACAGGACTACGCGTGGGAGGAAGTCTTCCCGGCACTGAGCGGCCGAGACCCAAAAGACCGGTCCGATTTAGGGGCCGACAGCTCACACCTCTCACCACACTACATGCATCCGCGCGTTGAAACCGGAGCGGCTTCAAGAAATAACTCCCAACACTTTTCTGAACAAGTTCAAGAAACAATCGGCTCGCGACTGTCGTCAAGCACCGAAGAGTACAACCAACAGATGGAGAACCTGAATCGCACGCTGTCGGGCCTCAACTCCATCTACGAAGTGCAACTCAAGAGCATCAGTAGCCAGTTAGGCACCATCGAACAAATCAACCAGGGGTTGAATCGCCTTCGCACGGTGTATAGCGATGCTTTGCCCGACGGCACTTCCATCAAAGAAGAGACGGAAAAGATGGCCGATCAGCTTAAGGAATTGAACGAAGTGTACGGCCGCATGCTGCACGCGATGACCGTGAACCGAGGCGATAACTCTACGAACCCGCGCCCCTAAAATGTCCCAGCAATGGCCGTAAACAGTCCCCACTCCCCTCGTCAGAAAATGATCAACGTGATGTACCTGGTGTTCATCGCGATGCTGGCACTGAACGTGTCGGTGGAGGTACTGGACGGATTCAAGGTGGTGGACGACAGCCTAGGCGACTCCTCGGCCGCGTTGCAGGAGCGCAACGCGTTGATCATGGAGGAGCTTACCGCCTACAACGAGCAGAACCCCGAAAAGGCGGGCGAATGGTACGAGAAAGGGATGCAGGTACGCTCCTTGAGCGACTCGCTTGTCGACTATATCGGGGATTTAAAACTTCGGATGGTACGGGAGGCCGATGGAAAGCGAGCCGATCTCAACAACATCAAAAACAAGGACGATTTGAGTGCCGCTTCCGTTGTGATGCTCTCGCCCATCAACGGCGAAGGCGTCCACCTGAAAGCATCCATCGACCGCTACCGGGAAACAGTGATGGGCCATGTAACAGACCCCGCCAGAAGGTCGATCATCGAAAAAAACCTAACTACCCGCTCTATCCCCTCCAACAAAAAATGGGAGGAGACCCTCTTCGAACAGATGCCCCTGGCAGCGGCTATCACCATGCTCACGAAAATTGAGAACGACATCCGCTCGTCTGAAGGAGAAGCACTGGTGAACATCCTTCATAACGTGGGCGGAGGAGATTATCGAGTAAACCGCCTGAACGCCTATCTGATTCCCGAATCGGATATCGTGATGCAAGGGGGAAACTACCGTGCCCGAGTCATCCTCGCGGCCGAGGATACCACCCGCCGCTCCCCCTCCCTGTACGTGAACGGGAACAGGCTGGAGTCTGACGGCGACGGGCAACTCTCCATCCCGGCATCCCGAACGGGTACTTTCCCAGTGGAAGGCTACCTGGAGATGACAGGCGATGACGGGGCGGTAACACGCCACCCGTTCAGCAGCCGCTACACCGTGATCGAGCCGATGGCCTCCATCGCTCCCGTGCTGACCAATGTACTTTACGCGGGCATCGACAACGAAATAAGCATATCGGTACCGGGGATTGCCCCGGGTGATGTTCAAGCAACCATGGACAACGGCACCCTCACCCGCCGGGGAAACCAATGGGTGGCTCGCCCCACCACGGTCGGCCAAAACACCACCATCACCGTTGCCGCAAGAACAGCCGATGGAGCGGCACGCCGGATGGCCGTGCAAGAGTTCAGGGTACGCCCGTTGCCCGACCCTACCCCCTTTATAGAATACACCGATGCCAACGGCCGCCCGTTACAATTTAAAGGTGGAGCTCTATCGAAGGCCATCTTGATGAACAGCCAAGGCATCGAGGCGGCCATCGACGACGGCATCCTCCACGTCCCTTTCCAAGTAAGAAGCTTTCGCACCGTCTTCTTCGACTCCATGGGCAACGCCATTCCCGAAATATCCGACGGCGCCCGATTTTCCGATAGGCAGAGAGAGCAAATCCGTCGCCTCTCGAGGGGCAGTTACTTCTATATCTCGGGCGTGCAGGCCGCCGGTCCGGACGGGACGGAACGGGAGATAGCAGTGATGGAGATCAGGGTACAGTGACTAATGAGAATAATGTGCCAATGAGAATAATGAGAATAATGTGCTAATATGACTAATGTGCTAATGAGACAACTAATTATCTTTATGCTGATATTAGGAGGAATCGCTCCCCTATTCTCTCAAGAGACAGCGAGGGAGCGGATCGAACAGCGTCGCCAACAAGAAGCGCGTCAACAGCAAACCGCTTCGGCGGTTCGTTCGTTCCAAGGAAATTCGAGTGTGGACGAAGGAGTTGAAAACGCGAAATGGTCCCGCGTCATCTACCGGTACCTCGACCTGACCAAGGAAGCCAATGCATCGCTCTATTATCCCGTCACCCCGATCGACGGGCAATCGTCCCTCTTTTCCATGTTGTTCCGCTTGCTTCAAGACGATGCTATCGCCGCGTACGAGTACCTGGATGGACAGGAGCGGTTCACCGACGAGTACCGGATCGGTTTTCAAAACCTCTTGGACCGGTTCGACATCTACCATGAGATGGCGGATGGAACGATCACGGTGGACGACGCCGACATCCCGGGCAAAGAGGTGTTGGGCTACTTCGTGAAGGAAGCCTACTACTTCGATTCCCCCTCCTCCACTTTCATCGTGCGCCCCCTCGCCCTCTGCCCCGTGCTCCATCGCCGAGACGATTACGCCACCGAGGCCACCCGCTACCCCCTCTTCTGGATTCCGTACCGTGAATTGGAGCCTTATGCTCGGCAAATGCCGGTGATGGGATCCTCCCTCAACAACAGCATGAACGGGACCGTGGACGACTTCTTCCGGCTGAGGAAGTACGACGGTGAAATCTACAAGGCACAAAATCCCAGGAACCTGGCCATCTCGCAGTACACCACCACCGCCGAAGAGATGAAGGCCGAGCAAGAGCGCATCGAGCAGGAGTTAATCGATTTTGAACGCGGCATCAAGAACCAGCAGGAACGACTCATCCCCGCGGAACAACCCATCACCCGTCGCAACCGCCGCCCCGCGAGGACCTCATCCACCCCCTCGTCGGTCACCATGCGCGACCGAAGGTATTAAACTAAAACCGGATCGAATTTGTTATTCTAATATACAGTGTTGCGCCCCGCGGTATGGGTGTGATCTGAATGAGTATGAATCAATAAATTCAAGAATTATGCAAGTAGCAGTGTGGGATTCTTACGTGACAAAAAAGGACGGGACGGTGATGCATTTCGATATTATTGCCCCGCAAGAGGTGAGGGATGCGGACGTGATCTATAATTACGGGAAAGAGTACCTGAAGACAAAGGAACAAGAGGGACAACCGTTTACAGCGAACGAGTGCCGGTTTTGCCACGTGGAGGCCGTGAAACCAGAATGGGAAAGAGATATAAAACAGCAGGGCTATTTCATTTTTGAAATGGAAAATTGCGATTAATTGTTCAAGTAACCACACGGGTTCTTTAGGTGCCAACCAGCATTTAACCAATCGTGTGAATTGAATTGAGTTTTTTCCTTAAGTTGTTGACCGGGTAGAGCACTGTCAGCAGGCCGATAAGGCTCACGATACCAAAGACGATCGCGATATCTGAAAATTTCACGATCACCGGGTACGCGTCAATGATATATGCTCCAGGAGTATCACTCAGGCGAAGCAGGCCAAAATGCTGTTGCAGAAGACAGAGTATAAGTCCAAGCACGATCCCCGCGATAATACCTATAAAGGTAATCAACCACCCCTCGTACAGAAAAACACGAGACACCAGCTCATTGGAAGCCCCCATGTAACGGAGGCTCCGGATATCTTCCTCTTTCTCCACGATAAGCATCGACAACGAACCGACCACGTTAAATACCGCTATTAAGAGGATAAATGCCAAGATAAGAAAGGTGACCCACTTCTCGATTTGTAGCATGCGGTACGATTCGCGCTGCTGTTGAAAACGGTCTTCCACCAGAAACCGGTCTCCTAAGATCGATTCTATTTCACGTTTAACCCTGCCGACCGAACTGCCTGGGGCGAGTTGAATATCGATCGATGTTACTTCATCCTCGTATTGAAATAGGTCGCGCGCCAAGTCGATGGGCACCAGAGCCATCTGTTCATCATACTGTGGTGTGTTGAGGCTAAAGACACCCCCGATTTGCACGTGCCCTCGGTTAAAAGCGGCTGCCGGATTGGCAAGGTTGACCCGTTCATTTCGTTTTGGAGCATAAATCTCGATTGAATTGATAAAGCCAGGGCGTGCACCAAGGGTAACCGCCAAGCCGGCACCCAATGTGGTGTAATCCACCACATCTTCACGCAGCTTGAACGTTCCGTCCAACACCAGTTTTTCCATATCTGCCATCAGCCGAAACTCCTCCGACACCCCTTTCATCAGTACCGGCACTTGGCTATCATCGAACATGAATAAGGCATTCTCTTCCAGCGATTCGGAGATCATCTGAATGCCATTCAGTTGCAACGCTTTTTCAAATTCGGCCGTATGCCAATCGAACACCTTCCCCTCTTTCACGGTAATTTTCAGGTCGGGATCGAACGCGCTAAACATGCCTTCCACGATACCGCCAAAGCCGTTAAATACCGACAACACGCACACCATCGCCATAGTAGCGATGGCGATTCCACACACCGAAATCATCGAAATCACGTTGATGGCGTTATGAGACTTCTTGGAAAAGAGATACCTCCGTGCAATAAAAAAAGAGACGTTCATAGTAACCTATACATTTCTATGATCGGCAAGATGCGGGAAAATAGTTGAAAGATAAAAGTTCTACTGCTCTTTCAATAGCCGGTCGATGTTATCAATATAATCGAGTGAATCATCCACGTGAAACGTCAGTTCTGGAATCACCCTCAGTTGATTTCTCAGCCGCTTGCCAAGGTTATAACGCACCGTTTTCACGTTCTCGTTGATATTACTCACTAATTCCTCTGCTTTTTCTGACGGGAAAACGCTCAGGTGGGCGTGAGCAACCCCGAGGTCGGGCGATACCCGCACGCTGGTCACCGATATCAGCATCCCCGGCATTTTCTTGGCCTCCAAGAGGAATATCTCCCCCAGCTCTTTCTGTATCAATCGGTTTATCTTTTGCAGCCTATTTGATTCCATGTTAATCTATTTTTTTCTTATGAAGGTCACTCCGTCCCGAAGGGGTAAAATCACCTTCTCCACTCGATTATCCATTGCCACCCTATCGTTAAAATCTTGTACGGCACGGGTCGCGCGATCGTTGGCATTTGCCTTTCGTGTCACTTTCCCATACCACAACGTATTATCGACCAAGACGAGGCCCCCCTTTCTAATTTTGGGAAGCAGTATTTCATAATGCTGCCAGTAATCCTCTTTATCGGCATCAAGGAATGCAAGGTCAAAGCTCTCCTCGCGAAAAGTAGGAACGAGTGCTGCCGCGTCGCCAATATGGAGTTTGATCTTATGCCCATGCTCCGACATTCTAAAATTCTCACGAAGAAGATCCTCCAGCTCATCGTTTACTTCGATGGTATGCACCTCTCCACCTTCGCCCAACCCTTCGGCAAAACACAAAGCGGAATAGCCCGTGAATGCACCTATCTCAAGGACACGTTTTGCCCCGATCATTTTAGTAATCATCACTAAAAATCGTCCCTGAAGATGCCCCGAGTTCATGTTAGAGTGGAGCATCTTCGCCCGCGTCTCTCGGTCGATCTTTTTTAACAGTTCAGGCTCCGGATCAATGTGGGATAGGATGTACGCTTCTATATCTTTCATACGATACGATGTTCCATTGTTAGCGGTCATCAAAAGTTTTCTCTCACTGAATTCGCAATACTCATCCACAGCCCATTACAAGGGATTTACTGTGTATAATCGGGTAGATTGTAGCGTTCTTTTGCTTCCAGCACCCGCCACGCGTCTACTATTTCCAAGTAAGTGGTTCCACCGGTCTCTCCAAAGCTGCCGCCAAGGTATGCTACCCGGTCTTGCCGCTTGATCAACTTACTATCTATCAGCCGGCGAATGGCTTCGGTAAAGTAAGCCCTACGGCTCTCTTTGGTATTTCCGTCGCCCTTTCCTTCTTGGAACTCCGCCCATATACCGTAAGAGAGTGCCAGTTCTCGTGCCAACCTTTTAGAGGTACAGATGGCATAGATTGGATTTCTCCCCCTGAATGCTGCCATTACTCTCGCGGTCCGTCCGGTATGACTATCGGTCACGATTGCTTTCACGTTCAATCGTTGTTGCGATTTCACTGCCTGCTTAGCCAGGAATTCCGTCACCTCTCGGTCGTCGTCCGCGTAAGGCACCCTGATATCGTTCTCTGCCAACTTTGTCCTCTCTGCTTCATATGCCGTCTTTGCCATGGTACGTACCGCCTCTACCGGGTATTTCCCATAAGCAGTCTCGCCACTAAGCATTACCGCATCGGTACGATAGTAGATCGCGTTCGCGATATCGGTGATTTCAGCACGAGTGGGCCTCGGGTATTGAATCATCGAGTGCAACATCTGGGTAGCCACGATCACCGGTTTCTTGTGAAAGATAGCTTGCCGGATAAGTACCCGCTGTATGCCCGGGATTTTCTCTTGCGGAACCTCGATCCCTAAATCGCCACGAGCAATCATAATACCATAAGCGGCTTCCAATATCTCATCGGCGTTGTCCACACCCTCCTGGTTTTCTATTTTGGCGATAATCTTCATCGAACTATCCAACTTGTCCAGTATCTCTTGTACCGCGATTACATCCTCTTTGCTACGTACGAACGAATGAGCCACAAAGTCAACCTCATTCTCATCAGCGAGAGCAATAAATTGTTTATCACGCTCGGTGATGGCTGGCAGATTAATACGTACCCCAGGGATATTCACGCTTTTACGGCTTCCGATAATCCCTTCATTTGTCACAAGACAAACAAGATGGTCTTCGTGCACTTCTTCTACTCTCAGGTCGATCTCCCCATCGTCGATCAGGATATCGTCGCCCTCCCGCATCTCTGCCGTGATATTACGATAGGAGATATAAAGGGTCTCCCGGGACGAGATTCCGCTTTGGTCTCCCACTACTTTGATTCGTTCTCCCGTCTTGAGTTCAATGGGTGTTTCGGCCACCGTGGTACGTATTTCCGGTCCCTTCGTATCCACCAAGATAGCGATCTCGTTGGATACTTCCCGCACGTTCCGAATAATCTTAAGGAAACCCGCCTCGTCCAAGTGAGCCGAGTTGAGCCTTACCACGTTCATTCCTGCCTCGAACAGTTCCTGCAGGAACGACACGTCGCACCGTTTATCGGAGATGGTGGCAACTATTTTTGTATGTTTATGCATATTCTTTTGCTAATTATAATCTTACTTCTATCTAACGCTTTTTTTGTTTATTTGTTTGAGGATTCACTTATGTGCAAGATCGCTTCCATCGCCAATCGGTAGGAATCGAGCCCAAAACCTGCGATTACCCCAAGGCAAACAGCCGACAACTTAGAATGATGACGAAATTCTTCGCGCGCATGCACATTAGAGATATGCACTTCCACCACCGGTGCGGGAACCGCCTTGATCGCGTCGCGGATGGCGACGGAGGTATGGGTGTATCCTCCCGCGTTGAGAATAATGCCGTTGCTGCCGTATCCGGTCTCTTGAATCTTGTTGATGATCTCCCCCTCAATATTCGATTGAAAGTAATCGATTTCCACAGTGGGGTAGCTGTTCTGCAACCAGTTCATGTAATCGCCGAACGTTGTATTGCCATAGATACCGGGTTCTCGTGTTCCCAGCAAGTTGAGGTTAGGCCCATTAATGATCTGTACCTTCATAACAATTCATTAGTTTAGGTGACAAAGATACGTAAATATTTCGGAGATTTGCCCGAACCAATCGGGGGCATCACGTAGTGACACCCCCGGAAAATATAGAGCGATTTAATCGCGGTTTAATTTGCCTCTTCGGCCGATTCTGCTTCGGGCAGGGCAAACGATGCTTCTGCCATTCGCGTATAGGATCGGTAACGCCATTGAGCGGCTTCTTGCGCGGCTTTGAATAGTTCGTCTGCTTCGTGCGGGAACGATTTTACAAGCTGCGTGTAACGGACCTCTCCCATCAGGAAATCCCGGAATTTACTCCAATCAGGCTCCTTGCTGTCGAGTTGGAACGGGTTCTGCCCTTCCTCTTCCAAGCGCGGGTCATACCGCCACAGATGCCAATAACCACTTTCTACGGCCGACTTCTGCTCGGTCTGTGCTTGCCCCATTCCCCTTCTTAGTCCATGGCTAATACAAGGCGAGTAAGCGATCACGATGGAGGGGCCATTATAGGATTCTGCTTCCCTGATCGCCTTCAACGTTTGCGGCTGACTGGCTCCCATGGCCACTTGCGCGACATACACGTAGCCATACGTGGTAGCAATCATACCTAGGTCTTTCTTGCGGATGCGTTTCCCGGCAGCAGCAAATTTGGCTACCGCGGCAATCGGGGTCGACTTCGACGATTGCCCTCCCGTATTGGAATAGACCTCGGTATCGAGCACCAGCACGTTGATATCCTGCCCGCTGGCCAGCACGTGGTCGAGCCCGCCAAACCCGATATCGTACGCCCATCCGTCTCCCCCGAACACCCAGATCGATTTCTTGACCAGGTATTTTTCGAGCGAACGAATCTCTCTCGCGATGGGATGATCAAATCCCGTAAGCGCATCCATCACCTCTACTGAAGCGGCTTTGGAAGCATCGGCGTCGTTCTTGCCATCAATCCACGCCCTGAAGGGCGCTTTCTGTGCTTCGGTGAACTCGTTCGAACGGAGCGCTTGACGCATTATATTCTCTATCCGGTTACGCATACTGGTCTGCGCGATCGCGAACCCGTAACCAAACTCGGCGTTATCTTCAAAAAGCGAATTGGCCCAAGCGGGTCCTTTTCCCTCTTCATTTTTGGTGTAAGGTGTCGCCGGCGCAGAGGCACCATAGATGGAGGAACAACCGGTTGCATTCGCGATCATCATCCGGTCGCCATACAGCTGCGTGATCAGCTTGACATAGGGAGTTTCCCCACAACCGGAGCACGCGCCCGAGAATTCAAACAGCGGCGTGGCGAATTGCGAGTTTTTCACGTTCAGTTTCACATCCACCAAATGCGCTTTGCTGGTCACGTTTTCCACCATGTAATCCCAACTCTTCTGGTTCTCGTATTGCGTGGCGATGGGCACCATCTCGAGGGCATTTTGCCCCTTTTTACCAGGGCAAATATCCACGCAGTTGCCGCAACCCAAGCAGTCTAATACGTCCACCTGGATGCGGAATCCCATTCCGGCGAACTGTTTTCCTTGTGCTTTCAAGATCTCTACATCCTCGCTCACGCCCTTCTGTTCCTCCTCATCGAGCACGAACGGGCGGATGGTAGCATGCGGGCACACGTACGCGCACTGGTTGCACTGGATGCAATTCTCCGGTTTCCATACCGGTACGGTTGCCGCTACACCTCTTTTCTCGTAGGTGGAGGTACCCATTTCCCAGGTACCATCCTCGCGGCCAGTGAAAGCTGACACCGGGAGGTCGTATCCCCGTTGCGCGTTGATGGGACGCACCACTTTCCGGATAAACTCGGGAGCATCATCGGCGGTATCGGCTTCAGCCTGCAAACCTGCCCACTCCTGAGGCACTTCTACCTCAATCACATCCCCCCCGCGGTCCACCGCGGCATAGTTCATCTTCACTACCTCTTCGCCCTTGCGGCCGTAGGAGGTTACGATAAACTTCTTCATCTGTTCCACGGCAATATCGTAAGGAATCACGTTGGATATTTTGAAGAAGGCCGATTGCAAGATGGTATTGGTACGGTTACCCAAGCCAATCTGATCCGCGATCTCTGTCGCGTTGATGATATAAAACCGAATGTTGTTTTCAGCGAAATATTTCTTTACATGATCCGGCAAATGGTTCACCACCTCCTCTTTAGACCAGACGGAGTTGAGTAGGAACGTACCGTTCTTTTTCAACCCTTTGGTCACGTCGTATAAGTGCAGGTAGGCCGGTACGTGACACGCCACAAAGTTGGGCGTATTCACCAAATAGGGAGAACGGATAGGGTTATCGCCAAATCGCAGGTGCGAACAGGTAAAGCCGCCCGATTTCTTGGAGTCGTACGCGAAATAGGCTTGCACGTACTTGTCGGTATTGTCCCCGATAATTTTGATAGAGTTTTTGTTGGCACCCACCGTACCGTCCGAGCCCAATCCGTAAAACTTAGCTTCGTAAGTGGTTTCATCCATTGAAACTTCAGCCTTGAGCGGGAGCGATTTAAAGGTCACGTCGTCGACGATCCCAATAGTGAAGTCATTCTTCGGCATGCTCATCGCGAGGTTTTCATATACCGAAAGGATCTGGCTTGGCGTGGTATCTTTTGATGACAACCCGTAGATTCCACCCACGATCTCGGGAGCGTTTTCTTTACCGTAATAACTATCCTTCACGTCCAAGTAAAGGGGTTGTCCGGAAGCTCCCGGCTCTTTGGTACGATCCAGTACCGCGATCCGTTTAGCTGTTTTAGGTACTGCAGACAGGAACGCTGCTGCCTTAAAGGGACGATAGAGATGCACGGCTACCACGCCCACCTTTTCTCCTCGTGAAGAGAGGTAGTCCACCGTCTCGCGGATGGTTTCAGTGACCGAGCCCATGGCAATAATAACCCTCTCTGCTTCGGGATCACCGTAATAATCAAACAGTCCATACTTACGTCCCGTGAGTACGGCCAGCTTTTCAAGGTATTTCTCCACGATATCGGGCACCTCGTCATAGAATGGGTTGGATGCCTCCCGGGCTTGAAAATAGATATCGTCGTTTTGCGCGGTCCCACGTGTCACGGGGTTATCGGGGCTCAGTGCCCGATCGCGGAATGCTTTCAATGCATCTTGGTTAACTAACGGGGCAAGATCTTCGGTAGAGAGTGCCTCTATCTTCTGGACTTCGTGTGAGGTCCTGAATCCGTCAAAGAAATGGAGGAAAGGCACCCGGCTCTCGATCGAAGCAAGGTGTGCTATCGCGGACAGATCCATCACCTCTTGGACCGATCCTGTCGCGAAAAGCGCCACCCCCGTGGGCCGTGCGGCCATCACGTCCTGGTGGTCACCAAAGATCGATAACGCGTGTGATGCCAGTGCACGAGCCGAGACATGAAAGACGCCCGGCAACAACTCACCCGCCATTTTGTACATGTTGGGCAACATCAACAACAGCCCTTGGGATGCCGTGAAAGTGGATGTAAGTGCTCCTGCCTGTAACGAACCATGCATGGCCCCAGCAGCTCCCGCCTCGGATTGCATCTCCTGCACCAGCACCGGTTGTCCGAAAATGTTCTTCCTACCGGCGGCCGCCCACTCGTCGACGTACTCCGCCATGGTGGAGGAGGGCGTGATCGGGTAAATGGCAGCTACCTCACTAAACATGTAAGCAATATGCGCCGCAGCCTGGTTACCGTCGCAGGTCAAATACTTTTTTTGTTTTGCCATAATAAAACGATAGTGTTTTGAATATATATTAATTTTTGTTAATTTTCTATTACGACTTTTTCCAATTTAATCCACGAAATTACGACAAAAAAGTGGCAACAACAAACAATACCCCCTTTTTGTTCACTTTAGCGACAAAGTACAACTCTTATTTGTAAATATACATTAAAATATAATCTTTCAACAAACTACAGTGTTATAAAGGATAGTTAGTACTGAAAACGATTATAGAATATGAAAATTATTATTATCGCCAACCGCCTTCCCGTTAAAATCGAACGCGACGGTGAAGAGGGGTTCTCCATTTCAAGGAGCGAAGGTGGGTTAGCCACCGGCCTCGGATCGCTCGAAACCGATTCGGATATTTACTGGGTAGGATGGCCGGGTATACATACCGAAAATGAAGAAGAAAAAAAGGTGATAACCGAACGATTGCACGACTTGAACTTTCACCCGGTATTTTTATCTGATGAGCACATCGAGAATTATTACGAGGGGTACAGCAACAGCACGATCTGGCCCCTATGTCACTATTTTTTCTCGTTTATTGAATATAAGGCGGACTATTGGGCTGCGTACCAAGAGGTGAATAATCTCTTTGCCCGAGAAGCCCTTCCCTTTATAGAGAATGACGATGTGGTGTGGGTACAGGACTACCAACTGATGCTATTGCCCAAATTGCTACGCGACGAAAAGCCCAAGGCCAACATCGGTTACTTTCACCATATCCCGTTTCCCTCTTACGAGCTCTTCCGGGTGTTACCCGAACGCGAGGAGGTACTGGAAGGGTTGCTGGGAGCGGATCTTATCGGGTTCCACACGCACGATTACATGCGCCACTTTATCAGTGCCATCTACCGTGTATTGGATTTAAACTGCTCATTGGATGAGATCAACCTCGACAACCGAATCGTGCACGTAGACGCCTTCCCTATGGGGATCAATTATGACCAGTACCGGCTTGCCCCCAAACAACCCGAAGTGATCAATACGGCGAAGAAGTTAAAGCAAAAACTCGAGAACAAACAGGTAATTTTATCGGTCGACAGACTCGACTACAGCAAGGGTATTCTTCACCGGCTGGATGGTTTCGCTCAGTTCTTGGACAACCACCCCGAGTATCACGAGAAAGTATCGCTGGCAATGATCGTAGTCCCCTCACGCGATAACGTGGAGATGTACGCCGACCTTAAAACGAAAATCGATCAGTCGATCGGAGAGATTAACGGGAAATACTCTAAACTGGGATGGACCCCTATCTATTATTTTTATCGGGCCTTTTCGTTCGAGGAGCTGATCGCCATGTACGACATTGCCGAAATCGCGTTGGTGAGTCCGCTAAGAGACGGCATGAACTTGGTAGCCAAGGAATATTTGGCCACGAAACACGATAAGCCGGGGGTACTCATCCTCAGCGAAATGGCGGGAGCCGCCATCGAGTTGCCCGAGGCTATCATCATCAATCCGAACGATACCGACCAGATCGAGAGTGCCATCTTGAAAGCCCTTCACATGCCAAAAGAGGAGAAAAAACAGCGGCTGCAATCGATGCAGAAGCGCATCTCCACGCAAACGGTACAGAAGTGGGCAAACGATTTCGTGAAAGAGTTGCAATCCATTAAAGCGCAAAATCAGGAGATCTTGCAAAAGATCGTGGGACGAAGGCAGCTTAACCAAATTAAAAGCGCGTACGACGAGGCTTCTGCCCGGTTAATCCTTCTGGATTACGACGGTACACTGGCACCTTTCGTTAAAAAACCCGAAGATGCTGTTCCTTCTCCACGACTGCTGGAACTACTAAAGGAGATCTCTTCCGACGAGAAGAACAAGGTAGTAATCAATAGCGGACGGAATCACCAAATACTTGAACAATGGTTTGAAGGATTAGATCTTGATTTCGCGGCAGAACACGGTATGTTCTACAAGGAAGACGGTAAATGGCACGAGAACCTGCAGGAAGAGGTAAGATGGGACGACGAAATCCTTGATATCATCCAACACACCATCGACAAAACGCCCCGTTCACGACTGGAACAAAAAGACGCCTCGTTGGTGTGGCATTACCGCAACGTGGACGTGTGGCTGGCCGAACTACGCGCGCAACAGTTGGTGAACGCGCTAATAGGCCCGTGCCGGAGACTCGACCTCCAGATCGTGCCCGGCAACAAGATCGTGGAGATCAAGCCGCCCGATTTCAACAAGGGAAGCGAAGTGCTGCGAAGGCTGGAGCAGGCTGATTATGATTTCGTGCTGGCTATTGGCGACGACACCACCGACGAGGACATGTTCCGCGTGCTGCCACCCGATGGCATCAGCATAAAAGTGGGTAACTTTTCCCCCGCGGCCAAATACCGCATACCCTTGCAGTCGTCCGTTATCCCTTTCTTGAATAACCTCATACAATAATTTAATGAACCCGCTTTTCCCGATCGAAGAGCGGGTTTTATTTTTCTATATCACGCGATTAAGAACCCATTTGGTACCCCGAAACATCGAACATCGACTTTATCAATAAAAACTATCCCGGCTCGTTCGCGAAGATTACCCGAAACAACTCCGCGGGTGAAAGCGGAGACGCGTCGCTATTTACGGCCGGATAAACTTCGAGAGCTGCTTCTCTTCCGAGAAAAGCACGGCCGTGTTAATAAAGGCCAAGTGAGAGTATGCTTGTGGAAAGTTCCCCAGCTGTCTTTTGGTCTGGAAATCGAGGTCCTCGCTATACAATCCCACGTGATTCGAGTAAGAGATCATCTTTTCGAAAATCTCCCTTGCCTCCTCCTTCTCACCGATGGAGAAAAGCGCGTCGATCAGCCAAAAAGTGCAGATCGTGAAAGAAGAAGTAGGCACGCCAAAATCGTCCGCCGCCTTGTAGCGATACATCAACCCCTCGTGGTAAAGATTCTGCTTTATCGCCTTCACCGTCTTCACGTACCGTTCGTTATCGGCCTCTATAAAATCGTAGAAGTGCATCAACAGCAACGACGAGTCGTAATCGGTATTCTCGTACGCCTGCGTGAAGCATTGGAGCTCCTCGTTCCACCCCTTCTCGTGCACTTCCGCTTTAATGATTTCCGCCTGTTGACGCCACTGTTCGGCGTAATAATCGCGATGCAAGAGCTCGGCAATCAACGACGCCCTGTCTACCGCTACCCAGCTCATCACTTTCGAAAAAACGAAATGCATCTTCTTGGTCCGGTATTCCCAGATGCTTCGGTCCGGTTTGCTCCACGAGGCCAACACCGCCCGCACCAAGTTCTTTATAATCTCCCAGATCTCTTCCACCTCATCGAGCGTTCCGGGGAAATAGAGGTAGTATTTATAGATCACGTCCAACAGGTACCCGATGGAATCGTTTTGCTCCTGGTAATAGGCTGCATTGCCTATACGCACGGGGCTTGAGTTTTCATAGCCACTCAAGTGAGGGAGCACCTCTTCAATCAGGTCACGCTCGCCCCGGATGCCATACATAATTTGAATGGGCTCGTCTCGTGACGACTTCAGGATTCGCTTCACGAAGCCGATAAAACGTTCGGCCGCGGTACGTTGCCTCATGAAAAGTAGGGTATCGATCGACATCGAGGCATCACGCAACCAGCAGAAACGGTAGTCCCAGTTACGCGTTTCACCGATGCTCTCGGGCAAGCTGGTAGTCGCCGCTGCCAGCATCGCTCCTGAACTCTGGTATGAGAGCAGCTTCAACACCAGCAAACTCCGTTTGATCATATCGTTGTACTGTAAATAATCCCTCGATCGGTTCACGAAGTTCAACCAGTACACCTTAGTACGTTCATATTCTAACAGAATACGATTGATATCCACCGTGACCAGTTTTTGGTTGTAAGAAAGCAGGAAAAAGTGGTGATCGTCTAATTCCATCTCTTCTCGCTGGATCACCTTCTCCAAATCCATGCTGGTGTAGAGATACATTTTATCTTCTGAATCTTCTACCGAATGCGTTTTTATATAGTTCCCCACGATCTCGTGGCGCACCTCTTCACGCGCGTAATTAATTTGTGGGTCATAGATCACCCTTACCTTCGGCCGCCCTTTTATGACACGCACGTACCGATGAATTTCTGGCGGCATGTAGTGTGTTTTTTCCAAGGTATGGTACCTTGGCATATAATCAAAGACGATAAAACCGTGTTCCGGCGATTCAAACCGCGTGAGTAAGATATTGGTATGGCCGTGATAATTTTGGGTGATGGTGTAGTCGTCCGACACCTCGAAATGAAAGCTCCCCCCTTTTTCCTCATCCAGGAGTTTCGCGAAGATTGAGGGGGAGTCGAAATCAGGCAAGCAGAACCAGTCGATACTCCCTTTCTTTGAAACCAATGCTGCCGTGCGACAATTACCGATCACGCCGTAATCCAGATTTTCCATTTAGTTCTCTTTATGGGATTTCATGTTGGGAAAACACAAAAACTGTCGAACAACCGAATCGTGATTCTTGATAAAGGATAGCAACCGCACTCCTCTTTCCTTAATTGAAATCCGAGCATTATTTATCATTGTGTTTCGGGCAAAGATAAAGTTCTTGGTACAATAATCTCCAATCATAGGGAACAATTATCGTTAAATCTATCCTTAAGCATCTATTTGTAGTGATCAATTATGTATCATTGCGTTGTTGTAAGCGCATCATTTCGCATCAACCAGCAACTTTCGTATCCACCAATAACCGTTCGCAGACCATCTGGCTCAATGTTTCTGCTGGATGGTTCACATAACTAACCACCATGGATTGATCAAAAGGTTCTATGGACTTTATAGTTATCTTTAATTCCAAATGGATCTCCCGACTATTCAGGAGTTTCAGGAAGTCGTCTGAGCTATTAATCACTGCCGCCACTTTTACCGTTTCGCCCTCTTGGCATTCACTCAATTTCTTGTACTCCACCCAGTCCATGTTTCCCTCATTATCAGGAATGGGAGAACCGTGCGGGTCAACTCTGGGATACCCTAACAACTCGTCCATCTTGGCAAAAAATAGAGGCGACTGAATATGTTCCACCTGTTCGGCAATACTATGCACCTGCTCCCAGCCAAATCCCATTTTCTCCACCAGGTACATCTCCGTGAGACGGTGTTTCCGGATAATAAGTGCCGCCTCTTTCTCCCCTTCGGGAGTCAATTTAATGGGCTTGTAACTTTCATGATACACCAATCCTTTTTCCGACAGTTTCTTCATCATGCTGTTCACTGTCGGCATTTTAATATTAAGTTCCTTGCTAATTTCATTTACTGTAGCTACCCCATTCTCATCGGACAACATGCGCAATACTTTCAAATAATTTTCTTCCGCTTGTGATATCATACCACAAAAATAACGATAAAAACCAGAATTCGCTAATCTATCGAACTAAAATATTATTTCGCTAAAACAATTTTGTTAGTTTAAACTAATATGTTATTTTTGCAGACAAAACTTTTATTGGACAACAAACTATAGTCGTTTTTATTACACACACTTTGATACAAGGCTTACACTGATTTATGATACAAAAAGTTATTGCATATTTTGAGACGATCGACCCGGTCTTGGCCGCGCTCTACGCCACTACTTTCACTTGGCTCGTCACGGCATTAGGTGCCTCCATCGTCTTTTTTTTCAAAAAAACGAACCGGACCCTACTTGACGGGATGTTGGGTTTTACCGGGGGTGTAATGATCGCGGCCAGTGTTTGGAGTCTAATTATCCCGGCCCTAGAGATGAGTGAAGGAACCGGCTTTACAAAGGTCGTACCGACGGTTATCGGCTTCTTGATTGGCGCGGGCTTTTTGTACCTATTAGACAAAATATTACCCCACTTGCATGTCAATTTTAAAACCCCGGAAGGAATAAAAACCCCTTGGCAACGAAGCACCCTCCTCACGTTGGCTATCACCCTGCACAACATACCCGAAGGATTGGCGGTGGGCGTACTTTTTGGTGGTGTAGCGGCCGGAATCCCGGAAGCCACGATAGGCGGTGCAGTTACTCTGGCACTGGGCATAGGGATGCAAAACTTCCCCGAGGGAATCGCTATCGCGATGCCATTGCGAGGAATGGGTATGAGCAGGAAGAAAAGTTTCATGTACGGACAAGCATCCGCCATCGTAGAACCCGTCGCCGGCGTACTGGGAGCATTAGCTGTTACTACCTTTACCCCAATTTTACCTTACGCCTTGGCGTTCGCGGCAGGAGCCATGATGTTCGTGGTAGTAGAGGAAGTGATTCCCGAAGCACAACAAAACAGAAATTCAGACGTTGCTACCATCGGCTTTATCATTGGATTTCTCGTGATGATGTCTTTAGACGTGGCATTGGGATAAACCTCTAGCCATCATCTCGCCCCTCAACGATACTTGCATCAAGCGGCGCACGACCGAGGGCGACTCACCGGAACCCAGG
>CAYFMZ010000002.1:0-57187 GCA_964344275.1 uncultured Proteiniphilum sp.
TGGTTCGAGCACCCCCGTATTGTTGCAACAGCAAAGCGATGGTTTGAAGCGTTTTGCCCAGTCCCATATCATCGGCAAGACAACCGCCGAACCCGCGTTGCTGAAGGTTCATCAGCCACTGGAAACCGGTAAATTGATAGGGCCGCAACGTGGCATTCAGGGCTTCCGGCACCGGAGTTGCAACAAGTTGTCCACCTTCTTCCTGTTCGAACTTTTGTTCACTGAAAGCACCATTCACTGCCAACTGTTTCAAGCGGAAATGATAACGGGGCAGCCGGACGCGGCTACCGGAAACTTTACCAAAACTGAACATTTCACCGAAGCGGGAGAACCACTCCAAAGGAAGCACCGCGACACGGCCGTCGGGCAGTGCAAATTCGCGGGTGCCCTGCAATAGATGCCTCCGAAAACGGGTAAAAGGGATCTCCACCTCCCCGAAGCGTACCATGCAATAAAAATCAAACCAGTCTATTCCTTCGTTCACCTCGATTTGCAGGCTGATTTCTCCCGTGTAATAGGCCTGTTTACCCATAGCCTGTTTCACGGTAAAGTTGTGCTCCAATAATTCACCGTTCTGATTAATCCATTCGATTATTTGAAGCGAATCGGGCCCCGCTTGCCTTTCGTCCCCAGCCGCGGCATCAGCCAACACATTAGTCGCTGCATCAGCGGCTGCGTTCGCCACCACGAATTGACCGGATTTGGAGAGGGACAATCCCGCTTCCAGCAGAAGTTGGACGCGCTCCCTCTCCCACTCCCTCTCGCGATAAAACCAGCCAATCATGAATTCTCCTTCCTCCTCTATTGCCTCCACCTCCTTCTTGTACTGCTTGTCGGGCGCGAAACGATGCTTCCCGTAATGAAATCGAAGCGAGAGGACCGGCCGCAAATCGAAGTCGGTCTCCAAGGTCAACACGGCTTCGGGACGATATTCTTGTCTAAAAACAGGAATTCCTTCGGTAACCACGGTATAGTTTTTCACGCACGGCACCACGAAGGAGCGCATGTATTCGGGTATGCTACGAGGAGGAATTTCGATATGAGGTTTCTTGAAAAAGGGGCGCAGTTTTTTTTCATCCACGTCCCCGAAATGGTGCAGCTGCCTGCCGATAACCACTACGGCGGGACTCGACACGAGCGCTGCGTAAAACTGCTCAAAAAGGTTCACGTGCTCTTCTCCATTTTGAACCTCGGCGTGATAGGTGAAGGTCTCCCGATTTCGAAAATGAAAAACCATCGACGAGGGTTCATCCAGCACTTCCAACCGTTGGTTCGCGCGAAAATCGCGCACATTAATTTTTTCACGTGAAAACAGCGGGGTTCCCACCTTCCGCGTAAGCTCGATCAGGCTATTTTGCCTCTTTTCGATGAAGGGACGGATATAGGTTTCAATGGTGTCGGACGTCACTTTCAGCAGGAACTCCTCCTCCATCTCCTCTTTAGAATATGATTTCATCAAGGCGCGATCGGAATAACGCTCCCCCAACCGGACCATCTCCTGCTCTTCTGTCCGCAACGAGTGATAAGTAGGTGAGGTGGCTCGAGCCACCTCGGTCATCGTGTACACATCCGCATCGGGGTTGTAAGAAGCAAAGAGGGGCTGAAGCAGGTAACCAAAGCGCGGGTGATGAACTAACGTGATAATAAGCGAATCGTGCATGGCGGGAATAGAAATTTCAGCGTGAGCGATTTTTCGTGTAAGCGACTACCATCATGATCTCGATTTGAGAGAAATCGAACTGCAACGCGTGATACATTGACTCATCGGATGAACGGGCCTGAAGCATCTCTTCGGCCAGACGAATCCTCTCCTTAGGCAGAAATTCGTTCACATCCAGCTCTCCCTTTTCCACGTACTTTGCCAAGTGCGTGCCGATGGTGGAGACTGCCAGTCCCCGCTCTTCGGCTATCTCGTCGATGCTTTTTCCCTCGCGGTGCATCGCCAGGCTAATCCGTTGACTGTCGCCTTTCTGTTTCTTCTGTTTTTCTTGCTTGCGTCGTTTTTGCTCTCTCAACTCTCTTTTAGACGCATCTTTTTCGTCTAAACGGGACTGCAAACCGTGCTTTTCGCAATAGGAACGGATAATCGACAGAAACGCTTGCCCGTATTTCTCTACTTTGACCGGCCCAAAACCGGAGATTTGCAACAGCTCTTTTTCATCTTGCGGCAGGTACTCGGCCATCTCGAACAAGGTTTTACTACCTGCCACGATATAGATTGGTAAGTCCCGGGGCTCGCAAATCCGATCCCGCTCCTCTACCAGCAAGCGATACAAGGCGGGATGAGAAAGATCGGAGCGAGCGGCGGATGTTTTCGCGTAAGCGTTCACGTAGAAAGGGGGAAGTATGAAACCGTTTCTCGCCTTGAAATAAGCATCGACGCTCGTATCGGATTTTAACGCATCCAGCAGCTGTTTCTTCATGGTCAGATCGGAGAAGATATCTTGCACCGCTTCGTTGTATTGAACGGCATGCGCCCGGCTATCGGTCTTGGCGGGCGATCGCTTTAAGTCATCTATCAACCGGTCCAATTTCTCTGTAAAAAATCCGTGAGCGGCATGCACCCGTTCCAGCAGATAATTTTCATCCAGCGGTTCCTGCTGAAAGATACCGTGTAACTGTGCCTGGAATTTGATCGCTACCTTGCCTGCCTCCTGCAGTTGGCCCTGAAGATCGTGCAGATGAGGTAACGTTTCTTCGTTGAAAGAAGTACCCACCTCATCGATATCGGATATCAACCGCTTGCATTGACCCGCGAGATCGGAGAAATCAAAAACCGACTCCAGCAGTTTCGCGCGATACGCCCCACGGGCATCCGCCAATTGCTGTTCAATCGCGATGATCGGGGGACGGCTTTTCTCCTGTTCCACGATATGCCCATCCGTGGAGATGCTTCCGTGCTGAATGCGGCTCAGAAGCACCAAACCTTCGAGCGACCGGCAACGGCTGAGTGCCACGTACACCTGCCCGGGGGCAAACGCCATTCCGGCATCAATCACGGCTCTGTCGAACGTGAGGCCTTGGCTCTTGTGAATGGTAATTGCCCACGCTAACCGCAAGGGGTACTGTGAAAACTTGCCCAACAAGTTCTCTTCCACCTGTTTTGTTTCCGCGTCGACCGTGTACCCGATGTTTTCCCATTCCGCGCGCTCCACCTCGATAAGCTCGTCCTCCTCGCAGCGCACCGTGATTCGTCCATTCTCGATCGCGTCAACGACTCCTATTTTCCCGTTGTAAAAGCGGCGGGGAGCTTCCGTATCGTTCTTTATAAACATCACCTTGGCTCCTGCTTTTAGCTCTAAGACCGGTTCCCCGGGATAGTTCCTTTCGGGATAATCCCCATCAATCTCTGCTTCGAATGTGTGGATTTCTCCATCCAGTTTACCCAACTCCTCGGCGTTTATCCGGTCGGCTTTGTGGTTATGGGTGGTCAGGATGATATAATTCTCCTCTTCCGGGGGTATGAACTGCGGATCGTAACGCTCCTCTAACAGCTTGCGGCTCTCGGCAGTTAGGTTATTATCGCGTATCTCGTTCAAGACACGGATAAATGAGCTGTTTGTCTGGCGGTAGATCTTTTTAAACTCGATATTAAAGGGGGGAGATTGCGTGACGACTTGACTATGAAAAAAATAGGGGCTTTGATAGTAGTGCGATAATAAACGCCACTCCTCTTCTTTTGCCACCGGTGCCAATTGGAACATATCGCCGATAAAGACGACCTGTACCCCACCAAAAGGTTCGTTGTTCCTGTAGCGGTAATGGCGGAGGGTGGCGTCAATCGCGTCTAATAAATCAGCACGGACCATGCTTATCTCGTCGATCACCAGCAGCTCCAACTCCTGTAGCACCCTCCGACGAGACGCTCTCATCCGGGACTTAGCGACCAGGTTTTTTCTCCCTTCCGGCGTGGGGATAAAAGGCGTGAACGGCAGCTGGAAAAAAGAGTGGATCGTGGTTCCTCCCGCGTTAATGGCCGCCACCCCGGTCGGGGCGACCACTGCCATCTGTTTTCGAGAGGCCTCTTTCAATCGATGCAGGAAAGTGGTTTTTCCCGTTCCCGCTTTTCCGGTAACAAACAGGTTCCGATCGGTGTTCAGGGCAATATCAAACGCTATTTGGTAGGGATCCATGAGCTGTATTCTCTCTATAGATGTTTTGCAATTACGTGGTTATTAGACCAAAATAGTCGTTATAATAAAGAGTTGTGGCCAGCTCATTAAAGTACAAAAGTGTTTCAGGGAGAAATATTATTTTAATCATACCGCTTCCACATGGTTACCATTTTTCACACACAACAAGTTGTATGGAGCATTCGCATCCAGCGTATTTTACAAGTCTGATTCATTTTTATCCTTATGATATAGCTTCCTAAGGTGCGCTTTAGCTCCAGAAGTAAATTCCTCCACGCTTATACCTTTGTAGAAATCTTCATCCGGTTTCAAGTATTCCTCTTTTCTTAAAACAAATGTCTCTGTCCTTCCTCTTTGAATAACAATCTGTTCATTCCTTGCCAGATCGAGATACTTTTTCAGGTTGCCGCGTAATTCAGCAGAACTAATTACTCTCATAACGATGAATTTACATGTACATTATAAAGTACAAATATAAACCATAAAATCGAAGTGACAAACCCGTTGAAAAATTTACAGGAAGATATGGGATTTTTTTGTAATTTTGAAACTTAATTCAAAAAAGAACCGGATTTCAGATTCTAACAGGTTATATCGGGTTAAAAGCAAATTGTGAACCACAAACTATTTTAATCCATATCGTTCTGTTTCAATCTGCAATCTCTCTTATGCAATCATATATAGAATGAATATTTCCTATAACTGGCTCAAAGAGTACCTGCAATTCGATCTTTCACCGCAAGAGACCGCCGATGTCCTAACAGACATCGGGATAGAAGCGGAAGGCGTGGAAGAGATTCAATCCATAAAGGGGGGACTGGAAGGCCTGGTCATCGGGCAAGTGCTCACCTGCACCAAGCACCCCAATTCCGACCACCTGCACCTCACTACCGTGGATATTGGCAACGGCGAAGAACCGCTCCATATCGTGTGCGGCGCGCCCAACGTGGCAGCAGGACAGAAAGTGGTGGTGGCGACCGTCGGCACGACACTCTACATGGAGGATAAAGAGTTTACCATTAAACGCTCGAAGATACGGGGCGAAGAGTCACTGGGAATGATCTGCTCTGAAATTGAAATAGGTATCGGCACGTCGCACGACGGCATCATCGTGCTTCCAGACGACGCGGTGGTAGGAACCCCGGCGAAAGAATACTACAACGTGCAGAGCGACCACCTGATCGAGGTGGATATCACGCCCAACCGGGTGGACGCGGCATCGCATTTCGGGGTGGCACGCGACTTGGCGGCCTACCTGAAACAGGAAGGGAAGCCTTACGAGTTGAAAAAGCCATCGGTCGACGCGTTCGCGATCGATAACCCAGAGGGGGGCATCGAGGTGATCGTGGAGAACAGCACCGCCTGTCCCCGCTACTCGGGATTAACCCTTCGGGGGGTGACGGTGAAAGAGAGCCCCGACTGGCTAAAAAACTACCTGACCACCATCGGACTACGCCCAATTAACAACGTGGTGGATATCACCAACTTCGTGTTGCATGAAACGGGGCATCCCCTTCACGCGTTCGACGCGGCCTACATCACGGGCAACGAGGTGGTGGTACGTACCCTCCCCTCGAAAACGAAATTTATCACGCTCGACGAGCAAGAACGGGAGCTGGACGAGAACGACCTGATGATCTGTAACTCCGAAGAGGGGATGTGCATCGCGGGGGTGTTCGGCGGGCTTCATTCGGGAGTAACCGAGGAGACCAAGGACGTGTTCCTGGAGTCGGCCTATTTCCACCCCACGTGGGTACGGAAGACCGCGAGACGGCATGGTCTGAATACCGACTCATCGTTCCGTTTCGAAAGGGGAGCCGACCCCAACAACACGGTGTACGTGTTGAAACGGGCCGCGATGCTGATCAAGGAGATCGCGGGCGGCACCATCGAAGGGGCGATCCGGGATGTGTACCCGACTTCCATCGAGCGCCCAAAAGTGACTCTCTCCTACCCCAAGATGGCATCGCTGGTAGGGAAAGAGATTCCCAAGGAGAGCGTGCGGAGCATCCTGCAGAGCTTAGAGATAGAGATTGAAAACGAGACAGGGGATGAACTCCACCTGCGGATACCAACCTACCGGGTGGACGTAACGCGTGACGTGGACGTGATCGAAGATATTCTCCGGATATACGGTTACAATAACGTGGAGATCAGCGATACGCTTATGGGGAATTTGTCGTATCAAACGCCCACCGACCGGAAACAGAAGTTGCAGACGCTCGTCTCGGAACAGCTTACAGCGACCGGGTTCCACGAGATCATGAACAACTCGCTCACGAAACGGAGTTATTACGAATCGAACGTTTCCTACCCGATCGAAAACAGCGTGCCGCTGGTCAACCCGTTAAGCAACGACTTAGGTATTATGCGGCAAACGCTTCTTTACGGGGGACTCGAGAGCATCGCGTACAATCGCAACCGGAAGCACTTGGACCTGCGATTTTATGAATTCGGGAACTGCTACTTCTATAACAAGGAGCGCAAGAGGGAAGATAACATCCTTGCCGAGTATTCCGAGGAGTTCCATATCGGCTTATGGATATGCGGGAAACGGACCCATAAAAACTGGGCGGCCGCGGAAGAACAGAGTTCCGTTTACGAACTGAAAGCGCACGTTGAGAACATCCTGAAACGATTGGGGATTAACGAAAAGAGTTTGGTATTTGAACCGTTCGAAAACGATATTTTCTCGGCTGGAATGCGTATTTCTACCCGGAAACAACCGATCGGGCACTTCGGTATCGTCGCCCCGAAAATTCGGAAGCCGTTTGATATTGAAACCGATGTATTCTACGCGGAGTTAAACTGGGACCGGCTGATGAGAGAGAACGAGAAACAGACGGTACATTTCACCGAGATTTCCAAGTTCCCGGCCGTGAGCCGTGACTTGGCCCTCTTGATAAACCAGGATATCCCCTTCTCTCGAATCAAACAGATCGCCTTGGATTCGGAGAAGAAACTTCTCAAAGAGGTGTCGCTGTTCGACGTGTACGAGGGAAAAAACTTACCGGAAGGGAAAAAATCGTACGCGGTGAATTTCCTGCTTCAGGACGAAGAAAAGACACTGACCGACAAGCAGATCGACAAGGTGATGCGGAAGATTCAGCAAAACCTTGAAAGGGAACTGGGTGCACAGCTACGTTGACCCATTACTAAAAGCATTTAGGCAGACAACAAAATTTAATTGAACAAAAAATTTACGCCCTGGTACTTCCCGAGCAAGTGTCAGGGTAAAACGGATAAACATGGGAAGAGCATTTGAATATCGTAAGGCACGCAAATTAAAACGGTGGGGCAATATGGCCCGCGTTTTCACGAAACTGGGGAAAGAGATCACGATAGCTGTCAAAGAGGGCGGCCCCGATCCCGACACCAATCCAAGGCTGCGGGTATTGATGCAGCATGCCAAGAAAGAGAACATGCCCAAAGACAACGTGGAGCGGGCAATCAAAAAAGCGACGGACAAGGACTTCTCCGATTACAAAGAGATGGTGTATGAGGGCTACGGACCGTACGGCATCGCGATCGTGGTGGAGACGGCCACCGACAACACCACCCGTACCGTGGCCAACGTGCGCAGCTATTTCAACAAGCACGGCGGTTCGTTAGGGACGACGGGAAGCTTGGAGTTCCTGTTCGAACACAAGTGCGTCTTTAAAATTGCTCCTAAGGAGGGAGTGAGCCTCGACGACTTGGAGCTGGAATTGATCGATTACGGGGTGGACGAAGTGGAGGAAGAGGAAGAGGATATCCTGCTTTACGGCGACTTTAAGTCGTACGCTGAAATACAGACCTATCTCGAAGAGAACGGTTTTGAAATCCATTCGGCCGAGTTTGAACGAATCCCACACGATACCAAAACGCTGAACGACGAGGAACGGGCACAGATTGAGAAGCTGCTGGAGAAATTCGAAGAGGACGAGGACGTCCAAAACGTCTTCCACAACATGGCAGAGGGGGAATAGTGTTTTTGAAATCGTAGAGGGCTGTTACCCTTGAGACGAGGGGCTTTCGTTGAGTATTACCAAGTATTGGTACAGATCGGTTCCTGCTGGCAATCCTAATCTCTTGCGTAAACGGTTTTTTCGAGTTTGGACGGAACGATGTTCTATGAACAGGATTTGAGCGATCTCTTTGGATGTGAAATGAAGAAATATCAACACACAGAACGAATATTCTGACTGTGTAAGGTTCGAATGGCGTTCGTAAATAACGGGGGCAAAATTGGGGTAAACCTCGTTAAATCGGATTAAAAAAGCATCGTCGTTCTTTTTGGCTAACTCAATCACCTCCTCGGCCGCATCGCTCAACTTCTCTTCCAAAGCAGCGAGCTCACTCTCCTTCTCGGCTATGACACGCTTATTGCGCCTTCTCCAAATGTACCACAGTGTGATAAACAACAGGATTACGCTGCCCCCTATAATCGTGACGTAGGATAACGTGGTTTTAAATTTTGAATCGTACTGGCCTCGTTCCTCCTCGAGCAATGCCTTAACAGCGTTATCCAGCGCGCGCGTATTGGTCGTGCTCAATTCTCTCTCCACTTCGATCTTCCGAGAGAGGTAAAGCTGCACGGAATCAGGCTCGTTTAACTGCTCATAAATATCCGAGATGGTTTGATATAAGCCTGGCAATCCATGATTCACTCCCGTCTCCATCATATTATCCAACCCCCTGCAGTAGCTGTCTAACGCGGACAGGAAATCTCCTCGCTTCGCCTCCATTTAACCCTTTCTAATGTAGATATAGGAAGTGTACGGGAATTGATACTTGTCGGCAAGTAAAAATGCTTTATCCAAGTAATAGGCCGCCGAGTCGTACATCTCCTGGGTGACAAACACTCTACCGTACTGCCCGTACAGGTTAATCAGGTTTCGATATACAAAATCTTCATCTTTTTCATTCAATAATTCTCGATTCATTTCAAGATAATATATCGCGGAGTCCGATTCATTTAACAGGATATGGACAGCCGAAAGGTTATCGTACGCCATGCTTAAAAAATAGACGGTTTCATCGGGTGATTTTCCTCGCTGGATCTGATCTATTCCTTTTTTAAAAACGCGTATCGCGGATTGATGAAGGCCCAGCAACGACAATAATCGGCCTTGCATGCGGCTGATCTCGGAGTAGAAAACCGGATTATCCATCGTGTATTTCTCTTTCTCAGCGAGAGAGATGTACTCCAGCGATTGATCATAATCACCCACGCTCGATAACACTTGAGCGATATAAAAATTACTTCGAGCGAGTCCTTCCGAATAATTGGCCGCTTCACTGAGCGACAGAGCATCCAACGCGTGCTCCATGCTCGTGAGGATATCCACGTCCACGTATGCTTGATGAGAAAGGTGTAGTAAACTATCTATTCTCACTATCTTATGATCAAGTGAACGCTGAGGAAAAATCGCACATGTTAATGATAGAAAAAGTATAAAAAACAAAATACGCCTCATGCTTTCCTTGTCGATATATTTAAGAGTTTCAACCGCTAAAATATTTATCGAGTGCTTCCCGAGCAGCCACGTAGGAGGTTTTTTTAGCTTGAAGCAGATCCTCTTCAAGCCGGATAAGCATTTCCGCGATCTCAGGGTTTTTATAGAAGCTGTCTCGAAGGTGCTCGTTGATAGTCTCGAACATCCTGTATTTCGATTGCTCCTGCCGCTTGCGATCGAAGTAACCGTTTTTTTTCACGAAGTCGATGTAACGATCCACCATGTCCCACACTTCGGCTACGCCGTAGCCGTAGTAACCGGAATAGGTGAGCACCTCGGGCGTCCACCCCGATTCGGGAAGGGGAAACAGGTGCAGGGCATTGCTATAATGGCGTTTCGCGATTTTCGCTTTCTTGATGTTATCACCGTCGGCTTTATTGATTACGATGCCATCGGCCATCTCCATGATACCCCGCTTGATGCCTTGCAGTTCATCCCCTGTTCCGGCTAACTGGATCAAGAGGAAAAAGTCGACCATGGAGTGCACGGCTGTTTCGGATTGCCCCACTCCCACGGTCTCCACGAACACGTAATCGAACCCCGCGGCCTCACAAAGTATAATGGTTTCACGTGTTTTACGGGCAACTCCTCCCAACGAGCCTGCCGATGGGGAAGGGCGTATAAAGGCGTTCTCTGCAACAGAAAGCCTCTCCATTCGAGTTTTGTCGCCCAGTATGCTCCCTTTGGATAGTTCGCTGGATGGGTCGATAGCCAGCACCGCGAGCTTGTATCCCTTCTCCAGCAGATGCATCCCAAACGTATCGATAGAGGTGCTTTTCCCCGCGCCGGGCACTCCTGTAATCCCCACTCGGATCGAGTTCCCGGAATGTGGGAGGCACCTCTCTATAATCGCCTGTGCCATATCGCGATGCGCGGTTAAAGAGCTTTCAACCAAAGTAACCACCTGACTAAGGATCACCCGGTTGCCCGACAGTATGCCATCTACATACTCGTCCAACGTGCGCATATTTTCCCTGCGTCGCCTTTTAAGATAAGGATTCACGCTGGGAGGTTGAGCTACCCCTTTATTCACGTTAAGCCCCGTGTATTTTTGATCGTTTTCAGGATGTACCATTGATGCAATGAAATTAAAAAACCGGACAAAGTCTCTTCGCGAAGATACTTCATCCGGCGTATATTAACAATCTGTTATCGGATTATTATTGCTTAGGCGTGACGTTGCCTTTTATGGTGAGCACGTATACCGTGTCGGGAACATTCGTGTATACTCGTATCGTTTTATTAAACGTCCCTGGTCGGCGCACGGTTGAATATTGCGCGGAAATAGTTCCTTTTTTACCCGGCAGGATCGGCTCTCGCGTATAGCTGGGGGTAGTGCATCCACAGGAGGCCGATACCCGCTGTACAATCAGAGGGCTGTTGCCTTTATTAGTGAATTCAAACTGGGTAGTTACTGCTCCTATCTCTTCTTTAATGGTGCCAAAGTTATGTTCTGTCTTTTTGAATTCCATCGCGGGTTTCTGTTGCGCGAGGGCAACTCCACTAAATAAAACCGCACACAGTAATAATACACTTAATTTCTTCATATGATTATCTTTCTTCAAGAATTATCTTGTTCATATTTATTCGTCATCTCTTATCCGATACAAAAGTAACAATTAAGTTTAAGAGAGGTTTATTCTTTAACAATTATTTTCATCCCCTCGGTGTGAGTAGTGAATTCTGGCGCGTACATACACTGAAGGGTGGTAATCCCGTTGAAATAGTCGCCCTGGCGGTTCGCGTGAACGCGGTATTCGAAGATGTAGGTGCCTTTAGGTAACGTGTCGAAATAGAAATTGGTAGAAGCATCATTTGACGTCCGGTAATAAGGCACTCCATTTTGCCAACCCATTCCAGAGATTTGGTCGACCGGCTCGAAGCTGGCAGCTCGGGTATCTTTCAAGTGCACGAATTCGAGGTCTCTATCGGTCCGCAACGTCAACCGGATCACCACTCTATCGCCCACCCTCAACGGCCGCTCGTCGCTGATCCGCACCAATTGAATACCCGAAGGAGTGGTCTCCTCCGCGAAGAGCTGTTTCTCGATATCGAGTGATCCGTCCGTTTTCGTGATCTTATCCATCTCCTCGTAATACTGCCAATAAAGGGCACCCCACGCGGGGCTCGCGCTCTCGTGTGCCACGGTAACACGGCCCATTTCCGGTGCTATTTCCGTACCACTCCATGACTCCTTGATGTACCCGGTACCACGTTCACGCGATTCCGGTTCCAGCCGACGCCCGCCTACTTGAATCACGGTTTCGCCGGACGATGAGAACCAATCACTTCCCGTGCTCAACAGCGCGTGGACTGCATCCATCGTGGCGTGCGTGGATTCCCACAGTTGGGTTTGCTTCTGCTTCAGTAGCCACCGTTTCATCTCATCCATCTCTTCATCATCGGCTCCCCCTAAACGGAACGCGTCCATGATAAAGGTATGCACCGACACGGCCGATTGCGACATAAACACCCCCGCACGGTTATTGGGCCAGTACATTCCCATCTCGTCGGAGAGAGTCGCGTGTTCACGGAAAGAGGCAAGAATTGCCTGTAAGGTGCCTACCTTCCCTTCCCGTTCCATTAAAAGAGCGATCAATGAACGCTCGTACAAGCCATAGTTCGTCCAGTTTTTATTGATCACCGACAAGTAGAAATCAACTATCTCCCCGATCTCTTTATCCAGGGGATACTCCCTATAGCCGGTCCTCACGAAGAGATACTCCAAATCGGTCACGGGAATCGTTTTAATCGATTTCCATTCTCTATCGTATCGCTTCAGCGCGTCGAAGCGCCGGATCGCCTCCGCGTCGACAAAGGCAATCGCCTCCGCGTGCATCCTTCCGACTTCATCCGTGAAGGTCACGGCACCCAGTTCGTTGAGTTGCCGGAAGCCATAGAGGATATAGTGCGTGATGGCCACGTTGGGGCGAAACCCTTTGAACCAACTCCAGCCACCCTGCCCCAGCTGCAACTCTTTCAGTTTGTCGATCGCCGTCCGAGTAAGATGGCTCCCCCGGTTCAGGTTGAACAGCAACGAGAGTTTCTGCTTTTGTTCCGCCTCGTTCCGGGCATCCAGCACCCACGGAGTCTCTTCCAGGAGGATACTTTTCAACTCTTGGTTCTTTTCCAAGTTCGATAGGAATGCCTCCTCATCGCCTCCCTCTTTTTTCCACGCTTCCACCATCGCCGTCACCTTAGGGTATGCTTTCGCGATATGGTTACCCAGAGCGTTGGCATAATAGGAAGCAAACCACGCCACCGCGTTGTCGCTCGTCGGTTCTCCCAATAGGGGAAGTGCTTGCACCGCGTACCAGGCGGGATTGGAAGTAAACTCCAGAGTCAGTCGGTAATCTTGCAGCGTGGCAGAAGCACGGTTCGTTAATCGCTCCATGGTGAACGTTTTCGTCTCATTCGCTTTCACATCCATCCTCGTGCTCTCCGTCACCAACATCCGGTTCGGGAGCACCGCGAGCGCGTGCTGTTCACCGTCGCTAAACCCCTCACTTTGGGCGATGATCCGTACACCCACCAGGTCGAGTTCCTTTGGCACGTTGAACATCCACGAGGCATCGGAAGAGCTACCGGCCGCGAGGGAGAAGGAGCGCGTGAAATCGGTCAAAGCAATGATTTCCAGCGCTTCGTCGGTAACCGGGTCAAAAAACTCCAACGTGACGGAGCCGTTCATCGTACTATCCGACAGGTTGGATATCTTGGTCGATATCGATGAGCGATCGCCCTGCCGTAAGAACCGCGGCATATTGGGTGTCACCATCAACTCCTTCTGGGAGACAGTGAATGCTTCTGTCGTTCCGCTATTCAGTTCTCTATCGTGCGCCATCACGCGAAACCGCCAGCGGGTATTGCTTTCAGGCACGGTAAACGCGATCAGCGTCTCCCCTTTATCGTTGGTACGCAAGCTCGGGTAGAAGAAGGCGGTCTCGTTGAAGTTACGGCGCAACCGCGGAGATTGGGAAGTTTCTTGCCCTCGTTCCTGATCGAGAGCTACCGCGCCTCCGGCGGCTAAATCCAGCCTCTCTTCAACAACTTCGGAAACTTGATCCGATTCTCGCGCATCAGCGACAGCGATATTGAGAGATGATTGTGCTTTAGGGGAGCCAAAAGCCACCACGGCCACCTCCTCCAGTTGCGCGGACCGCGTGCCCCGTATGAAAAACTGGCTTCTGCCATATAGCGAGTAATCAAACCAGTTAAAGCGGTCAAACTCAAAGGGAGTTATTCGTTCCATTGGCGCGGTAAAGACTCCCCTGGCTGCTTCGTTGTAAAATGAGTGGTCGCTCGACAGCCCCATCCTCGAATAGTAGCGGCCCATCGCGAAGGAAGGAATGCTCCACGCGGGCGACGGGTAGATTTTATCGAGCGAAAAATCGTACATCGAAGCGAGCACTTCCGCCACCGCGGGGTTGCCGTTCGCATCGGTCACACGGATCCGCCACTCCTCTTCGGCACCGGGACGTACCCGGTCACGGAAAACATCCAATTTCACCGCCAGCTCCTTGCTCTCTTTCTCAAGGCGCAACTCCGAACGGTGTGCGAAGAAATGCCCATCCTTCACGTAGGTAAGCATCAGGGTAGCCGCCTCGCTATACTCCGCTTTATAGGGCAGTAAAAATAGTCGGTTCTCGTTGTTCAGATCGATCCATTTCCGCTCAAGCAAACTGTTCTCCTGCCACAACTCGTATAGCACGTGAACGCGGTCGGTCGCTCCCAAGATAACCTCGGCCGGTTTACCGGGAGCAAAGCGGGCATTCTTCTCCACGAACCACGCGTTGGTTTTCACGGGTGGCCTTTTATCGCTGTACGAAAACAGGACAACATCCTTTTCGGCCTCCACGGGATTGCCTCGGTCGTCCATCGATTCCAGCTTTACCCTGTACTTACCGGAGGGCAGCGCGGCCAACTTTTCTCGCAATCCCGGTTGCTCACCGGCTTCGAAGCCTCCTTCGGCTACCGACTGATGGATGGAGTCGTTCTCTTTCAAAGAGTAAACCCGGTAGCCCCCTTTCGCAGCCACGTCGTTCCCATCCAGGTTCTTGGCTGCGACAACGATCTTTTCCCCGCTGCTTTTTTCCCACCGGTCAGCCATCTCCAGCGATAAGATCATGGAGACATCGCCCACGGAGACGGTATAAGTCCCCGTTTGAGTTTCACCATTAAGGTCGGTCACCGTGGCTTCTACCACGAACGAGTAAATGGATCGGACAGATCGATGAGTATCCGGTTTATCGGGGGTGAAAGTGATTTCGAAACGCCCCTCTTCATCGGTACGTACCGCTCCCTCGGCGAAATGATCGGAACTGCCTCCCCAACTCCACCATCCCATTTGTCGGCGAGTGATACGATACTCCACGATCGCGTCCTGCAGTTTAATGCCCGAGAAGCTCTCGGCCTTTCCGTTAAGGGCGACCTCCTCCCCGAACTTGTAGGTCTGCTCGATGGTATCGAACGTGATCTCGAAGGTGGGCCGCTTGTACTCTTCTACTTGGAAATGGGTGCTTCCCCCCTCCGTTTCGATGCTAAAACCTCCGGTCAATATACCGGTGGGCAGGCTGAATTCACCCGATATCGAACCGAACTCGTTGCTCTTTAGTAGTTGCTTCGAAACTTCCCGGCCATTGGCATCACGCAACGTGAACTCAAGATTTTTGGCGGCCATGACGCGGTGCTCTTTTTCGTTTACACGGGTGGCGATCGCCTTGTAATGAACCACCTGACCGGGACGATAGAGGCCCCTGTCCGTGAATATGGAAACCGATTCGCGCTCCCTGCTTTCATTGTCTACATATCCCCAATGGGTGTAGGGGAGCCGACTTAGGAGCGAGCCGTTGTCACCGCTTACGACGGCATGATAGAAGAGATCGTTATTGGGTATTTTCTTGTGATAAACAGCCATACCCTGGTCATTCACGGGAATGGTTTCGACTTCGGTCAATTCCGAGTTCCTCCAGTTCCCCGGAAGCTTGTAGACGATAATCGAGGCGTTGGGTACCGGCTCCCCCGTATCCCGATCCACCACGAAAAAGTCGTACCTATCTTGTGCCGACGAACGGGAGAAGATCGCCAGGCGGGTGACAGCAAAATAATATTCAGGCGAGTAAGAGGTGGATACTTCGGGCGACGAGAAGAAGGCCAACATATAGGTTCCCGCCTCTTTTACATCGATCTCCAAAGTAGCTACCCCCTCGAGATAAGGCTCCTGCTTTGGCAATTGAACGGGAATATCCTTAATAAAGCGTCGCTTACTATCGATATTTTTCCTTATCCCGTAGCGCGCCATTTCTATATCTTTCGGGGAGTCGATCCGGTACAATTTCGCGGACAACGATTGAAGATTTTTGAACGTCACGCTGAGGCGTATTTGTCCATCAGGATGGAATGTTTTGCTCCCCGTTACTGTAAATTGAGAGCGAATAAGTTGCAACAATCGGTTTTCGAGGATCCCTATTCGTTCGTAGTCGGGATATCGTTGTATCCAGTCTTGCAGCAGATCGTACAGCTCCTTTGTCTTCTGTTCACGTAGAAGGCTATCTTGTGCCGAAATCTGCCGGATCTCGTAAAAGTAACGATCCGTTATCTTATCGATGATCTCTACGCTCAACTCTTCTTCTTCCCACTCCTTCAGCAGTCGTTCGAGCGACGGCAATGCATGTATCGCGTGGGCTCTCTGCAGCCTCGACAAGTAATCCATCTTATCCAGTTCCGTCAACAACAGCGAGCCTAACATATCCCTTTCCTGCAGTGAGGTTAAAAGCTTTCGGTATGTTTCAAGCGTCCATAGCGCGTAATCTGACGGTAACGGTTCGAAGGGCAGTTCAATAAACTTGTCCGCCGGGGCAAACAGAGAAGCTACCTCGATCCCTTTTCGCGCCAATATGCGGGTTAAATCCTCGTCCCCCTCCATCCCACTAAACACTTCGATGGCCCGTCGAGCAAGAAAATCGTGCATCGAAGGGAAGAATCTTCGAGACTCCTTTCCCAAGATCACCACCTCGGCATACGACTCCACCTTTGCATCGAGCAACTCGGCGGCAGGAACGATCGAGGCGTTCAAGTGTTCCACCACTTTCGCGAACAAGATCCCACGCGTCCACTCCTTCATATCGTCCGGTACGAAATCACCCAACTCGGTACGTTGGTCGATATTCCACCGCTCCTTCTGGTAATACTGCATGTATAATTCTCCCAGCATCGAGTGGACGACTGCACGTTCCACCGGGTCTCCGCTTCGTTCCACCATCTCATTCAGGTTCCGAAAGATGGTAGTATCGTTTCGCGTGTCCAAGGCTAAATCGTACTTCCCCTGGTGGATAAGTGCCTTAATCACCTGGGGACTGTTTTTATCTTTCAATGCCTGTTCCAGTATCGCGTTCACTTTGTCGGCGGCCGACTTAGGCAAGGATTTTTGTTCCAGTTTAGCAACCGCTTTCCATTGCTCCACGTAGGAGCCTTTGCTCACGGGCCGGTTCGATTGAGAGAAAACTCCAAAAATAGTCATAGAGAGGAATAGTGTGAGAAGTATCTTATTCATACCATTATTATTAGGATGCCCATGTTATCAAGATGGTCGGGAATATATACCCCGGTATATTTTATAATGATGCATTATCGCGTCGTGTAGTTCTGTTACTCCTTTAACAAATTCAACCACTTTTTGTTTTTCAGGTTTTATTCTTTATACTTAAACCGTTAGAATAGCGTTATAAGTTGAAAAAGCCGGCTCCTTCCTGTTATCAGGTCAAGATGCCGGCCGATTGATAATAGCGTACTCGATAGGAGAACCGGTTTATTGTGCCGGTTCGGTTAAAGGAGCTACAACGAGCCCTTCTTTACTATTGGCAGTGAAGGCAATCCAGTATGTATTCGCCTCTTCCCCTTCCGCGGGTTTGGCTTGTACCAGCCTCCACGATACCACATCGTGTTCGGAAACTTCGCCATCCAGCGTGATGGTCAAGGTGCCGGCCGCTGCTTGTTGCTCTGCACGCGAAGCGGCAGCTTCCTCTTCTTCCTCTACAGCACCAATTAGATCCTTCGGATCTTTAAAGGTCAGTACGAAACTGTCCACTTCCGCCTCACCCTCTTGAAGGGTAGCTTCTGTTTCTTCGGTCCATGTGAAGGTTACCGTTTTGTCTTCTGCCTTTGTCAATTCATAGTTCCCGGCATCTTCACCTTGGACTTTCTTGAATTCGTCGTCCCAGATCACTCTCACGGTCGCGTCCTCCTTCTCTTCTTCGAAGGGATCCTTGGTCACTTTTACACCAATTGTGCCAACAACATCGTTGCTATCGGTCACCCTCACGGTGGTGGTACCTTCTTTCAGTGCTTTAAGCGTTATCTCGCTACCGGTTACGGTGGCTTCAACAATGGTTTCATCGGCCGCCTTCACGGTATAGGGAGATACACCGCCACTCACTTTCACCGTGGTCGATTCATCAATAAACAGTTCTACATTTTGGTTTTCAAATGTCAGCGTATCGTTTTCGTTCTTATCACAAGCAATCATGAATACGCCTAATAACATCATGCTCAATAAATAAATGGGTCTTTTTTTCATAATAATTTCTTTTTCGATTTTAAAAAATCATGTGTGGTTTGTTTTTTGTGATATCGAGTACACGTAGGTTAGACGCGCTCCATTCATGAAACGCTGCACGAAATGCCCATATTTAACCATGCTTAATAGACATCAACCCTCGTTAACGACAGACGCGTCCATTCTCGATAACGCGATGGGTATCGATTCTCGGCATCACGACAGGTATCAATCCTGAACAACGCTCAAGGTTTCAATCTTCGACAACGCCCCACGTTTCAATCCACGCCAACGGTGGACGGATCGGGTTTGAGGACTACCCCGGTTTTTTTTCGCCCATTAATTTTGATGCAGATGGGACGGTTGAAACGAACATGACGGATATACTCGGTTTCATGCACCGCACTCTGCTCATTGAGGAACGTTTCATCAAAGAAACCGTCGTTTTCCAAAAACGGATTAATGGTGAAATACCCCACGCCAAAAGAGGTGAGGTTCTGGAAAAAATGGGTCCCTTGGCTCGGTTCGATCCGGTAATTATCCATGCCGGACTCCGCTATTACACGTGCTTGGCTAATGTGCGGCCACTTGACGGGTACTCCCAGCCAGGGGTCGGACGATCCCCATCGGCCCGGCCCTACCAGCACGTAATGTGCATTTGATTCAAGAAAGCGGCGATTCAACTCCTCGATTTCACGCGCGATTTGCAAAGTCTTTGACGCGTCAAACGCTTCTGTTTTCACGTACACCACGTCGAACACATCGTCGACGACTCCATTACCCAAGGCACTTTTCGAAAAAAGGATCACATCCTCCGGGGCGGTCTGCTCCAGATCCTCGTTCATCACCTCCTTGTTATCCACGATAGGCCGTATTTGTAGCACATAAAACGAGGCAATGGACTGATCTTTTATATCCACGGCAAACTCGATCTCCACGGGACGTCCCATCTCTTTTTGACCTATTTTCAGCAGTTTACCCAACACATCGCTCAAGGGGAACATGCCGTGTTGCAAAATATTAGCGAAAGAGATGATTTTTCGTCCCCCTTCATAAAAACCGTCCCGGATAATTTGATCGTAATGATCATAGGTGGATGCCACGTAGCGAATGGGTCCCTCTTCTTCGGCATCCCTCACCCGCAGTTTTTTCAGGTTGAAACCTTCGTCGACCGAAAACTCTTTCGACACCGATTCGAGGTCAAGCGCGAAAAATCGAGTCTGAGTATCTCTCAATGCCAGATCTGTTGTGCTTAGTTGCAATATTTTAGTCGCGTGCAGAGGCGAGAAACGGAGCCCCATGTTCCCATCCACGATATATTTCCCCAAACCCAAAGCCATGTTCACGATACCATCCTCCGTCTTTTCGTCACCAATAGGATAATAATTGATGGATCGAGCCACGCCCGAGATCGCGGGATAGTAATAACTCCCGTATCGGGAACCGACCACCTCCTGCAACACGATCGCCATCTTTTCCTGGTCGATTAAATTGCGTGTCGCGGCCATATAAGCCTTGCTATCCTCGTAAAACACCGAAGCATACACCGCCTTGATGGCATCGCTTAATAGTCGCACCATTTCGTATTTGTCATTCACGTATGGTATCATATAAGTAGTGTAAATCCCCGCGAAAGGCTGATACTGGGAATCTTCCAACAGGCTCGACGACCGGATCGCGATGGGGCTATCTATCGCATTTAGAAAGACAAAGAAGTCGTTTACCAATCGTTTAGGCAACTTGGCAGCCAAGAAAAGTCTCAGAATCTCCTCGTCTGTTTTATCGGACAGGGCGGCGGGGTAAAGATCGTTCGCCTCCATGAACTCGTCGAAGATATCGGTACAGAGTACGACCGTTTTTGGGGTAACCACCGGGAAGTTCAGATGAACGTTCAACTCTTGATGCGTCTTCACCATATAACCCAAGAACGCGAGTCCGCGTCCTTTTCCACCCAAAGAACCTTCTCCGATCCGCGCGAAGTTAGAGTACTGGTCGAACCGATCTTTTTCGAAAACAGCGACTACCCCCGTATTTTTTATGCGACGATACTGCACGATGGTACCATGAATTAGCTCACGTGCTTCCTCCATGCTCGCGTATTCCGATACATCAATTTTTTTCAGCAACTCCGCCACTGGAAAGATGGCCCTCGAGTAGAAAAAACGAGAGAAGTGGTTCTTAGAAAGGTGGTAATAGAGCGCGTCATCCGGGATATTCTTGATATTTGTCTGCAGCTCCTTTAGGTTCCGGATCCTGAAAAGTTCCTGATGCGTCACTGGGTCGGTGATCACAAAATCGCCGAAACCCAGGTTTTCTTTGATCGCTTTATAGACGTCCTGCGGGAATGTCTTGGAGTTTTTATCGATAAAAAGATCCTCTGACTCGTTTACATGCTTCCTGTTTTCGGATTCCGCCGAAGTGTACAATATAGGTATGGCTGCATCTTTGGTCCGTATCCACTCGCCAAGTCGCTTACCGGCCAACGGATCCCTCTTCCCTCCCCGATAGAAACTCATATCCATGATCACCCCCAACATATTGTCGCTATACTTCCGGTAATAAGAGACCGCCTCCTCGTAATCGCGAGCCAACAATATTTTGGGCCGCCCGCGCATACGCAACGTGCGCAAATGATCGTTAAGGGCCTCTTTGGAGAACTCCTTCGATTCAGAAAGCACGAACTTGTAGAGAAGCGGTAAAGCACTGGAGTAGAACCGAACGGAGTCTTCCACCAACATGATGGTCTGTACGCCTACCGTTTTCACATCCTGCTCCACGTTCATCCTATCCTCGATAAGCTTGATGATTGCCAAGAGCAGGTCGGCATCGCCCAACCAGCTAAACACGTAATCGATGCCGCTCAGATCCTCCTTGCTCAGCGCGGCGGAAATCGACTTCGAAAAGGGGGTTAACAAGACTACCGGTATCCTATCATCGTGCATTTTCATCTGTTTCGCCAACTCAAACGAATCGCTGTTATCCATGTTGGGCATGCAAATGATCAATTCATAATGGTTCTGCTTCAGTTCCGTTAAAGCCTCTTTACCATTATTTACTTGCGTGAACCGGGGTGGGTAACGAAGGCTAAGTAAGGTGTACTCGTTAAATATCTGCTCATCCACGCGGCCATCATCTTCCAAAATAAACATATCATAGCGTGAAGCCACGATCAGGACATTGTAGATACGCTTGGTCATAAGCTTCACAAAGGGCGTATCCCGGTACCGAAGTTGACTGATATCGTGCGCTTTGATAATTTCAGGAGACGTTTTTAGTTGCATACGATTTTATTTTAGTTATAAAATAGAGATTGGCGAAACAGGATTACCTCTCGTGCAAATTGCACTCGATTCGATGACAATCCGTAACAGGAGATCAAATATAAAGTTTTTTAGTTTGCCGACGCGCTATAAAATAAAAAAATCACTTTCGGTATCCAGTAAACATCACGGCAAGAAATTCGTTTAATAACTATTAAAACAGGGTATGCCCACTTTACTTATCGTCATCATTAAGTTATTGAAATTCTAAGAGGAGTGCCATTTGAGATATTGAGATTGTTTTTGTATTTTTGTAGGTTCTTCGGGGAGGAAAAAATTGCACGTTCCCTTCCGAAAGGCTATCGTTTTATACTCCTACAATAATCAAGAAAACTGAATCGAATTGATTAAAGATCAAAAAGTCACAAAAACGATCGAAAAATGTGATTCATGGAGGAAACATATTTTATTGTATGAAAAAATCAATCCTTATAATTTCTATAGCTACTCTCACCGCGGGAATAGGGGCACTGCTTTTAACATTTACATCAATGAACAAGCTGGAAAATGTGGAATTGGAACGCCCTTTGGTACTCTCGATGACCGCTTCAGTAGCTATTCCCGACAGTATGGAATTTGCCGGAGAACCGATCGTCTTCGACCGATACGACCGTCGTGAACGGATGGATAGAGAGCTCAATAGTTTTACCTACTTTCACTCTACCACCCTACTGCTCTTTAAGCGAGCCAATCGTATATTCCCGATCATCGAACCTATATTGGAACGAGAAGGAATGCCGAATGATCTGAAGTACCTCGCCGTGATTGAGAGCAGCCTTGATCCCAGGGCGGTCTCCCCTGCTCGGGCCGCGGGATTATGGCAGTTCCTACAGAGTACAGGCAGAGAGTATGGCTTAGAGGTTTCTGCTACCGTGGATGAGCGTTATCATATCGAAAAATCTACCGTGGCGGCTTCACGTTATCTCAAGGATGCTCACCGTAGATATGGCTCGTGGAGTGCCGCGGCTCTCTCCTATAACGGAGGGCAGGGGCGCATCACAAGGGAATTAAGCAACCAACAGACGAGGGAAGCTCTTGATCTTTGGCTCGTGGAAGAGACTTCCCGCTATTACTACCGGATGCTCGCTATCAAACAGATCTTCGAGAATCCAATGCAGTATGGTTTCGTGATACAACCAGAGCATCTTTACAAACCCATGGAGTTTAAAAAGGTGGAGGTCACCTCTTCGATCCCCGACTTGGTATCATTTGCCCGCCAACATCAGGTGACGTATGCCCAGCTGAAAGATTTTAATTCCTGGCTACGCGACACCAAGTTGACCAATACCAGTGGCAAAGCATACACCATCCTGATCCCTACGCAAGACGACCTTTACTATAAGAAGGGAGAGAAACCTAAAGTACACGATCCGGCATGGGTGATAGAATAAACTTTTAAAGGTTATCATCGTTTTATTAAATATGACATCCGATACAGACCAAATTCAGGTGTACGGTGCCCGAGTGCACAACCTAAAAAACATTGACGTCGCGATCCCTCGTGACGCGTTAACCGTGATCACGGGACTGAGCGGCAGTGGCAAGTCGTCCCTCGCTTTCGACACCATCTTCGCGGAGGGACAACGCCGTTATATAGAGACATTTTCGGCGTATGCGCGGGGTTTCTTGGGGAAACTGGAGCGCCCCGACGTGGATAAGATCACAGGATTGAGTCCCGTGATCTCGATCGAACAAAAAACTACCAATAAGAACCCGCGCTCTACTGTGGGCACCACCACTGAAATATATGATTTCCTACGGCTTCTTTTCGCGCGGGCCGGCGAAGCCTACTCCTATATCACGGGAGAAAAAATGGTGAAATATACCGATGAACAGATCTTGGAATTGATTCTGGAGAAATACATCGGTAAAAAAATATATATCCTGGCACCTGTCGTACGTAACCGGAAAGGCCATTACAAAGAGCTATTCGAACAGATACGCAAGAAAGGATACCTCAATGTACGGGTAGACGGTGAAATCCGAGAGATACTACCGGGGATGAAGGTCGACCGATATAAGAACCACAGTATCGAAATATTGATTGACAAACTGGTGGTCTCCAACAAATTCGAAGACAAGCTAAAAGCCAGTATTCGAACGGCCATGAAGCAGGGCTCGGGTCTGATTCTTATTCAGGACGTAGATGCGGATGAAGTGCGTCACTACAGTCGCAGTCTTATGTGTCCCACTACCGGCTTGTCATACAGCGAGCCGGCTCCCCACAACTTCTCGTTCAACTCGCCCCAAGGCGCGTGTCCCCGTTGCAAGGGCATCGGCACGGTGGATCAAATAGACGTGGAGAAGATCATCCCCAATCCGGGGATAAGCATCGCTGCTGGAGGCATTGTACCACTTGGCAAAGAGCGCTCCATCATGCTTTTTTGGCAGATTGCTGCCATCTGTGAAAAGTACGGGGTGACCCTGAAGACCCCGATCGAAAAGATCCCGGAAGAGGCAATAGACGAGATATTATACGGTACCAACGAACGGTTGAAAATCAAAAACGAGTCGCTGGGCTACTCCAACTACACGGTATCCTACGAGGGGGTGGTAAAGTATATCGAGATGCAACAGGACGAAGACGCGTCGGCCACGGCACAAAAGTGGGCGGGACAATTTATCACCACCTCTCGCTGCCCGGAGTGCAACGGACAGCGACTCAACAAAGAGGCACTCCACTTCCGGATCAACGACAAGAATATCGCGGAGCTGGCCGCGATGGATATCCAAGAACTGTACGAGTGGTTTCTTGGTTCCCGTTCGGAAGTGTCGGAACGGCAACGGCTGATCGCGGAAGAGATCCGTAAGGAGATCTTATCGCGACTGCAGTTTTTGCTGGACGTGGGGTTAGGTTACCTCTCGCTATCCCGTGCATCGGCCTCCCTTTCGGGAGGAGAGAGCCAACGTATTCGGTTAGCCACCCAGATCGGATCGCAGCTGGTGAACGTGCTCTATATCTTGGATGAGCCGAGCATAGGACTGCATCAACGAGACAATCACCGTTTGATCGACTCGCTCAAGAAGCTACGCGACTCCGGCAACTCGGTGGTAGTAGTGGAACACGATAAAGATATGATGCTGGCCTCCGACTATATCGTGGATATGGGCCCTTTTGCAGGGCAAAAAGGAGGAGACGTGGTATTCGAGGGACTTCCCGCGGAGATGCTGAAAAAGAACACCCTCACCTCGAACTACCTGAACGGAAAATTGGAGATAGCTATCCCCAAAGAGCGCCGTAAGGGCAGCGGTAAAGAGTTAATCATTGAAGGTGCTTCGGGCAATAACCTGAACGGAGTAACTGCCGCGTTTCCCTTGGGTACGTTTATTTGCGTGACGGGCGTTTCGGGCAGCGGCAAATCGACCTTGATTAACGAGACACTGCAACCTATCCTTAGCCAAAAGTTTTATCGTTCTCTCAAGGATCCTCTCCCCTATTCGTCGGTAAAAGGGACGTCGAATCTCGACAAAGTGGTGAGTGTTGACCAGTCGCCCATCGGCCGCACTCCCCGTTCCAACCCGGCTACTTATACCGGTGTCTTTTCCGATATTCGCAATCTGTTCGCGGGCATGCCCGAGGCGAAGATCCGAGCATACAAGCCCGGCCGATTCTCGTTTAACGTGAAAGGGGGCCGCTGTGAAAAATGCAAGGGCAACGGGTATAAAACCATCGAGATGAACTTTTTGCCCGACGTGATGGTTCCCTGCGAGGTATGCCACGGCAAACGATATAACCGGGAAACATTAGAAGTTCGCTTCAAAGGAAAATCGATTGCCGACGTGCTGGATATGACCATCAACAACGCGGTGGAGTTCTTTGAGAATGTCCCTTCGATTCTTCACAAGATAAAAGTACTTCAGGAAGTGGGGCTTGGCTACATCAAATTAGGGCAATCCTCCACCACGCTTTCGGGTGGAGAGAGCCAGCGAGTAAAACTGGCCACCGAACTGGCACGGGTAGACACGGGCAACACACTCTACGTGCTGGATGAACCCACCACGGGGCTTCACTTTGAAGATATCCGAGTACTACTGAGCGTCCTGAACAAGCTGGTGGATAAAGGAAACACCGTAATCGTCATCGAACACAACCTCGATATTATCAAGTGTGCCGACTACGTGATAGACTTGGGTCCGGAAGGCGGGGAAAAGGGGGGATATATTCTGGCGACCGGTACACCGGAAGAGATTATCCAGGAGACGAAGAGCTACACAGCGAAATACCTCCGTGATGAACTTCCCGAGCAAAACACGCACCCTCACGAATCACTTCCTGAATGAAGATAGAGTGTACACAGACTATCCTGTCACCTGAATGGATTTGACGAACGAGAAAGTGCCTAAAATGAAATAGCCTGACCAGTGAACGTTAAAAATCAATTTACAATGAACATTTAAACAGACCTGTTGTTTAGAGTTGTGAATAAGGTATTATTAAGAACTATTATAAATTAAAGATTACAGCTATATGGCGAATATTACTTTCAAAGGAAACCCTGTTCATACATCCGGCAATCTTCCAGCCGTGGGTGAGACAGCTCCCGATTTCACTCTTGTCAGCGGCGAACTCGCTGAAGTTTCCTTAGGGGACTACAAGGGAAAAAACGTGGTGTTGAACATCTTCCCAAGCCTTGACACGGGAGTATGCGCTGCATCGGTCCGCCGCTTCAATAAAGAAGCTGCCGGGTTGAACAACACGGTGGTCCTTGGAATATCCGCCGACTTGCCTTTCGCTGCCGGGCGATTCTGCTCCGCGGAAGGTATAGATAACGTTATTACCCTCTCTACTTTCCGGAACAGTGCCTTTGGTAACGACTACGGGCTGCTAATGACCGACGGGCCGCTTCAAGGCCTTTTGGGACGCGCAGTGGTAGTGGTCAACCCGGAAGGAAGAGTCGTGTATACCGAGCTGGTTCCCGAGATTGCACAGGAGCCGGATTATCATTCTGCAATCAACTCGATAGTGTAGTTTGTTTCATGAAGATTGTGTTAACAAGAGAGGTCTGCGAAGTGATTCGCGGACTTTTCGCTTTTTAGAAGGGCCCCTTCTGCCCCTGTGGATTCTAAAACTTGAAGAGTGAGATTTCCTGGCGGTGACAGAACAATAGCATGGCACAAAGCGTTTTAAGAAAAACTAAATATTACGCGCTATGAAAAAAACAATTGGAATTATTCTTATCATCGCAGCCCTCGTGCTGGGTTACCTCGGAATTAACGGCCTCAACGAAAGTAGCACCTCAGTTGAACTTTTGGGAATGGAGATCAAGGCTCAGGACGGCCAGGAAAAGGAAAAGGCCTATATAAAACTGGGGCTTGGAGTCGTGGCGCTGGTCGCCGGTGCATACCTTGTAGGACAAAAAGCAAAACGCTCCTCCTAACGGGGTCATCTCATTTCCTCAAAATAAACCATTCCTTTTTATCTACCGTTCTTTTTTCATACATTTGCACATTGTAAGATGCACCTTAACAGTGTTCAGGAAAGTTTAACACTCTACTTTGATTTCACTGCATTTACAATGCATGAGGTCTCTTACCAATGCATTATCGTTGCCTCATGCAGTCTTTGAACATTTCAATGGCATCGGCAGAAAGAGGAAGAGAACAAACAGTATGGCAAAAAGAAAAAGAAGGAGAACATCCGCGTCCAAAAAAAAGAGCACAGCGTTTTTCGAGCTTTTAAGAAACGAGCGCTTCCATTTCATCTTGGGAGTGATTGTAGCTTTCATCGGTATTTTCATGCTGTTGGCTATCATCTCGTTCCTTTTTACAGGTGCAGCCGATCAAAGCAACGTGCTCAACCGTTCTTTCTGGGAGCTGGTGCGTTCCGAGACACCCGAGATCCGGAACTGGACGGGTGCAGGCGGCGCGTACATTGCCGAAAGGTTGGTGAACGAGGGGTTTGGCATCGCTTCTGCCTTTGTTCCCCTTTTCTTGATATACCTGGGACTGAGAATCATGAGGGTTTCTAAATTTTCTTTCCTCAAAGCATTCTTTATCTCCGCGTTTGGACTCATCGGCATCTCCATCACCAGCGCGTTTATCTTGGATAAAATTCTCCCGGACACCCACGTGAAATGGGGAGGGACTCATGGCATCCATATTGAACAAATCTTGGAAAGCAGCATCGGCTGGCCAGGCATCGTATTGTTGATTATCCTCTTTGTGGTGATCGTCGCGGTGATCTTCCGCAAAAGCTCGATGCACCGCATTCAAAAGACACTGGTCAATAGCGCTCCCTCGTTTGCCACGCGGGATGACGAGTCCGATCTGCCTGACCGGGAAGAGGCTGCTGCCCCAATTACAAGCGAAAAAGAGAAGAGGAACGGGCTTTTCCAGCGGGTGGTCGACTGGTTCAAACAGAAATTTTTCAACGAGGAGAATGGTCAAGAGGAGGAAGAAGACGAAATTCCACATACAGTAACGAATCCGAGCCCCCTCTCCAGTATTACCACAAACGCTCCCGTAGCTCCCTCACCTGCTACCCCCACCCCAGAGGCTGCATCACCGGATGATTTCGAGGTGATTGTCCCCAAAGACGACGAGTCGGCCTACCCTCTGCATCCCTATGAGGAGACAAAAACGACTCCCTTGCCCAACGAAATGGAGGAGTACGACCCAAGAAAGGACCTCTCTACATTCCGTTCACCTACCACCAACCTGCTGAAAGTGTACAACACGGGCGATAAGGGAGTGGACATGGAAGAGCAGAACGAGAACAAGAACAAAATCATTCATACACTGCGCAATTACGGGATTGAAATCACCTCCATCAAAGCGACGGTAGGGCCCACCATCACCCTTTACGAGATTGTTCCACAGGCGGGAGTGCGTATCTCCAAGATCCGAAATTTAGAAGACGATATAGCCTTGAGCCTCTCTGCGCTTGGAATCCGTATTATCGCCCCAATGCCAGGCAAAGGAACCATTGGAATCGAGGTTCCTAACAAGGATCCCCAAATTGTCTCCATGCACTCGGTCATCACATCCAAACGTTTTCAAGAGTGTAACTACGAGTTGCCGGTGGCACTTGGAAAGACCATCACCAACGAAGTGTTTATCTTCGACCTTACAAAGATGCCTCACCTGCTCGTCGCAGGTGCCACTGGGCAAGGAAAATCGGTGGGACTCAACGCTATCATCACCTCGCTGCTTTACAAAAAACACCCCGCGGAGATGAAGCTGGTGCTGATTGACCCCAAGATGGTGGAGTTCAATATCTATTCCGCCATCGAGAAGCATTACCTGGCCAAGTTACCCGACGAGGATAAAGCGATTATTACCGATGTGAGCAAAGTAACGCAGACACTGAATTCACTCACCAAGGAGATGGACGACCGATACGAGTTGTTGATGAAAGCGCACGTGCGGACGATCAAAGAGTACAACGAGAAATTCATTCAACGGCGACTAAATCCCAACAACGGCCACAAGTACATGCCCTATATCGTGGTGGTGATCGACGAGTTTGGTGACCTGATCATGACCGCGGGCAAAGAGATAGAGATGCCGATCGCTCGCATCGCACAGAAAGCCCGCGCGGTGGGCATGCATATGGTGATTGCCACTCAACGCCCCACTACCAATATTATCACCGGTACCATCAAGGCCAACTTCCCTGCCCGGATGGCATTTCGTGTGACTTCACAGATCGACTCCCGCACCATCCTCGATATGAGTGGCGCCAACCAGTTGATCGGCCGCGGCGACATGCTCTTCTCGCAGGGGAGCAACCTGATCCGGATACAGTGTGCGTTCGTGGATACCCCAGAGGTGGAAAAAATCTCCCTCGATATCGGCAAACAACGGGGGTACGACAGCGCGTTCCCGCTACCCGAGGTATTCAGCGAAGCCGATGCCGTACCCGGCGCGGTGGACCTGAACGATCGCGATGCCCTCTTTGAAGAGGCTGCCCGCTTGATCGTGGTGCATCAGCAGGGATCTACCTCACTGATACAACGGAAATTCTCCATAGGATATAACCGGGCTGGCAGGCTCATGGATCAATTGGAGGCCGCTGGAATCGTCGGTGCCACCCAAGGGAGCAAACCGCGAGAGGTCTTCATTGCCGACGAATACTCACTGGAAAAACTATTGAACTCGCTCGATTAAACCAGAAGGTGCTCCTGCCGTCTTATCACTACCAGTGGACCTCACTTTGGGGCCTCGCTCTAAAAATTATATCTATGCAAAAAAGAAACCTTCTCGTGTTAGCACCTCTACTCTCCCTCTCCCTTTTAATTGCACAAAATGGGAACGGGGCAAGGGAAATACTTGACAAGACATACGCGGGCTACCGTGCATCCGATGGAATTCGCCTCTCGTTTACCACTTCCACTTTAAATGAGGACGGTAAAGCGATGGATGCTCAACAGGGTGAAGCACATATTAAAGGAGATAAGTTCAAGCTCGAGATGGAAGCGATGGAGGTATGGTTCGACGGCAAAACACAATGGGTATTTATCAAAGAGGTGAATGAAGTGAACATCAGCCAGCCCACAGAGCAGGAGATAGCTTCCATCAGCCCGATAGCACTCTTGGGCATGTACAAAAACGGCTACTCGCTGGAAAAGCCAATCGAAACCACGGTGAACGGGAAAAATGCTTATCGGATAGAGATGGTACCCGGCACCGGGAGTAATCGTGATTTTAAATCGCTGTCGGTGGCGATCGACCGGGCAACGCACACGTTGGTGCAAGCCATCCTGACCTTTAGCAATGACCTAAGAACACAAATCGACATCACGAAGTACAACGCCAATTACCACTATCCCGATAGTGAATTCACTTTTAATCCGATTGACTACCCGGGAGTGGAGATCGTGGATTTACGTTAAAGAATGATATAGGCGAACAGCTTATATTCGATCCATTTACCGTGAATAGATAAAGGCAATATCAATTTCAAATTACATGGAATAATCGTATCTTTGTATTCATTAGTAACAAGAAGACTTTTTTCCCGGTAACATTTTAGTCAAGTAAAAATCAGAAGAGAAAGGAGTTCTTCAAATCATATAATATAAAATATGCAAGATAAAGTTCGCTGCCTGATCCTGGGATCCGGGCCTGCCGGTTACACGGCTGCTATATACGCGTCACGGGCTAACTTGGAGCCGGTACTTTACCAAGGAATGGAACCGGGTGGGCAATTGACGACCACAACCGACGTGGAAAATTATCCAGGGTACCCCGAGGGGGTCACCGGTCCGGAGATGATGGAAGATTTCAGGAAGCAAGCGGAACGATACGGTGCAAAGATACTTTCAGGAAGAGCCACCGCGGTTGATTTCTCCACGCGTCCGTTAAAGGTGACGATCGACAACGAGAAGGTGATTGAAGCCGATACCGTAATTATATCCACCGGAGCCACGGCAAAATATCTTGGCCTGGAAGATGAAACCAAATACGCCGGACAAGGTGTTTCGGCCTGCGCCACCTGCGACGGCTTTTTCTATCGTAAGAAAAAAGTAGCCGTGGTGGGCGGGGGCGATACCGCGTGCGAAGAAGCCACCTACCTCTCGGGGCTGGCCGACAAGGTGTATATGATCGTACGCAAGCCCTACCTGCGGGCTTCGAGGATCATGCAAGAACGGGTAATGAATAACCCCAAGATAGAGATCCTTTTTGAGCATAATGCCGTGGGCCTTTTTGGCGAAAATGGCGTGGAAGGAGCACACCTGATCAAACGAATGGGAGAACCGGATGAAGAGAAGGTAGATATCGCTATCGACGGTTTCTTTCTTGCCATCGGACATAAGCCAAACACCGAGATATTCAAAGATTTTATCGAATTAGATAACGTGGGATATATTAAAACAGCCCACCCCACGACAAAGACAAACGTCGAGGGCGTGTTCGCCTGCGGAGACGTGGCCGACCCCATCTATCGCCAAGCAGTGACTGCTGCCGGTACCGGCTGTCGGGCCGCGATGGACGCGGAGCGCTACCTCAGTGAAAAAGGACTGTAATCCACTCTGTTTACAGTTTACACACCCCATTTCCCGGTTCTCCCGAACTGGGAAATGGGGTGCTTATTCCACGAAAAATCCACCCCTTCGCTCTTGTATAACCTGCTTTCTATGGTCCAGCGATGAACCATCCTTGAATAATAAAAAAACATAACATCAGTTCGGCAAATTCATAAATAAATTTATATCCAACCCTTTTTTGTTAAACCTTTTCCTTTGATCGTGAATTAGCATTATCTTTGCACCTAAATGCAATGCACACATGCGCCGCTTATTAATTAAGGAGTCAATAAAACCACAGTTATTAAAACATGTGCGTGTTTCAGGTTATTTTTAAGAACAATCAACAAAATCATTAAACGAGAATGGAGAAAAAACAAATTAGTTTTAGGGGGGTGGTAACTCTCCTCTTGAGTTTTCTTGCCTTTTCTATCTCAGCACAAACGGTTACCGTAAGTGGTACAATCACGGACGATACCGGCTTTGAAGTTATTGGCGCTACGGTAATCGTCGAGGGTAACCCTTCGCACGGTACCGTTACGGACATCGATGGTGTTTACACGTTAAGCAATGTGCCATCCGATGCATCTATACAGGTAAGTTACGTGGGAATGAGCTCGCAAGTAATTCCCGTTAACGGTCGAACCACCATCGACGTGGTGATGGCACCCGATACAGAATTACTGGATGAGTTGGTAGTCACCGCGCTTGGAATGAGGCGATCGGAAAAAGCGTTAGGATACGCGGTAACCGAGGTAAGTGGAGAAGAGATCAAGGGTGCCAACACCATCAACCCGGTAGCGGCTCTTCAGGGAAAAGTAGCCGGGGTAGACATTAAAGGTACCGACGGCGGGCTGTTTGGTGGAACCAAAATTCAAATCCGCGGTGCTTCAACGCTACAAAGAAACAACCAACCTATTTATGTTGTTGACGGGGTAATCCTGGACAATGATGTTTCGGGTAGTGACGACCTCAACTGGACCGCGAACTCAAACGACTGGGGGAACATGCTAAAGAACTTGAACCCCGATGATTTCGCGTCGGTTTCGGTCCTTAAAGGAGCTGCCGCTACAGCATTGTACGGATCTCGCGGGCTGAATGGAGCGGTAGTAATCACCACAAAAGGGGGGAGTGCAGTACAAGGTTTAGGCATCTCATTCTCGCAAACGTTCGGGGTAGACCATGTTTTCTCTACACCTGACTTGCAATATCAATACGGCCCGGGTATGTGGCCCGGACAGAACAGCGCGGATCCTGACGGCAACCGGTTCAACCCGGCCGACCTGCGTAAAAACAGCAATGGTGTCTATTCATTGATTCCAACCGCTGGCAGCATGTTATGGGGGCCACGTATTGACGGCCGCGAGGTAGAACTGTACGACCGAACTATAGGTCCATGGACCGCTTACAAGAACAACCTGAAAGATATGTACGATACCGGGTTTAACTCAAACACGAACCTAAGTATACAGGGTGGAAACGCGGAGACCAATTATTTCACCTCCATGTCCTACAGAAAGGCCAATGGTATTACTCCCCGAAACACCTTCGACCGGTTCTCTTTCTTCGTGAAAGGGTTCCATCAAGTGAACGATTGGTTCAATATTGGGGCATCTTTAAACTGGACACGTTCAAAACCGCAAAATTCGGATATAAACTTCGGTGAATATTTTGTTCAGGCAAGCTTGGCAAATGACTACAATCCTAATTATTACAAAAATATGTACCTGGGGGAACATGGAGGGCTTGCCAGCACCGATTATGGTGACCTGTACGGAAATGTACCCGGGAGGGGCTTATGGTTCAGTATCAACCATAATAATAATTACCGCTTAGAAGATGTTTTCCGGCCCACGATTGAGATGGATTTCCGTCTTTCGGAATGGGCGAACTTTAAAGTGGAAGGAAACATGAACTATTACACGGTAAAAGGGGAAACAAAAAATCTCGGATCAGGATATGCCAATGAAGGAGGTAGCTATAGCATCTCTCAACGTGCGCAGGAACAGATGACACTGATGAGCACCCTGTTCATGAATAAAACGTTCGGTGACTTTGAATTGGGAGGATTCCTGCGGGGAGAGTTCTATGATCGTAAGAACACTTACACTTCACTGTGGACAAACGGGGGGCTAACGGTACCGGGACAGTTCTTTATCGGAAACAGTAAAGAAACGGCCGGTTACGAAGGGTATGTAAACGATACAAAACGTATCTACTCTACAGTGTTCGCGCTCAATACCGCTTGGAAAAATCAACTTTTCCTTGACATTACGGGACGTAACGACTGGTCTTCAGCACTCGTTTATTCGAACGCCACGGGGAATTACTCCTATTTCTACCCATCAATCTCTGGATCGTGGCTCTTTTCTGAAACATTCGATCTGCCTGACTGGTTCACGTTTGGTAAGCTGAGGTCTTCTTGGGCACAAGTAGGGAACGACACCGCACCCTACTATATTAATCAAGCCTATTCAGTAGGCCGCATTGAACTCTCTGACGGGTTTATATACACCAACGGGATACCGAATAAACTGTTCGACCCGAGCATCCGCCCGGAACGAAAGAATGCCTGGGAGATAGGTGCCGACATCCGATTCATTAATAACCGGATCGGGCTCGACGCTACCTATTATAAAGAGAATACAAGGGATCAAATCATCGAAATTGCTACTCCGTGGATCTCGGGGGTAAGCAGTCAATTGATCAATGCCGGTAACATCCAAAACCAAGGGGTTGAATTGGCACTCAAAACGGTCCCAATTCAAACGAAAGATTGGGAGTGGACGGTGGACTTAACCTACACGCGTAACCGTAACAAGATCGTGGAACTACATCCCAACGTTACTAATTACATCGCGTTGGAAGGGCAACCAAACAACTACGACTACCGTGTTGGATCGGTGGCTATCGTGGGTGGCCCCTATGGAGTACTCATGAGCGATATCGCTCCCAAGCGCAACGAAAATGGCGATATGCTCCTAACCTGGTCCAGTCATGGACGAGGAGCATATCCAGTGAGAAGTGGAGAAGTGGAAGAGGTGGGCGATATGAATCCCGACTTCCTATCATCCTTAATGAGTGGACTACGTTATAAAAACTTCAACCTGCGTGTCGGGCTCGACGCTCGGTTCGGTGGGATGATCGCTTCTTACGCGAACCGTTATGGGACCGCGTATGGTGCGACGGCTACATCGCTACGTTACCGAGACAGCCAAAATGGCGGTATCACGTGGACTAGCCAGTATGCCGACACGCAAGGGATCACCTATCACGATGGGATGATACCCGACGGGGTATTCGCCGATGGGATAGTGGTACTTGGTGTGGATGGAGAATCACACGATGTGTCAGGTAAACGCTACGCCGACCTGGTGGAGCAAGGCATTCTTGAGCCTACCCACGCGGGGAACTGGCACTATTTTTCTAACTCTTGGGGACAAGGTACGTTGAACGACGATTGGTTCCATGAACTCAACTATATCGCTTTACGGGAGATATCGCTGGGTTACACCTTCGATCGGGATCTTATCTCACGAATCGGGGCCAACAGCCTGTACGTATCATTCAGCGCCAGGAACCTAGGCTACCTATATAACTCACTGCCTAACAACCTGCACCCCGAAAGCGTGCGCGGAAACCGTGCCGGAGAATTCCGTACCCGGTCTTTCCTACCCTACACGGCTAATTACATGTTATCACTCAATTTTACTTTCTAAATAGATTGACAAGGAGATTATGAAAAAAAATAAATTATTTATTATAGGTATCGCGGTACTTGCAATCTTGTTCTCTAGTTGCAAGGATGAACTGGCGGATATAAATACGAACCCGGGGGATATCACCGAGCCGGATATCCGCTACCTCTTCACAACTGCATTGACCGAGATGAAACCGATGGATTACCGTCAATGGTTTTACGACTTCCGCTATATGTTGCAATGGGGACAAGTAACTGCTCCCAGTGGAGGAAATGGCGACCGCATGAACGAACAGGCTATCGCGGACGGAATTGGCGGGACGGTTTACAGGGTGATGCTAGCCACCCGCGAGATTCAACATTTGGTTGATAATGAAATGGAGGGCGAGGCCCAGGCATCTTATCAATATATTAAGGCGATGACCTACCCGATAATGGCTTACCTGGCTATCCTCGATTCCGACATGTATGGATCAATGGCCTACTCGGAAGCTTTTAAAGCAAGATATACCGATCCTCCTTTACTGACTCCAAAGCACGATACACAAGAAGAGCTATTTGATATCCTCCTGCAGGAACTGGAGGAAACGATCAATACGCTGACCAATCCCGTCACCTTTGAGGGAAGGGATATTTCGCAGGTCTCATTAGGCAAACAAGACCTCATTTATGATGGGGATGTAGCCAAGTGGGCAAAATTTGCCAACTCCTTGAGATTGAAGATCGCTGTACGCCTATTGCATGCCGATAAAGAGAAAGCATTCAGCATAGCTCAAGATGTTATGAATAGCAGTGCCGGTATCTTAAGCGGTTTAAACGATGATTTCGTGTATAACGCGGGATCTAAGTTTTACCACTTCAATGATCAGGTGAACCCTGGGACGATTACAAAGCATCTGACCGAGTTCATGATCGAGAACAGAGACCCGCGCATCCGCTTCTTTTTCAACAAGAATTCATTTAACTCGAGGGTGGTTCAAGCCTATTTCGATGCGCAAGCAGCGAATCCCAATAGCCCAAATGTACCAAGTTATATCCTCGAGCAGGTGAACTATTCCGAAGTAGACGGAAAAAAAGTTTTCGAAAGCTGGAAAGCACCGGGAGAGCCTTGGGTACGCTATCATGGTGTACCGGCACAAATCAACGACAACTTGAAAAGCGAGTACAGGGAATATTTTGACCCACAGGGTAACCTTTTCAAAATCACTCTGAATGGACAGGAGAGGACCTACAACCCGTTGAGCTCGTTCAATCACGAGATGCTGAAGGGTAATTTGAACTACACCTTCCCGGATGCACCAGGTGCTCCGGTAGTAGAAGATATTGAGCCCCATGCTTGGTATGGGCTCTATTTCTCAACGGCGGAAGTGTACTTGTACTTGACGGAGTTGAGGCTTTTAGGAGCCAACATCGCGATCGATCCCGCCACCTATTTTGAAGATGCTGTACGGTTATCGGTACAGGCATACGATCGAATGGCAGGGCTGAATCAAATTCCTTATTACTCTGCACCCTACGACACGGAACATGGTAAAGCGATCAAGCTCGAAAATGGCGAAGTTGAACATCTGGTATCGCAGCCTGCATATCAGCTCACGGGGGACAGGGCAACGGATTTGGAAAAAGTGTATATACAACAACATATCCATTTCACTCACCTGCCGGCGGACATGTTTTCGGCAATGCGCCGTTCAGGAGTTCCAAAGTACGATAGCGAAATATTGCCTTTCTTGCCATTTGCGGATAACTACGTGTTACCACGTCGATTTAATGTAAATGAGCCGTTGGAGAGCGACAAGATGTACGATATTGTCTTGGAATCATACAGGCAACAAGGGTACACCATGAGTACAACCGACGTGAACAGGTTAAATTCTGAACGCGTATGGTACGATAAAGAAGCACCGGAATTTGGCCAAGGCCCGAATTTGTAAGATGCTTTCTCGATTGTACTAATTTAAGAGGAAAATGGAGGCTGTCTCAAAATATTCTTGAGACAGCCTCTTTTAATTTTGTCACACATCAAAGAGAAAATGAGAGAACAGCAAGGGCCTTATTTTAACATTTCATCTTTTCTTGTCACGGAAATTAATGGTACATTCGCGTATTAACACGCTTACGCATCGGTCATGAAAAGATTTATATTATTAATTTCAGTTCTATTTTCAGGAATAACTTTCGCGGCTCAACCACTTAGTGGCACCTTTAAAAATGGATCGGACTCGCTGGTTTTTAACGGTGAGCAGGTGATTTTTAGCGTGAGTGGTTTCGGGGGGCTCTCTACAACACAAGTGGGTGTTGGAACATACGAGAGGGTTGAAGATTTTCTCATGATTCACACGTCGGAGTACCCGGGACGTAAAAGCACGTTTCAGGAACTGGAAGGCTCCCGTCCGGATACATGTGTCGTAAAGGTGGTGGGGCTCTCCAATTACCCTATTCAAGGAATCTTAGTAGAACCCAACAATACTTCCCGAAAGCATCCGGGGGGAAGGGTAACCGGAGACGATGGAAGAATCCACTTGACAAATACAGATAAAACCCAGAACATCACAGTTTCTGGGATGGGATATAACACGATCTCTTTCGATTACACGCCGGGAAGCGACTACTTGGTAAAGTTAGCAGACAACGAGATTATTGAAAACAGCACGGTGGTCTTCCGTTTTAATGAGATAGACGACGAGACGGTCTCCATTTTATTATTAACGGACGATTTTGATGCCGGTAAAAAACGGGACAGCGAGTTAACAAAGTTGGAACGGAGGGCACGCAAAAGTAACCGCATCGAGAAGCGCTTCAAAAGAGAGTACGAACCTTACGTACGGAGAACAGAGTAGGATCAGTTAATAATTAAAAATTAAGAATGAGAAATTAAGAATTGAGAATTATAAATCAGGACAGTAATTTCTTAACTTGATTCGATATAGCACGGCCTTCTGCTCTACCCGCCAGCTCCTTGGTGGCGATGGCCATCACTTTACCCATTTCCTTCATTGACGTGGCCCCCGTGTCCGCGATGATTTTTTTGATCGCCGCTTCCAATTCTTCTTCCGACAACTGTTCCGGTAGGTACTCCCGGATCACATTCAGCTGCTCGATTTCATTTTCGGCCAATTCGTCGCGGCCACTTGAAGCGTAAATATCGGCACTCTCTTTGCGTTGCTTCACCATTCGTTGCAATATGGATATTACCATCTCTTCGGTCAGTTCGTCGGGAGCATCTTTTGCCGTCTTCGCTTCTAGGAGCTCTTTTTTAATGCCCCTTAACGTGTCCAGCCGGACCTTGTCTCTGGCCAGCATAGCCCGCTTTATTTCGTCGTTTATGGTATCGTATAGTGTCATAATTTAATGTACTAATGTGAATAATATTCTAATGTGCCAATGATAATCAATAATTTTTTCATTGTTAATTATTAATTATTCATTTTCAATCAAATAGTGTAGATGACTGCCGCGGCGTATCGGACTGATAAACACGCGGGTTAAAATCTCTTTCGCGTTTAAACACAGGATTTTTTTCCAATGCCTCCAATACCCGGTCGTCGTCTAGCTCCTCGGCGGTCAACACGAACGGCTCCAAGCGGTAATTATGTGCCGCGAGCGACTCTAATCCGGCTTTTCCGTAATATTTTTCGATCAGCTCTTTATCTTTTCGTTCCCGTTCTCGTTCCTCGTCCTCTAAAATCTTACGTTGCAGCTCCTCTGCCTTGGACTCTTCCTCCATTTTTTCCTGAATGCCAGGTACGCTGGTAATGGAGAAACCTGTTGCCAAAAGCGTCACCTTCACCTCTTCCACCAATGAATCTTCCACAGCCGCACCCCAAATCACTTCAATTCCCTTACTGAACTTCGACATGAAATCGTGCAAGGCGTTCATCTCTTCCATCATCAGCGGGTGCTCCTCCCCGAACGATAGATTGATCAATATCTTTTTGGCACTAAATACATCATTATTATTCAACAGGGGCGAGTGCAGCGCGTCTTTGATAGCATCGTTGATTCGATCCTTCCCTTTACCCATGCCACTGCTCATGATAGCTACACCACCATCCTTGAGCGTGGTGTTCACGTCAGCAAAGTCGAGGTTCACATGGCCGTGCACCGTGATGATCTCCGCGATGCTTTTGGCCGCCGTTGCCAAGGTATCATCTGCTTTAGCAAAAGCGTTTAACATCGTGAGGTCGCTGTAAATATCCCTTAACCGTTCGTTGTTGATCACCAACAGCGCGTCCACGTTCTTCGCGATCTCTTCTACCCCCTTGAGAGCCTGTACGATCTTACGCGATCCTTCAAAGACAAAAGGGATAGTGACGATTCCCACGGTGAGAATCCCCAAATCCTTGGCTACCCGTGCCACCACGGGAGCGGCTCCCGTTCCAGTTCCGCCACCCATTCCAGCGGTAATGAAGACCATGCGTGTGCCATCGTTGAGCAGCTCTTCGATCAGATCGATGCTTTCTTCAGCGGCTTTGCGGGCTATTTCAGGCTTATTGCCCGCTCCTAACCCTCCGGTGGTGCTCTGCCCTAATTGCACCTTCACAGGCACCGGCGATTTCATCAATGCCTGGTTATCCGTATTGCAAAGGGCAAACGAAACATCGTGTATGCCCCCTTCGTACATATGATTTACCGCGTTACCGCCACCACCGCCCACGCCAATTACTTTAATAATAGCATCCGTATGATTTTCTATTTGAAAGTCTAGTATCTCGTCGTTCATTCGATCCTTGATTTAACTATTCATCGTCGTCAGAAAACATGTTTCCAAAGAAATTCTCCATGTTCGTGAGAAAGCCGCCTTCTTTCGTACTTTTCTGTTTTTTTACTTTCGCGTTATCCTTCCGTTTCTCCTTGCTACGGCTCGACCGGGAGGAGCTACCGGCTTCTTCATCATAAGAGTCGTACTCTTGCGGCTCCACTACTTGTAGTTCACAATTCTCCTCACCCATCAACAACATTCCCAGTACCCGTGTAAAGGAAGGATCATTGACCAAGTCAGGAGAGTTGTTTATAAATGCCTTTTTCGCGGTCGCCACACGCACCGGCATCTTTAATTCCCGTGTAAGATAAGCGTCCATATTCTTAAGACGCGATGCTCCTCCCGTGATAATCATTCCGGCTCCTAGCGACTCTTCATAACCGGAAAGCCGGATCTGCTCTTGGAGGTTGGCAGTTATCTCATCCAGACGCATCCCAATCACCCGATTTAATTGAGTGAGGTCTACATCCGGTTTAGAGGAAAAGGGAGACGCGAAGAACGAACTTTCTTGGCTTTCCAAGGCCTTACCAAACTTGATTTTTAATTGTTCCGCGTCGTTCTCGGTAAAATTCAACGCGCAAATATCTCGTGTAATATTCTTTCCTCCAAAAGGGATGACGGCCATTCCCCTGAGGATCCCACCTTTGTACAATGAAAGGGTGGTGGTTCCCGCGCCGAAATCCACGAAAGCACATCCCAGCTCTTTTTCTTCGTCGTTCAATGCCACCGCGGCAGCAGCCATGGCTCCCACGATGTAGTCAGCGATGGGCAATTCTGCTCTCCCGGTAATGCTCTTCTCCACGTTCCCCATTAGATTAGGACGCCCGGTGATGAGCTTGAAACTAGCTTCTAATCGTGAACCTGTTACACCTACTGGATTTCGTTCCGGCTTATTATCGATATAATACTCTACGTCGGCCACCGTGTATGCTCGTGATAACTCGGGAGAATATTTTTCAGCCGATGCACGCAACTGCTGTACCGCATCATCCGATACCACACCTCCCGTGGAGAGTTCTACCGCTTCCCTGAACTCCAGGGTTCGAAGCGATTGTCCTCCCAATGAGACATATACTTTTCCGATTTTTCGGCCCATGCTATTTTCAAGCATCGCGATAAGTTTTCTCACGCTCGCGCCGGTCTCTTCAATATTATACACCATCCCGCGCCGTATACTGTTTTTAGAGGGGATGGAGCCACTAGCAAGAATCGAGATTACATTGTTTTCGTTCTTTCGGCCCACCACACCCTTGATCGAGGAAGTCCCCAGATCAATAGCGGCGATAAATCCTGATTGCATCATATTATATTGGTCGATAATCTTTGGGTTGTTGGGTTATTGTGATGCTTAACAAACATTCTCACAACAATTATTGTTTGTTTGTTAACATCCTTTTCATTCTGTCTGTTTGCCTCTCAAGCCATGATCCGGACTTTATCCTGTTATTTTTTCGTACACACCACTTGGTTATTGTACTTGAGATTGATTTCCGAGTAACGGTTCCACCCCACCACGTTCAATCCCTCGTTCACGAAACGGTCAAATTTGGCCAATTTTGCAGGGTAATCATCCAAGCTTCCCATCACGATACGAAAGTCGCCCGCCCGAGGAATCAAAACCACGTCTCGGTTGGGCCTGACAACCATCTGCTCGATCCACGCGTCCCAGTCGGGATTATTGTGCAAGAACATCGCGAAGTCATATAACTCCCCTCGTGCAAACTCCTCGTCAATGGCTCCGGTAGCTATAGGCACATACACGGTATACGTGGATGAAACAGGCATGATACGCCGGTCGTTATCCACGTAAAAACTCCCTTGTCCATCGGAGATCACTCTTAATACCGGCTCCCTTTGACGTACGGTCGCCACCACGGCTCCACCTGGGGTGGTATACACTTGTGCCGATTCCACGAGTCGATTAGTAAGTATCGTATCCCGGATAGCCAGTGTATTTATCTCGGAAAATCGTTTTCCCACGGGATAGAGGTCATAGCGCTTCACTAGCTCTTCGATCTCCGCAGCCCGCACGAATCCGGTACGAGAACTATCCCTTACCACTACCTCAAAACGCTCGCACAGGCGATTTTTCGAGGAATCACGGAAGTAATTCGCCGAAAAAAAAAGGTATCCTATTACCGTGAGGGCAGCCAGAATTGCAAGGAATTTCTTCATTTAGAGGGCTCATTTGATGAAACACGTACCACTTCTACAAAGATACATTAAGAAATTCAAAGGAATGTCGAATTTAAAAAGTTTAAATATCGACCATGTATTTTTCCCCCAACAGGCTATCGATGCCAGGCAGTAAGCGATCGATATCGCCCGCGCCGAATGTAACCAACACCTCCAACGGCTTCTCTCGGAGCAGCCCCAACAGTTCTTCTCTCTCGCGAAGTATTTTTTGTGGCGACCGGATTTTATCAAAAATGATCTTGCTCGTGACCCCTTCTATGGGCTCTTCCCTTGCCGGGTAGATATCCAGAAGAATCACCTCTTCGGCTAGTGAGAGGCTCTCCGCGAATTCATCGGCAAAATCTCGGGTCCGGGAGTAGAGGTGGGGCTGAAAGACGACAGTCATTTTTTTCTCCGGATAGAGTTCCTTTATGGAGCGTATCGCTGCCGACAACTCGTTGGGGTGATGGGCATAGTCGTCAATAAAAACAATTTGATCCGATTTGACACGGAAATCGAATCGCCTTTCCGGCCCCTTGAAGGAATGCATGGCAGCACGCAACTCTTCCGGCGTTGCACCGCATAGTTCGGCAGCTGCCATGGCGGCTACCCCGTTTTCGATATTGATCCTCATCGGCACACCTAAGGAAATATCGTTGACTCGCCCTTTTGGCGATACAAAGTCAAACAGGATCTCCCCATTACCTACCCGGATGTTCTCCGCGTGGTAATCGCCTTCCGCTTCGGAGTAGCTCCATACCCTCACGTTTTCCGTGACACGGGGAGTCACGGGTGCTCCTTTCTTTAACAGCAAATGTCCGCCGGGACGGATCAACGAGGTGAACTTCTCGAAACTCTCCCGGTACGCCTCGGCGGTGCCATAAATATCCAGGTGGTCGGGATCGGCCGAGGTGATGATCGCGATCCAGGGGTTCAGCCAGTGGAATGAGCGATCGTACTCGTCTGCTTCCACCACGGTGATATTACTCGTATCTGAAAGCAACAAGTTGCTGTTGTAGTTCTTCAGGATTCCTCCTAAGAAGGCGTTGCAATCGACCTTCGACTGCCGCAGCAAGTGCGCGGTCATGCTCGACACGGTAGTCTTGCCATGCGTCCCCGCCACACAGACCGCGTCGCTCGCTCGAGTAATTTCACCTAACAGTTGTGCCCGCTTGATAATGGCAAATCCCTCCTCCTTGAAATAAGCCAGTTCACGATGCGACGCCGGGACAGCCGGGGTATATACTACCAGCGTCTGCTCTTTGATGGTAAACTCAGGTGGGATGACAGCGGGGTTATCTTCATAATGAACGAATGCCCCCTCTTGGCGCAGCAACTCCGTAAGTTTGGTTTGTGCCCTGTCATAGCCTCCCACTCTCTTCCCTTTGGAAAGAAAATAGCGGGCCAGGTTGCTCATCCCGATTCCTCCAATCCCTATAAAGTAGATCGATTTATATTCCATCATTAAACCATCTCATTAAAAACTTCATTCTACCAGCCTCTCAACGTGAGATCAACTTTTCGATCTCATCAACAATTCGTTCGGCCGAGTCGTGTTGCGCTAACTTCGCGATATTTTCGCTCAGATGCTGCCGTTGTTCGTCGTTCCGCACCAGTGCCAGAGCCACGTCGAACAGCACGTCGGGAGCCAGTTGATCCGATACCATCACCGCGGCATCCTTGTCGACCAGTGCCCTTGCGTTCATCGTTTGATGATCCTCCGCCACGTTGGGCGATGGCACCAAGATCACTGCCTTCTGCAACAGGCTGAACTCGGAGATGGAGCCTGCTCCTGCCCGGGAGATCACCAAGTCGGCCACCGAGTAGGCATAATCCATACGTGCCACGAAATCCAGTAAACGCACGTTTGCCGGTATTTTCCCTTCTGCCTGAAGCTGCAACATCTCCGCGTAGTAGTACTTACCACACTGCCAGACTACCTGTACGTCGTCGCTTTCTATCAATAAGGGGAATGCTTTAATGATGCTCTCGTTGAGTGTCCGCGCCCCTAAGCTTCCTCCCACCATTAGAATCGTCTTTTTCTTGGGATCCAGCCCGAAGAACGCGTACCCTTCCCGGCGGTTCTCTTCAGAGATCACCAAGTCCTGCCGGCACGGGTTACCCGTCAGCACGATTTTTTCTTTCGGGAAGAACTTCTCCATTCCTTCGTATGCCACGCAGATGGTACTCGCCTGTTTTGCCAGCATCCGGTTAGTCACTCCAGCGTACGAGTTTTGTTCCTGAATAAGGGTAGGCACTCCTTTCGCGGCAGCGGCTTTCAAGATGGGTCCGCTGGCATAACCTCCCACACCCACCGCGATATCCGGCTTGAAATCACGAACGATCCGGCGAGCCTTTTTCATGCTTCGTAGTAATTTCATTACCACCGCGATATTTTTCAACGGCCGTTTTCGATCGAACCCTGCCACGGGCAGCCCCACGATGTTGTAGCCTGCCGCCGGCACTCGCTCCATCTCCATGCGGTCTTCGGCACCCACGAAAAGGATCTCGCTCTCCGGCCACCGTTTCTTTACAGCGTTCGCGATCGAGATTGCCGGAAAGATATGCCCTCCCGTACCACCTCCGCTAACAATTATCTTTTTCATCAGCCATCAATTTATGCCTGGAAAACCTCGAACTCCACCTTGTCCTCTAAACGGTCGATCGAATTGGTCGGCTTAGAGGCATCGGTGCCAGGAGTGTTATCTTCCTCGTCCCGTGTATCGCCGCTGTCGTCACCAACATCGGTACCAGCCGCTGACTCCTCCTCCTTCTTTTTCCCGATCCCGAAGCGGTCAGCGCTCAGGATCAACCCAAAGTACGCGCAGGTAATCAACGTTGATGTACCGCCGCGGCTCACCAAGGGCAGCGGCTGTCCGGTCACCGGGATCAGATTGACGGCGACCGCCATATTGATAAATGCCTGTATCGAGAGCATCAACGCGGAACCTAACACCAAGTACTTGGGAAAGAGCTTCTCGGTTTTCCGGGCGATCATCCCCGATCGGATCAGGATGATCACGTAGAGTAACAGCACGAAAACACCACCCACTAACCCCATCTCTTCGATGATAATCGCGTAGATAAAGTCGGAATAGGCTTGAGGTAGAAAGTCACGCTCCTTGCTGTTCCCCGGAAAAACCCCAAACACTCCCCCGTTCGAGATCGCAATTTTGGCATGCGCTACCTGATAATTTTCGTCGGTTATGGTATAATACTCCTCTTCCGACAACTCTCGGGCTTCCCCGAAGTGGGTGATACGATTTTGCCACGTTCCCAACCGGTTCAACGGGCCGCTATCGGTCCATTTTTCAGGGATCACGTTCAGCAGAAGAATAAACATCAGCAACGTAAGAACACCCACACCGGCCACCTTGAGAAGGCGCAGGAACTTGACGTTACCGATAAACATCAGCAGGTAACATACCCCGAACAGCAGCACCGCGGTGGAGAGATTATCCATGGCGATGATGCCGCACACTACCATCATCAGTCCAATCATCCATTTGAACAGCAGGGCGTCGTTCTGCCCGTTCTGCTTGCTTAAAAGAAACGCGATGGTGCCCATCAACGAGATCTTGGCTATCTCGGATGGTTGGATGGTAAACCCCATGAACGATATCCATCGGTCGGCATTATTGATGCTGGTCCCGATAAAGGGGGTAAGTATCAATAACACGATAGCTGCCAAGAGGACAAATATCAGTGAAGAGAAATAGCGGTAAGGGATATTATGAATAAGCAGGATCACTCCCACCCCACCAATCAGGAACATGGTATGGCGCAGAATGGGCCCCCATTGGTTCTGTTGACGGTAGACTATGGTACTGGTAGCGCTAAAAATCTCCACCAGTGAAATCACGCATAGAATAATAAAAACGGACCAAATCACTTTATCCCCTTTGAATACCTTACGCCCAAGATCTCCTAACGAAGAGCTCGTTTCCAACACCTCTTGATGGGAATCATGTACTCCACCTTGTGACTCATGGGGTGGCCCATCCAGTTGATCTTTATCGTTAAACATAATCACCTTATAATGAAAAATGAAGAATTATTAATTCTTAATTCTTAATTCTTAATTCTTAATTTTTAATTAGTTTACAGTCGCCGGACACATTCCTTAAACTGATCACCGCGGTCCTCGTAATTCTCGAACAGGTCGAAACTCGCGCAACAGGGAGAAAGTAGCACTGTATCCCCTTTCTGGGATAGCCTGTACGCGCTCTTCACCGCCTCCTCCATGGATCCGGCATCATAAATATCCTCCACCTTACCATCGAAGAAAGCGTGAAGTCGACTATTGTCTTTTCCCAAGAAGATCAACGCCCTTGTCTTGGTGCGTACAAGCTCTTCGATCTCGGTATAATCATTCCCTTTATCCACTCCCCCCAAGATCAGTACCGTTTTGGAGCGCATGCTCTGCAACGCGTACCAACAGGAGTTCACGTTGGTGGCTTTTGAATCGTTGATGTATTGTACCCCCCGCACCGTGGCCACCTTCTCGAGCCGGTGCGGCACCCCCTTGAAATCGGATAGCGAGGCTCTTAGCTGCTCATCGGTAATATCCATCAGCTTTGCCACGATACCCGATGCCAGTGAATTATAAATATTGTGCATGCCCTCAAGGGCCAGTAATTCCAGTTCCATATCAAACCTCTGCTCTTTCACGTTGATCCATAATCTCCCGTTCTCGGTATAACCTGCCAGCACCTCTCCTTTATTTTCACCAAAGGGGTAACGGGTTACTTCCGGCTTCAGCTTTTCAATCTCTCTTGTCACGATCGGGTCATCCATCCAGTAGATGAACGCGTCTTCGATTTTCTGATTTCGAATGATCCGCATTTTGGCATCGATATAGTGCTGTAGGTTGTGATCGTACCGGTCCAAATGATCGGGTGTAATATTAAGCAGCACCGCCACATCCGCCTTAAAGTCGTGCATGCCTTCTAACTGGAAACTACTCAACTCCAACACGTAATAATCGTGCGGCTCTTCCGCTACCAAGCGAGCAAAACTCTTGCCGATATTTCCACCCAAGGCCACGTTGAGCCCGGCCGATTTCAGGATATGAAAAATCAAGCTCGCGGTGGTGGTCTTTCCATTGCTCCCGGTCACGCAGATAATCTTCGCGTCGGTGTAGCGTCCAGCAAACTCTATCTCGGAGATGACGGGGATGCCTCGCTCCAGGATTTTTTGTATGATCGGAGCGGTATCTGGAATTCCGGGGCTTTTCACCACCTCATCCGCTTGCAAGATCCGAGTTTCGGTATGCAATCCCTCCTCAAAATCGATCCGGTAAGCCCGCAGCACCTCCCGGTGAGTATCATTCAGTTTGCCGCTATCGGATAAGAACACCTCGAACCCTTTTGTTTTAGCAAGGATAGCGGCTCCAACCCCGCTTTCTCCTCCTCCCAGTATCGCGAACCGTTTCTCCCTCATTATCTAATCCCTTTCCCTCGTTTAAGTCCGTTTATCTCATCTTAAGAGTAGCCAAAGCCAAGACGACCAAGATCATCCCCACCAACCAGAAGCGGCTCACGATCTTGGGTTCCGGCAAAGGAACCACCGGTTTCTGCACGATCGCGTCGATGCTTCCGTCTCCCGGCTTCTGAAAATGGTGGTGCAGTGGCGTCATTTTAAAAATGCGCTTTCCAACTCCATATTTCTTCTTCGTGTATTTAAAGTAAGCGACCTGCAGGATGACCGACAGTGCTTCCACGAAAAAGACACCGCATAGGATGGGCAGCAGCAGCTCTTTGCGAATCAACACCGCGAACACGCCGATGATACCGCCCAGCGTGAGGCTACCGGTATCCCCCATGAACACCTGCGCGGGATACGCGTTATACCATAGGAAACCCACGCAAGCCCCCACGAATGCCGACGCGAACACCATCAACTCATCCCCCCCGGGGATATACATGATATTCAGGTAAGAGGCGAAGTCTACACGCCCTGAAACGTAGGCCAAGATACCCAAGGCCACCCCGATGATAGCCGAGGAACCGGAGGCCAGCCCATCCAGCCCATCGGTCAGGTTCGCACTGTTAGACACCGCGGTCACGATAAGGATCACCACCAAGATGAACACGATCGCGACCACTTGATCGGCATAGTCGCCCATCCAGTCCACCAACCACCGGTAATCGAAGTTGTTATTCTTCACGAACGGGATGGTAGTCGTGGTGCTCTTCACATCCTCGCTTTGGTAGGTTACATCCTCTATCACGTTGTTTACCCGTATCTCCGTGTTTTCTCGCATCACGATCTCTGGGCTGAGAAAAATTGTCAGGCCGACAATCAGACCCAATCCTACTTGAGCAATGATCTTGAATTTCCCCTTGAGTCCCTCTTTATCCTTTTTGAAGACCTTGATATAGTCATCGGCAAAACCCAGTGTGCCCAACCAGACGGTACTGACCAGCATCAGGATGATGTAGATATTTTCCAGTTTACCGAAGCAGAGCGTGGATATTAATATAGAGAGGATGATGATGACCCCTCCCATGGTGGGAGTTCCTCGTTTACTGTACTGTCCTTCCAGGTCGAGGTTTCGGATGGTTTCCCCCACCTGTTTTCGCTGAAGTTTATTGATGATCTTCTTACCAACGAAGATGCCTATCAGCAGCGAGAATACCGCGGCCATGGCCGAGCGAAACATCACGAACTGGAACATACCCGCTCCTGGAAAATCAAGTTGGTCTAAGTAATCAAAAAGATAATAAAACATGATATGCAAATGTGACTAAAATGACTAATGTGCCAATATGCCAATGAGGCCAGCGTATTAATCTTTCATTGCTAATTGCTAATTGCTAATTGAACTAAACACCTTTTCAACCTCCTCTTTATCGTCGAAATGGTGTTTCACTCCTTTAATCTCTTGGTAGTCCTCGTGCCCTTTCCCGGCTATGAGGATCACATCGCCTGGTTGGGCAAGCATGCATGCGGTCTTTATAGCCTCGCGCCGATCAGCGATAGTGAGTGTATCCCTCTTCTGCTCTTCACTCAACCCATCCAGCATATCTTGTAGGATCTCGGCGGGCTCCTCAAACCTCGGGTTATCGGAGGTAAAGATGGCTTTATCGCTCTGCTGAACCGCCTCAAGTGCCATTATCGGCCGCTTGGTCCGGTCGCGATTGCCCCCGCATCCTACCACGGTGATTACACGCCCTTGGCTCTCTAATACCTCATGAATGGCGTTCAGCACGTTAGAGAGTGCATCGGGAGTATGCGCGTAATCCACGATGACGGTAAAACCGCGAGGTGACCGGATGGTTTCAAAGCGCCCAGCCACCGGCCTTAACAGCGTTAGCAGCCTGAGTACCTCTTCCTCCTCCAACCCAAGCAGGGTGGCAGTGCCGTAGACGGCCAGCAAGTTGTACACGTTAAACAGTCCGACGAACTGCACGGTGAGTCCTTTCCCATTGATCTCTATATCGGTACCATCGAAATGCTTCTCGAAGACCCTCGCTTTAAAATCGGCCATTCCCTTTACAGAATAACTTTTCTTGAGTGCTTTTGTATTTTGCACCATGATAGCCCCGTTGCGATCGTCGCTATTGATCAACGCGAAGGCTTCCGCCGGAAGATTGTCGAAAAAAGACTTCTTCACGTCACGGTACTCCAACATATTCTTATGGTAATCCAAATGATCCTGCGTGAGGTTGGTGTACACCCCTCCCACGAAATGGAGCCCGTACGTCCGTTTTTGATGGATGGCATGCGAGCTCACCTCCATAAAGGCATAGTCACAACCTGCTTTTACCATCTTTTGCAACAGCTCGTTTAACGCGATGGGATCGAGCGTAGTGTGCGTAGTGGCAAACTTCTCATCATTCACGTAATTGGCCACCGTGGAGAGCAAACCGGCACGGTATCCGATTCGTAGAAACAGCTGGTAGAGCAAGGTTGCGATAGTGGTCTTCCCGTTAGTTCCGGTCACACCCACCAGTTTGATTTTTTGGGAGGGGTTGCCGTACCACTCGGAGGCAATCCGTGCCAGAGCCACCGCGCTGTCCGCTACTTGTATATACGTGACCTTCGAAAAGTACTCTTCGATCATCGGCTTGTCATAGACCACTGCTACTGCCCCCTGCTCGATCGCCTTTCCGATATACGCGTGCCCGTCGGTACAAATACCTTCCACGGCAATAAAGAGCGAGCCTTCCATCACCGTTCGCGAGTCGGAGGTAATGGAGGCGACCGTGGCCTTTCGATCGCCCTTGAAAGCGATCACTTTACAGTTTTGTATCAATTTACCGAGGTCCATATCTTTTATTTCAATTAGCAATGTACATATTGCAATGAGCAATTAGTCCCATTAAATCTACCGCATGGTGATGGTAATAGTAGTCCCTCTTACCGGCCTCTGCCCAGGGGGGAACGACTGCGACACTACTTTTCCGGAGCCCGCGAGGTTCACACGTAATCCCGACTTTTCCAGTAGGTACACCGCGTCTCGGGCACCCATCCCTCTCACATCCGGTATCACCGCCTCATCCACCTCAATGGCTTTGGGACGATACGCGGTGCTATCACGAGATACCTTCACCCATTCGCCCGCGTCCGACAGGTCGTCGACGGGCAAATTCAAGGCAGTCAATACTGTTTGATTGTGATCCCAGTTTCCATTTTTCAGTGGCGGGTTTTTCTGCAGGGTCGAATCCACCTCGCAGTCTTCCACCGTGAGCCTTACTTTTCGCAGGTATGTCTGCTCCGCGATATTCTTGAATACCATTCCGGCCATTCCACCGCCTGAAGGCACCCCCTTAGGCTTGCGTAAGCCCACGAAGATGGTGTACATCGGCTCCTCGGCGGGGAAATAGCCACAAAAGGAGACAAAGTAATTGTTCGCGTAGCTGCCACCCGCCGCGATCTGTGCCGTACCTGTTTTGCCGGCAATATCGAAGTAATCCGACGCGACCACCCGGGCCGTCCCATTCTCCACCACCCCTCTCAACATCTGGTGAATCTGTTCCCTTGTAGTCTCTTTGCACATCTTGGGATTCACCACCTCGGCCTTCATCTCCTCCATCACTCTTCCATCGTTCACGAATTGCTTAGCGATAAAGGGCTTTATCATCTTTCCGCCGTTGGCGATACCGTTGTAAAACATCAACATATAGATAGGGGGTACTTGCGATTCGTACCCGAAAGACATCCAAGGAAGTGTGGTTCGGGACCAGTAGTTGGTTTTATCGTCGGGGAACCGGATCGACGATGTACCTTCTATCCCGCTCAAGGGGACGTCCCACGTGAGTTGTTTCCGCAGTCCGATCCGATCGATCCCTTCCACGAATTTCGCCGGGTTGTCCTCGTACCCTTTCAGCACCATTTTACTCATCACGACGTTGGATGAAACCTCCATCCCCTCCGCCACGGTAAGGTACCCCCTGTCCTGCCCCCGTCGCCAGTAGTGATCTCGCACCCATCTCCGGTTGTATTGAAAGAGTCCGTTACCCACGTAAAACGAGTCGGTGGGTGTCACCACCCCATCATCAAGAGCCACCATGGCGGTAACCGTTTTGAAAGTAGAACCCGGTTCGTTCATGTAGGAAAAGGCGTTAGGATTTCCTTCGGCGTAACTTCCGTTGCTCATGCGGTCGAGGTTCACGATCCCTTTGATTTCACCACTTTTCACCTCCATGATAATGGCGGTTCCCGACTCCGCTTCGGTCTCCATCAGCTTGTCGCGCAACGCCCGCTCGGTAATATCCTGTATTTCGGCATCAATAGTTGTCACGATATCCCACCCCTCTTTAGCGGGAGTCTCCACTACATCCAACCATTTTCCCTGTATCTTCTGACGAAACTTCACGCCAGGCACCCCTTGCAGCAGCGAGTCGTATTTAAGCTCGAGGCCACTGGCCCCCCCTTTGTCCAAATCCTTGTAAACGCTACCCACGGTGCGGGTAGCCAAGTTGCCGAACGGCTTTTTACGCGCATTGCGTTCTTCAGCGATTAACCCGCTACGATTGGATCGTTGGTTCCAGAAGGGATAGGTACGTATCTCTTTCAGTTCCACGTAGGAGATATCGTTCCGCAGTATCTTCACGTATCTTGATCGAAGAGCTACACGTTTGTCTACTCCCTTCGCCTGGTTATCCCGGATTTGTTGCTCCTCTTTCTCGCGCTGGTTCCACCCGTTCATGATCACGTTCTTATATTGCGAGGCACTTCTGTCGGGGAATTTTTTCGCGAGTTCTTTCGATAGCTCATCCACGTATTTCACCAGCGTATCTTTCCGCATCCCATCGGCCCAGAAGTCCATGTAAATACTGTATAGTGGTTCGGTGGTAGCAAGTAACTTCCCATCGTAAGTGTATATATTTCCCCGTTTGGGCAGTATGATCCTATCCCGGATCACCGTCTCTTTCTCGCCGACTTCACGCCATTTTTTTCCCTCGGAAGTAAACACGATCTTACCGGCAGAGAAGACGATCATCACGGCAAACAGCAATAGCCCGGTAACGATCACTCCGTACCTGGCAAGAACCACTTTTTTGTTCTTCTGTTTACTCATTCTCTTCTTGCAATGCAATCCTTATTTACAACAACTCATTTGCCAATATGATAGACGGGCTCATTGGCAATTTTCAATTCGAGGCCCGCCTCCTCTACCCTTCGCTCGATTTCTCCTTGCCGACTCGCCTCCGTGAGGCTCGACGAGATAGTGAGCGATTCATATTTCGCGTCCCTCAACACATGCTGTAACCGTTCAATCTCTGACATCCTCTCGAGCACGGTATATCGATGACTGATAAACAGTATCATCACCAACACCGAGATTAGGATAAATCGCATGTTTTTGAGGAAGAAGTTCTCCGTGAGAACACTTCCTCCAAAAACATGGACAAACGATTTGCGTATGTTATCGAACTTAAATTTCACCTGTACTGATTTGTTGATTTATCGATGTGATGATGTGCTGATTAATCAACAAATCATCATATCCACACATCATCACATTAATTTTTCCGCGACCCGCAATTTCGCGCTCCTCGAGCGTGGGTTCGAAAGCTGCTCCTCTTCAGAGGGCACGATCACCTTCCGGTTGATCAACGTGAAAGGGGTCTCCACGTTTCCATAAAAATCCTTCACCAGCTCTCCCTCGAAATTACCGGTTCTAAAAAAATTCTTCACCAAGCGGTCTTCCAAAGAGTGATACGAGATCACACTCAATCGGCCACCGGGCTTTAACGAGAGCAACGCCTGCTCCAGCATTTCCATCAACGCGTTCATCTCACCATTCACTTCGATACGAAGTGCCTGGAATGCCTGCGCAAGCACCTTTTTCTCTCGGTCTCTCCGGGTAAAAGGCTCCAAAATGGAAAGCAGATCGTCCGTTGTATTGATTCCCCTATCCTGTCGGAACAGCACGACCGCCTTGGCAATACCCCGTGCGTTTCTAAGCTCCCCGTACCTGTACAAGAGATCCGAGAGTCTTTCTTCCGGGTACTCGTTAAGGATATCGGCGGCCGTCATCCCGGCGTCGCGGTTCATTCGCATATCCAATGCTCCCTCAAACCGAAACGAAAAGCCGCGCCCCGGATCATCAAAATGATGAAATGACACACCCAGATCGGCCAAAAAGCCATCCACGGCATCCACGTTGTGGTAACGAAGAAAATTCCTCAGAAACCGGAAGTTGCTTCGCACAAAAACAAATCGAGGATCGTCTGGCGCGTTCTTAACGGCATCCCTGTCCTGATCAAAAGCGATCAGTCGGCCTCTCTTCCCCAGCCTCTTTAATATCTCGCGGGAGTGCCCCCCGCCACCAAACGTTACATCCACGTACACGCCATCGGGGCGGATGTTTAGCCCATCCACGCTTTCATTGAGCAGCGCGGGGGTGTGATAAACCATCTGTCCGTCGTCTGGGTACATATTATTCGGATTATTCCATTAACTCCTGTAATTTCACAGAAAACTCGTCGGGTGCCACCAACGGTTTTTCCAGTTTCTCGCTCGCCCATATCTCGATGGTATCATCCACGCCAAGGAAGCGAACCTCCGTTTCGATAGAGACCATCTGGAGATAACGCTTGGGGATAAGCACCCTACCGTTGGCATCCATCTCTAACCTTTCGGCATCCAAAACGAATTGGCGAAAAATCTGCTGTTGCTCCCTGTTCCACTTGTTCAACCGTGCCCGAAGCGTTTCAATCTCCTTTTCCCACACCGTGCCGGGATACAACACGAGGCACTCCTGAAAAATATCTTTACGAAGCACGAGAAACTCCTCGCCCTCGCTCTGCAAGCGTTTACGAAATATGGCCGGAACAAAAATCCTTCCTTTTGTATCGGCTTTAGCTCCTATATTTCCCAGAAATTGCAACATATACGCGGTAAAAGTACAAAATAATCCACTTTCCCCCACATTTCCCCACAAAAAGTTGTGAAAAAGTTATCAACAGCCCACAATTTCGCTTAAATCTATTAAACATCAAACATTTATAAAAATACATACCGATCAAAAAGCATCTACCGAATCCATTTCTTGAAGCGAATTGATATGGATAGGGTTCAATAATTTTTGCAACGCGGAGAAAATCGAAAAACGCTTCGATATCAATACCTCGTCGAATATTTTGCATAACGGAACACGTTTTATCCAAGGGTTTTTAGCAGGAAAAATCACATCGTAGTGCCGTTTGAAAAAAAATTCGTACATTCGCGGCATATTTTTGAAGTAGAGGAAGATGCAATGAGTCAAAACAGTGCATTCAGGATAGATATAGATCGCGTATTACGCGATAAGGCACCCACATATTACAACAAAATCCCCCGGTTCTTTATCAGCTGGCTCAAGCGAACGGTACACCAAGACGACATCAATGGCATCTTGGAACGCAACCAAGGAGTCGAGGGAGTCGATTTCATGCGGGCACTCGTCGACAAGGAGTTCCGCCTCACGTTGCAAGCGAAGGGTGAGGAAAACATCCCTCGTTCGGGTAAATTTGTATTTGCATCGAATCACCCGCTGGGAGGGCTGGATGGTATTTGTCTCTCGGCGCTCCTCGGTGAAAAGTACGAGGGGAGGATCAAATACCTTGTAAACGACGTGCTCTATTACATTGAGCCACTAAAGCCCATTTTCGTGCCTATTAACAAGTACGGTGCCCAAGCTAAAGCATCGGCTAAAGCCATAAACGAGGCGTATGCATCCGACAACCAGATCATCACGTTTCCCGCCGGATTATGCTCACGAAAGCAGAACGGCAAGATCGCTGATCTGGAATGGATGAAGAATTTCATTATTAAAGCAGTAGAATTTCAACGGGATATTATCCCCGTGCATTTTGAAGGCAGAAACTCTAATTTTTTTTACAATCTGGCCAATTTTCGTAAAGCTCTCGGAATAAAATTTAACGCGGAGCTCATCTATTTGCCAGGTGAAATGTTTAAAAATAAAGATGAAACATTTACCATCACCTTTGGCAAACCGATTCCCTGGCAAACGTTCGACAAAACAAAAACGCCAGCCGAGTGGGCACTGTTTGTAAAAGAAAAGGTATATTCTTTGTGATAGCTTTTCTACTCTCTGTTTCATATTTAAAATGACTAATCAACCGTATGCAACCGATTATTGAACCGATAGATAAAAACCTGATAAAAAGCGAACTGACCGTCCAAAAACGGGTCCGCATCACCAACAAGGCCAACAACGAGATTTATGTATTTACTGCTCACGACTCCCCTAACTTAATGAAGGAGGTGGGGCGTCTTCGTGAAATAGCCTTTCGGCATTATGGTGGTGGTACAGGATTGGAAGCCGATATCGACAAATACGACACCATGGGGGTACCCTATCGTCAGTTGATCGTATGGGATCCTGAAAACGAAGAGATTTTAGGAGGTTACCGCTTTATTTATGGTTCCGACGTGGAGTTTGACGAGGAGGGAAAACCGATGCTGGCCACCGCGCACCTGTACAACTTCTCCCCGCAATTTATCGACGAGTTCCTACCGTATACCGTTGAGTTAGGGAGGTCGTTCGTTTCATTGGAATACCAGTCTACGCTCATGGGAAGGAAAGGCATCTTCGCGCTGGATAACCTGTGGGATGGGCTGGGTGCGTTGACCGTTATTGACCCCGATATTAAATACTTTTTCGGGAAGGTAACCATGTACGGTACCTATAACAAGAACGCCCGAAACATGATTCTCTATTTTCTCAACAAGCACTTTCCAGATAAGGAGGAGCTGGTGGCTCCTATTGAACCGCTTATCACAGGGACGAGCTTCGATGCCATGAAAAAACTGTTCCACGGGAAGAACTTTAAAGAGGATTACCGGATACTGAATAAGGAGGTTCGTGCTCTTGGCTACAATATCCCTCCCTTGATCAACGCGTACATGGGTCTATCTCCCACCATGCGTTTTTTTGGGACCGCCGTGAACGACGAATTCGGCGACGTGGAAGAGTCGGGTATCTTGATCGAGATCGAGCAAATCATGGAAGAAAAACGGGCACGCCATATCGAATCGTACCTCAAAAGCAAGCCGAGCCGCCGGTTTCTTCTTAAACTAAAAAGGAGGATTACCACACAAACGAAAAAAAGAATCGTAACCGTTCCTAAAACAAAACATAATTTCCAAAAAAAAAATACAAAATAACCAAACCAGAACTTTACACTTTTCAATAATACGAGTGGCATTTGAAGCAAAAAGAGAGAAACTGAACCTACTACCTATCTATTTGCTTCATCACACCCCTTCTACTAGCCTTTCTTACACCGAAAACAACCGATACAACTATTTGATATATTACAACTTACCTGTAAAAATGCAATCGTTTGCACAGCCATTCGAAGTTAAATCGTGCTATTCATACTCACCGCGAACCAATAGGGGTTAATTTTGTTTCATTCATATGTAGAGTGTCAAAGTAAGCAATAAATGAGAATAATTAACCTTTCATTTATTATATTTCTTTTCTACAATATTTCTTGAAACTTAGGGGGATTTCTTGGGACTATAAGAAAAATTCTTGAGACTTAGGGGAATTAAATGAAGCGAGTATTTATTAGTTGATCTTATAACATTAACAACATGTATGTAAAATTCAAAAA
>CAYFMZ010000003.1:0-50769 GCA_964344275.1 uncultured Proteiniphilum sp.
TCCAGTTACAAAAAGCTTTCGCCTCCAGGTAATTCACTTCCACCGGCCAGTTCCACGGCATCGTGATCTCTTCTGCCATAAGCCGTAACCGGTACCCATTCTCCCCTTTTCGCCAGAAAAGAGGCATCTCTGCTTTCTTGAAAGTACGCCATTTCCAGCCCTCCTCCGTCCAATAACTTTTGGTTTCGTAGCCCTTATCCTCCACGAACGCCAGAAACTCTCGGTTAGAAGTAAGATACTTGGCGGCCGCGAAATCATGTACCTTCTCAATCAGCTCACCATACTCGTTATCCCACCCGTAAAGGGGATAGTCCCATTCTTTACCTAACTTCATGATCGCGTGCGATACGGGCAATAATTCATTCTTTGGTGCCTCACCAGTAACCGTGCAGTGTTTCCCAAATGCACCGGGTACCACCTTATCTAACGGTAACTGCCGGATCAATACCGACGACGTCTCCAAGTGGATCCGTTCATGTTCGATACCCATCATAATCATCCAGAATGGACTATCCCAGTCAATCGGCAGATCGAGTGGCGTGTTGTCAATCACACCCAAGATTACCTCTTTGGCTTCATCTCGGTACGCTCGGACTTCTGACACGGGCGGCCAATCGTAGTGGTTATTATCTAAGTCGTCCCAGCTCATCTCGTCTACCCCGATAGCGAAAGTCGACTCAAACCGGGAGTTAACCCGATGATCAATCAAACGAGCAAGGTAAAGTTTATTGATAAAAAATACCGCGGTGTGTCCTAGATAAAACAATAAGATGTGTCGTAAGGGATCCCCTCGCGTATAAAACACATCGTCAGATTTTAGTTGGGTATAGAGTAACTCATCAATTAACCACGTTTTTAAAAAATAGGTACGTATTTCCTCTCTTTTTTCTTCTGGTGTGCCGGTACGTAGATCAATCGTCTTGGCAAATAGTTCCCTCATTATATCTGAAATTTAAAATGAAACAAGCTTTACATAAATACACGTAAAGAAAATAATTCAGGCATTGAAGCAGCTTAAAACGGACCGTCCCCGATTCACTGATACCTGAAAAATAAGTATTACAATCCGATGCTTACTCAGTGGGACAGTGCATATAAATTTTTCGCATCTCAAACATTTCGTCCGGTGTGCGTCGTTTCGTTTGCGTGACCACGGCAATAGGACGAAATCCCATCTTTCGATATAAGTTCAACGCGGGGCGATTTTTCTCCCATACCCTGATTACCGCCGAAGAGTAATTAGCTGAACGAGCTAACAACTCCTTTAACAACCTCTCACCTAATCCAATACCACGAAAATCGGTATGTACCATCAACTCCGCGATATAGAGTGCAGTGCTTGGGTTAAGATCGGGTACTGTCATTGCCGGAAAATCATCGTGTCGATCCAACGGCATGGCCAAGATTGCCCCTACCAGTTGCTGGCCGTCGAAAGCCATCCGACCGAACCCGTACCGCATCGTCGCATCCAATGCCTCACTCGCTTCTTTAGCATCCGTATATTGCGCGTACTCGCCGGAGGTATAAGCATGCAGGTAAAGAACTACCACCTTTTTCTTATACAAGGGATAGCTGAATCGATCCAGTCCCATCATACGCGGGAGTGCCATTAATTCATCTTCGTGATCCATTTTTACATTATTCTTCTTCCTTATCACTCGGCCTCGTGATGCAACAAGTACCTGTTTGTTAAGTGAAACAAATGAGAGAGAGGGATGTTCAATGAATCAACGTGAACAACTGTTCTTCAAAACCGTTTTATAAAGATAATTCACTCTCATGCCCAGTACATGCTACTCTCATGCCCAGTAAGTGTTACTCTCATGCCCAGTACGTGAAACAGCGGCAAAGTGGGTAGCTAACTACATGAACAATAATAGAGATTGCAAAAGAAAAAATAAAAATAATATGAGAAATTTCATTTTTCAAAACCCGACCCGCTTGGTATTCGGGAAAGGGCAGATTGCAAGGCTATCGGAACTCCTGCCTCTTGACATCAAGTTAATGGTCACGTACGGTGGAGGCAGTGTCACCAAGAACGGGGTGTACGACCAAGTAAAGGAGGCTCTCAGAGGGCACAACTTTATCGAATTTTGGGGCATCGAGCCCAATCCTAGCGTGGAGACGCTCCGTAAAGCAATCCAAACTGGCAAAGAGAACCAGGTCGACTACCTCTTAGCAGTTGGGGGCGGGTCGGTACTCGACGGTACAAAATTGATCGCGGCAGGGATAGCTTCGGAGATAGACGCGTGGGAGATCGTGCTGAAGGGGGTAGCCGAGGTACAGATCCCGTTCGCCTCAGTCATGACCGTCCCAGCCACTGGATCAGAGATGAACGGGGGTGCCGTGATCACTCGGATAGAAACACGGGAGAAATACTCCTTCGGTGGCGACTACCCCCAATTCTCTATCCTTGACCCGGAGGTCACTTATTCCCTCTCGGAGCACCAAGTTGCCTGTGGGCTCGCCGACGCTTATACTCACGTGCTGGAGCAATACCTCACCACACCGGGACAATCCCGGATCATGGACCGGTGGGCAGAGGGGATCCTCCTCTCCATCATTGAAATTGCACCGGGCATCAAAGAAAACCCCAAGGACTACGACCTCATGGCCGATTACATGCTGGCAGCCACACTGGCACTGAACGACTTCATACGGATGGGCATCACACAGGACTGGGCTACTCACCAGATTGGACACGAGCTCACCGCGTTGCACGGGATTACTCATGGGCACTCGCTCGCCATCGTTATGCCTGCCACGCTCCGTGTACTCAAAGAGCAGAAGTTAGAGAAGCTGCTCCAATATGGCGAACGGGTGTTTGGCATCGCGGTTGGTAGCGAGGAGGAAAGAGCGGATAAAGCCATTGAAATGACCGAACTGTTTTACCGGTCACTGGGCCTTACCACTCGCCTCTCCGAGGAGGGTATCGGTGAAGAGACCATCGAAACCATCGCCCAACGGTTCACCGATCGAGGCGTGGCTTTTGGAGAAGGCCGGAACGTCACCGGAGAAGTGGCCAGAGAAATTCTACATAGCTGCTTGTAGGCTGGGTCATTGCCTGAAAAAAGGGAGGATCGCTAGATCCCCCCTTTCAATGTATTGCAACTTCCACATTGATTGCAGTTTAAATATAATACAGGCTTCAAGTGGTACGTGTGCGTCTAAGTCTACAGTTTACACTGTTTTGTAACTTGTTAGTCTCATAGAACGAATCAGACAATCTCGACCAATGGGGCTCCTTCTCGAACAATATCTCCCGCCTTCACGAAGATACGATGTACCGTTCCGGAAACTTCCGCGGTAATGTCGTTCTCCATCTTCATCGCTTCCAAGATAAGGATATCGTCTCCTTTTTTCACTTGATCACCCTCTTTTACAACCACTTTCATAATATTTCCCGGCATTGGGCAAGATACGCGATGGCCTTGCACCTCATCAACCGTTTCATCCTCTCCGGAAATTACTTGGTCCGATCCTTTCACGTCCGCTTCCACCGATGTTCCAGACACGGCTTGCTCCGCTTCCCACTCCTCCTGACGCAGTTTCCTCAGGAAACCCGTAGCCACGGAGGGGAATAATTCTAGTAGAAGCTGGTCTTTCTCATCTTTTGCTAGATGAGTGCCGCCATACTCTTGCAACACAGGATTCTCCTGTCGTTTATACGTAGACGTGTCATACTCGATCTCCTCTCGGGTACCAGCAATCTCGAAACGGAACTCGGGATCAACAGGAACGGGTGTTTTACCGTATTCCCCTTTCACGAGTGCCACAAATTGGTTGGATGCATTGGCATATTTTGGACGGCCATTCTTGAGGTTCAGCGCCGAGTTTACCGCTTGTGCTCCCACTATCTGGCTGGTAGGAGTCACCAGAGGTGGTAATCCAGAGTCACGCCGTACACTGGGGATCAACTTCATCGCCTCGGGAAGAATATCCACCGAGTTAAATTGCTTCAGCTGCGCCACCATATTGGTATACATCCCCCCAGGGATCTCCGCGTCTTTCACCTGCTCGTCCGGAGCGGGGAAATTAAAGTGTGCTTCGATGGCATGGCATGCACGTAACAAGGCTGGTTCATCGTTACTCCGCACAGCAGCAATCGCCTGATCAAAAAGCAAATCGATCTCGTCGGGAAGTGTATCCGTGAGTGGATTAAACGGTTTCGGGAACTGCTTGACCGCATCATACGGCTCCAGTTCGTGTCGTATGCTGAGCAGCCCTTCATTGATCTTGGCTACTGCCTCCATATTCACGTCCAACTCGATACCCAGTTTCTTACAGAAGACATAGATCAGTTCCAAGGCTGGGGCTGCCGGACCGCCCGCGAAGTTCCAAATCACGGTATCCACGATGTCGGCACCGTGCATGATGGCCGTGAGAACTGCACCCAAGCCGAAACCAGGGGTACAGTGGGTATGAAAATCAATTGGCACGTTCAATTCCTTCTTAAACAGAGGAATCAACTTGGCCACACGGGAGGGAGGGATCAATCCGCTCATATCCTTTATCGTGATCATGTCGGCACCCAACGCACGCATCTCCTTTGCTTTGTTTAGAAAATATTCATCCGTGAAGACAGGCTCGTAGGGATTCTTCGGTATCACAGCCTCTTGTTTTTTACCAAAAAGACCGAACAATCCTCTTTTTTTTGGTTGTGGTTGTGCCACTGCCTCGGGTTCCTCCGGCTTCGGATCTACCGTGTAACACACGGCGCAATCGGCCATTCCACCGTATTTCTTAATATACTTCACGCTCGACGTGATGTTGTTCACGTCGTTAAGGGCATCAAAAATTCGCATGATATTCAGCCCGGAAGCCACCGCGTTCTTAAAGAAGCCATCGATGATTTCGTCCGGGTATGGCGCGTAGCCGTACAGGTTGCGTCCACGCGAAAGAGCTGTCAACTTGGAAGCATCACCCACTACCTCGTTGATTTTCTCGAGACGATCCCACGGGTTCTCGTTAAGAAAACGCATCACGGAATCGGGGACGGCTCCCCCCCACACCTCCATGGCATAAAAATTGGCATCCTTGTAAAAGGGTAGCACTTTGTCGACCTGCAACTGGTTCATTCTCGTGGCAAATGCCGATTGTTGTCCATCCCTCAAAGTGAGGTCTCGGATCAAAAGTTTTCGATTCATACGTCTTTTTTAAATTTATCGTTTTGGTATATGATTTCCCTCTCTAAGTATGAGGGCGAGCATTCTGTCTTTGTATCATCTGTAGTAGCAAACAACTCATTATTCCATGTTTACACCGCATGATACACATTAAAAACGTTGTGAACAACGTTTTGAACAACAGCATACTACAAAGATACACAATATTCCGAATATAATCCCACTGTAAAAGTTAACGGGTTTTTAAAAAAATGTGTACATTTGCCTTATAGTAATGTATTATTCTATTATAGCCAAAATAACAAGTAGGTGAATGCAATATCGAGCTTGCTTGAACGATGCCAGGCGAGAATAGTCTAATGTTATTGAGCCAAAACATGTTAAAATCAATTTTCCTGATCCTATCAATCTCGTTTAGTTTACACGCCTTAACTATAAACGATGCCCGAATGATGCGGCAACCAGATATTAACGGTAACCTAATTGCTTTTGTTTACGCGGGTGATATTTGGACGGTAAACGCTGCCGGCGGCAATGCCAAACGTCTTACCTCGCATCCCGGTATCGAATTGTTCCCTAAAATCTCACCCGATGGACAATGGATTGCCTTCTCAGCCGAATATTCTGGTAGTCGCCAAGTGTGGGTAATGCCATCGGAAGGTGGTACGGCACGGCAACTTACTTTCTATAATTCCGTCGGTGTAATGCCTCCACGTGGAGGATTCGACCACGTGGTGCTTGATTGGACACCCGACAGCAAGCGGGTACTTTTCCGTGCCAATCGTACACCCTTTGGCGACCGTAACGGACGTTATTTCACCGTGGCACTCGAAGGGGGCTTCGAAGAACCCCTCCCCATCGTCAACGGTGGCTTTGCCACCTTCTCGCCAGACGGCACGGAACTATTCTTCACACCCGTGGACCGCGAGTTTCGCACGTGGAAGCGCTACAAGGGGGGACGGGCCACTGAACTCTGGAGCTATAACCTCACTAATAACACCTCCCGGCAGATCACACGTTGGGCGGGATCGGATCAATGGCCTACTTGGTACGGTAACGCGATTTATTACGCGTCCGACCGCGATGCACGCCTTAACATCTGGCGACACGACCTCGCCACGGGACAAGAACAGCAGATAACTCATCATCAGGACTTTGACGTGATGTGGCCCTCTGGCAGCAACGGCAAGCTAGTGTATGAGCTTGGAGGATACCTGCAGGTACTTGATCTGGAATCGGGAACTGATCGAAAAGTTACTGTAGCCATCCACTACGATAATCCCAACCTGCACGCTACTTTTAAAAATGTGAAAGAATATATCGGCAGCTTCTCTCTCTCGCCCACCGGAAAGCAGGCACTCTTTGAAGCCAGAGGCGATATCTTTAGCGTGCCAGTGGACAAAGGCGAGATTCAAAACCTCACCAATACCCAGGGCATAAGAGAACTATCACCCTCTTGGTCACCAGACGGTAAACAGATCGCCTTTTACTCCGACGCTACCGGAGAGTACGAACTGTACCTCCTAGAGAATAAGAAAGGAGCCGAACCGCTGCAAATTACCCACGACTCTTCCGCTTGGAAGCACGCGCCCGAATGGTCACCCCTCTCCAGTCACCTGATATATAGCGACCGTACGATGAAGCTTTGGTTAGTGGATATTGCTTCGGGTACGCAAACCGCAATCGATGAAGGCACTGCAGAAGAGATTACCGACTACAGTTGGTCGCCCGATGGCGACTGGATTGCATACAGTAAATCATCTCCAAACTACCAATCTGCACTCTGGGCCTATCAACTCTCCACGGGACAAAAACAGCAGCTCACGGATGATACTTTCTCCGATAATAGCCCGGTATTCAGCCGCGATGGGAAGTTCCTTTTTTTTCTCTCCAATCGCGATTTCAACCTGGCCTTCAGCAGCTTCGAATTTGATTACCTCTATAATAACGCTACCCGTGTCTATGCACTCTCGCTGAGGGACGACGGTACCACACTCACCCCATACAAAGATAACAGGGAGCCCTACGGGGAAGAAGATAGAGGAGACAACTCGGGAGTAAAAAAGGTTCATAGCGCGAAAAGTAACATCAAGACCGATCGCGATAACGGGAATGAGAACGGCAACCATAAAGCGGCCCTTAACGATGTGAAAGTCACCATCGACCTTGATGATATCGGAAATCGTGTACAGGTTCTGCCGGTTCAGGCCGGTAGTTATCGTCTGATCGGCGCGGTGGAGGAGGGACTCCTCTACTCCTCAGGCAACAAGATCATGCGCTACAACATTAAGGAAGAAAAGATCGAAGACATCCTTGAAGGAGCAGGCAATGGTCAGCTTGCGGCCGACGGGAAATCATTTATCTACCGTTCTGGAACCAATTACGCCATCGCCAAAAATCAACCAGGACAAAAGGTAGGCAGTAACACCCTCAACCTCGAGAACCTCACTATGAAGATAGATCCCCGTGCCGAGTGGAATCAGATCTATACAGACGCGTTCCGCATCTTCCGAGACTACTTTTACGTGGATAACCTGCACGGGGTGGGTTGGGACGATATCCAAAAGAGCTATGGCGCGTTATTGCCCTATGTGCCCAGTAGGTTCGACCTTGATTACATCCTCAACGAGATCGTGAGCGAAAGTAATGCCGGGCACGCGTATGTAGACTGGGGAGATATTGTTCGAGTTGATCGTGTGAACGGAGGGCTCCTGGGAGCAGAATTGGAAGCCGACCTCTCCGCGGGCCGCTACAAGATACGAAAGATATACGCAGGTGAGAACTGGGATCAGAGCCGCCGCTCTCCGCTCACCGAGATTGGAGTTGACGTGAACGAAGGCGATTACATCTTGGCGATCAACGGAGAAGAACTCTCCACTACTCAAAATCCCTACGAACTGCTCGAAAATTTGGGAGACCGCCATATCGAGCTCACCGTGAGTAACTCCCCGTCGGGAGCCAATACCCGCACCTCCACTGTGCACACCATCACCAGTGAGCACGAGTTGAGGTATATCGACTGGGTCAACGAGCGACGGGAAAAAGTAGATCGCCTCTCCGGGGGCCGAATCGGTTACATACATGTTCCCAATACCGCCATCGAGGGGAACCGCGAGCTCTTCAAGGGGATGCTCGCTTATCATCACAAGGAAGCACTCGTTATCGACGACCGCTATAACGGCGGCGGATTCATCCCGGATCGGATGATCGATCTCCTGAATCGGCGTACACTCGCCTATTGGCACCGCAACGGGCTACCCCTCCCCATGAAGTCGCCCACCATCGCGCACGATGGTCCCAAGGTGATGCTCATCAATGGCTACTCCTCATCGGGTGGCGATGCTCTCCCGCACTTCTTCCGAGAAACAGGCGAAGGAAAGTTGATAGGCACTCGTACCTGGGGAGGGTTGATAGGCATCTCCGGTAACGCCCGGTTGGTTGATGGTGGTTACATTTCCGTGCCACGCTTCGGAATCTATGACCATAGCGGCGAGTGGATCATCGAAGGGATTGGAGTCTATCCTGATATCGAGGTAGTGGACCGGCCAGAAGAACTTGCCAAGGGCAACGACCCTTCCCTCGAGAAAGCGGTAGAAGTACTCTTGGAGGAACTCGAAGCCCATCCGCGTCCAAAGGTGACCGCCCCCACCCCGCCAGACCGGTCACGATGGATCGAGTTCGAGATCAAGTAAATTTCTAAGGATCCGTACTACCGGCATCACGGCTCCCGCAAGAGCCACTACTATTTTTTCGATAAAAATGCGTCGAACGCGTCTGCCGACAATAATAGTGGAGCAGTTTACGCGAACAGGACAAATGGTTCATTTTATGCTGTCACACCTGTTTCAACGCGACCTTTACCGAAACGCTCAATGGGGTGGTAGGCCTTCCAATCAACTTGGAAAGAACTTTGGCATCATCGAACAGGTCATTTTTAGATGCTCCCGTGTCCCACTGCGCGATCGCTTGCGCGAACCCTTCGGGCACGCCCAGCGACACCAGCAGCCGAGCGTATTCTGCCTCGGGGAGGTTACTGTAGGGCACCTCTTTTCCTACCTGCCTGGAGACTTCTGCCGCTAACTCTTTTAGCGTGTACGCCTCATCGCCCGCTAACTCGTACACCTTCCCCTCGTGCCCTTTACTGGATAATACCACTGCCGCCGCCTCGGCATAATCCTCCCGTGCGGCCGAGGAGATCTTTCCCTCTCCCGCGCTTCCCGCGAGGGCACCCGCCTGAATCGCCCCGGCCAAGGAACCGGTATAGTTCTCGGTATACCAACCGTTGCGCAGTATGGTATAAGGGATGCCCGTTTTTTCCAGTAGCTTTTCTGTCGCTGCATGCTCGGGGGCCAAGCTCAACGAAGAGGAATCCGCGCGAAGCAAGCTGGTATACACAACCCATTTCACGCCCGCTTTTTGGGCGGCTGCTATCACGTTGCGGTGTTGTGCCTCACGCTGGCCTACCTCGTTTCCGGAGATCAACAGCAGGTGGTCGATCCCCTCTAAGGCCGGCACCAATGTCTCCGGCCGGGTGTAATCAAACGCTCTTGCTTCGATGCCCAAGTCGGCCGCCTTTTCCGGTGAACGAACCAACGCTACCAACGCGTCGCTATTTACTCGTTGTTTTAGTTTCTCTACTACCAAACGGCCTAATTGCCCGGTAGCTCCCGTAATTCCTATTTTCATACAATTATTATTTAATTAAGTGATGTTGTTCTTACTATAACACACTTATCCCTTGAATTGTTATTTTTCACGGAAAAAATAGAGCAAACCGGTGTTTCCTTTCGAACAATTCTAATTTACAGGTTGTTATAAATCGTGTATCCATGCATCCGTGGCTTCACCATATTCAGAATATCATTTTAAAAATCAAACCGATATGAATCAATTTAAAATCGTCTTCCTCTACGCGACGGTATTTCTATTTCTTTCCGCGTCGTGCGATCAACAAAAAGAAAATGAAAAAGCTCCTCCACCAGCCACATTGCCTCCCGTGGAGACACAGGATCCCAATACTAACTTTCAACCTGCTTTTGAAGGGCAGACTAGAGTAGCGGGAGTTCAAACCGCCACGGAATATGAAGCGACAGTGATTTCCAGTGAGCTAGATAGCCCTTGGGCTGTGACTACCCTACCCGACGGCCGATTAGCCATCACCGAAAAGGGCGGCACCCTGCGAATCGCTTCCACCGACGGTAGCCTGAGCAACAAGATTGATGGCTTTCCTGAAGTAGACGACCGAAATCAAGGGGGATTGATGGATGTGGCTCCCGCACTCGACTTTTCAACCAGTCGGATGCTTTACTTCACTTTGGCTGAAAGGACTCCTGAGGGATCACTTACCGCCGTGGGTAAAGGACGTCTATCGGACGATGAGACGACGATAGAGAACTTCGAGATCATCTACCGGGCCATTCCTTACTATAATAATAGCATGCACTTTGGTAGCCGTCTCCTGTTCGATGGAAACGGTCACCTATTCGTTTCTACCGGTGAAAGATCCGACCGAGCCACTCGGCCCAACGCGCAAACACTGGATAACGGACATGGCAAGGTTTTACATATCACTACCGATGGCCAACCTGTGCCAGGAAACCCGTTTATCGGTTCCGAAGGAGCCTTGCCCGAGATATACAGTTACGGACACCGCAACGCGCAAGGACTCGACATACACCCTGTAACCGGCGAGCTGTGGCTTAACGAGATGGGGCCTCGGGGGGGAGATGAACTAAACCTCATTAAACCGGGCCTCAACTACGGCTGGCCAACCATCACATATGGCATTGAATACAGCGGAGAGATCATTGGGAATGGCATCACGCAACGGGAAGGGTTGGAACAACCGGTTTACTACTGGGATCCCGTGCTCTCGCCCAGCGGTATGGCCTTCTATAGTTCCAATGCCATCCCAGAGTGGGAGAACAACCTATTTATCGGCGGGATGAGCAGCCAACACATTGCCCGGCTAGTCATAGAGGATAATAAGGTTACAGGTGAAGAACGCCTCCTTGAAGGCGAAGGGCAACGCTTCCGCGACGTGGGTATGGGACCCGACGATGCCCTGTATGCCGTAACAGACGAGGGCCGCCTTTATCGTCTGGGGCTGACAAAATCGACAACAAATTAAAACATTGCCCGGTACCAACGGAGTGACTCCAGGTGCCGGGCAAAAAGTAGCGGGTAAAAAAGGGGCTCTATGCTTCCGCTGCTTTTCTCAAGAGCTGTATATCCAATTTTTGCATACCCATCATGGCTTTCTGCACTTTTGGGGAACGCATGAGTTTGTCGATGGTGGCAGGCACGATCTGCCAATTCATACCGTACTTGTCTTTTAGCCAGCCGCATGTCCCCCCTTCACCGCCCTCCCTCGTGAGTAACCCCCAATAGGTGTCGATCTCCTCTTGCGTGTTGCATTCGACCACCATAGATATACCTTCGCTAAAGTTGAACGAATGGGGGTAGGAACTGTCCTTGATCATCATCAAAAAATTATTCAACACAAACTGTCCGTGTTCGATATTACCTGGCGTCTCTTCCTGCCCATCGCTCGTGTACCTCTGTATCGTTTTCAGGTTCGAATCAGGGAAAATCGACGTGTAAAAATTCATCGCTTCTTCTGCCTTTCCATTATTTTTATCCACGAACATGAGAGTAGGCACTATCTTTTGAATGATATCTTCTTTTTTACTGGTATAGAGTTGCCACGTCATACCGAACCGGTCTTCTACCCAGGCGTATCTCTTGCTAAAAGAATATTCATTCAACGGTATCAGGTCCTTACCACCATCCCTCAGTTTCCGATAAATATCTTCTATCTCAGCCTCTTCAGAGGTGAGGTATCTTAACGCGATCGTAGGTGTAGGGTTAAACATATCTCCCCCGTTGAGAAGCATTATCCGCTGGTTGTTCACCGTGAAAACCACCACCGCCTGATTCTCATCCACTACCCGGGAATCGGGAAAAGTGCCCACGTAAAAATCGGCCATCACGCGTGCATCATGGTTACACCATATGCATGGATACATTGACTTATTCATAATATCTTCTCTTTTTTTCCTCGATGGATGATGCCTTATATCGTATGATATCACGCAATAATTCCATGGGAATGGGTTTGTTATTAGGCAACTGTATGGTTCCTTTTGATGTTTTGAAACCCAGGGTTGTCAATTGTTTTGCAAAGAAATTGTTCGCTCTAGGCGTCGCGTACACACCAATGTGGTACCTATATGCCGCGAAGTAAAGCAGAATTGTTTCCCACTATGATGAGTTTATATGCCGTTACGATTGGCTACTTGTTCTCCTTCATAGTATCAAGGGTAATTTTTATCGCTGTTTCCGCCACGGGATAAATAAACGAGAATCCTTGATCAAGAATTTTATTGGATGAAACGGGACTTCCTTCTAGTACCATCCCTGCCGATTCGCCCATGATAAGGCGAAGCAGAAATCCCGGCACCTTGGGAAAAAGAAAGGGACGGTTCATTCCTTTGGCCAAGAGCCGCATGAACTCCCTGTTAAGGGTATGTTCCGGTGCTGCCGCGTTGTACACTCCGCTCATTAAGGTATCTTCTATGGCTTTAAGATACATTCGACATAGATCATCGATATGAATCCAGGGCATAGTTTGTTTACCGGTACCCAACGGTGCTCCCAACCCGAAACGGGTGGGTGACGCCATCTTCTTGAACGCATCGCTATCCTTCGATAGCACGAAAGCGGTCCGCAACGCCACGGTTCGTGTGTCTAACTGCTCTTGAAAATCAAACGCGGCCGCCTCCCATTTCTTGCAAGTGCGACTCAGGAAGTCGTTCCGTGCGGGGACATCCTTTTCAGTGAACACCTGCTCCCGGGTGATCATGCCATAGAAGCCAACAGCCGATGCGGAGATAAACGCGTCGAGCTCCATACCTCTTTTCTTCACTGTTTCTAACAACAGCTTGGCTGTCTGCACGCGACTTTCCACGATTCGTTGCTTCTTCACCCTAGTCCAAGTTCCTTCCCCCAAGTTCGATCCGGCCAAGTGCACGATGGTGTCAGCCCGATCCACCGCTTCTTCATCGATCTCACCTCGCCGGTAATCCCATCTGTAACGCGGGATTTGACCCTTGACATTTCGTTCCCGGCTTAACCAAATTACCTTGTAACCTCTCTCGGTAAGGAGTTTCGTCAGTTCCCTACCTACCATTCCCGAGCCACCCGTGATCAAGATCGTCTTCATATCCGTCTCATTTTCTTGTGCATCATCTTCTTTTTAAACACGAAAAGACGGCAATTGTTGCCGTCTTTTAGCGAAATCGTGTATATTTTCTTCAACTATTCTATACTACCTCCTCCTACTGCCACTCATAGCGATCATAATGTAATAAAGCAAGGTGGCTAACGAGCTCAAGGCGGCAATTACATAGGTATACCCTGCCCACCGGAGGGCGTCAACTGCCTGATTATGATTACTCACATCGGTGATACCGGCACTACTAAGCCATCGGATAGCCCTGTTGGTGGCATTTTTCTCCACCGGTAGGGTCACGAAACTAAAAAGGGTGGTAAGTGCGAACATGGCTATCCCAAACCAGAGAAGCATAGGGAAAGTTTGAATCATGATGATCCCTGCCAAAATCACCCACATCACCCATTTTGAGGTCGACGAGATCACCGGAACCAAAGCCGACCGCATCTTAAGAGGTGCATAGCCGACCGCGTGCTGTATAGCATGACCTGTTTCATGCGCGGCAACTGCTGCAGCTGCCACGCTATACGAACCGTAAACAGGTTCACTCAAATTGATGGTTTTATTTAGTGGATTATAATGATCGGTAAGCTTTCCCCTCACGGAGATCACCTGCACGTCATGAATCCCATTCTCATGCAGCATTTTCTCTGCCACCTCTTTTCCAGTCATCCCGTTACGAAGTGGAATTATAGAATATTTTTTAAAACGACTTTGTAGCGTACCTTGCACGATCCATCCGGCGATCGCTATTACAATAAATAAAATCCAAACTGGTGCCATATATTATAAGTTTATCTAGAAATGTGCAAAAACCGTGCCGACCACATGCCCACCCGTAATCGTTGTGTCAGTGCACCAATTATCAGCGGATAATAGTCTGTGCACGATCTGGGCCTACCGATACGATGGTTATAGGCACTCCAAGCTCCTCTTCCAGAAAAGAGACATAGTTGTTGAACTCTTCAGGAAACTCGTCCTCCGACTGAACTTTGGTCATATCAGTCTGCCAACCGGGCAAGTCCACGTACACCGGTTCGATATTCGTTTCGAGGTCATAGGGTAGTTCCTCCGTCTCTTGCCCATCGATACGGTACGACACACACGCCTTGATCGATTCAAAGTCGTCCAACACGTCACTCTTCATCATCACTAGCTTGGTCACCCCGTTTAAACGGATGGTATAGCGCAGTGCCACTAGGTCTATCCACCCGCAACGCCGCGGACGTCCTGTGACCGAACCATATTCATTGCCATTGTCACGCAATTTTTGGCCGTCGTCATCGAACAGTTCCGTTGGGAAAGGGCCACTCCCTACCCTTGTACAGTATGCCTTGAAAATACCAAACACCTCTCCAATCTGTCCTGGAGCAATACCTAATCCGGTACATGCTCCCGCACAAGTGGTAGTGGAGGAGGTTACAAAGGGATACGATCCAAAATCGATGTCCAACATGGATCCTTGTGCTCCCTCGGCAAGTACTGTCCCCCCTTCTGCCATATGGCGATGGATCACGTGCTCGCTATCAATGATCTGGAACTCTTTCATCTTCTTCACTCCCTCGAACCACTGTCGCTCGAGCCCCGGCAAATCGTATTCAAAATCATATTGATCGAGCATCTCCTTATGCCGCAGGACCGCCTTCCTGTATTTCGTCTCGAAATCATGGAACAGATCACCAACCCGGAGACCATGCCGACTTATCTTATCGGTATATGCCGGCCCAATACCACGCCCGGTAGTACCTATCTTAGCATCACCCATAGCCTTTTCCGATGCCGCGTCCAATAACCGGTGCGTCGGAAGGATCAGATGGGCTTTTTTGGAAATACAAAGCCTGTCGGTAAGCATATGCCCTGCCTCCTCCAGCGTTTCCACTTCCAGCTTAAAGAGCGCGGGATCAATCACCACCCCGTTACCGATCACGTTAATCTTTCCTTCTTGGAAGATACCTGATGGAATCGACTTGAGGATATATTTCTTCCCCTCGAACTCTAAGGTATGCCCCGCGTTAGGTCCCCCCTGAAACCGTGCCACCATCTCATAACCGGGTGTGAGCACATCCACCACTTTTCCTTTTCCTTCATCGCCCCATTGGAGCCCTAGAATTACATCAACCTTCATTTAAGTTATTCGTTTTATGTTCCGCACACCAAATCCATCAAGCGGCTAAATCGTTTTATAATAATTATTGTTTTTTAATACCTCTCTATCGTTTTTTTTGATTGTTGCTTACCCCCGCTTTCGCATCCGTCGTCACCCTACCGGAAGACACTTTCGATTTGGTAACAGTTGGATCTTGTTTAGCACTGGATTTTGCTTTTTTAGTGGTCGCCTTACTTTTATTCTCCGACACTTTTTCTTTATTGTGTAGTCGTGCCAGACGCCTCAGTTCCATTTTTTTCGCGTGGGTACATTTGCTGCAAGTACCATAAATATACATGCTATAGTAGTTGACCGTGAATTTCCGAATTTTCTTTAATTGTGCCGGGGTAAGCAGGTCATCATTCTTCATCTCCCACACCTCTCCACAGGTAGTGCATATCAAATGGTTATGATTTTCATTACCATATGATCGTTCGTATTTCGACATGTTTCCTCCAAACTGATGCTTGACCACCAGCCCACAATCCAGCAACAGGTCGATAGTGTTATACAATGTAGCACGACTCACTCTGAAATTCATATCAACCATCGACTTGTAGAGCGAATCCATATCGAAATGCCCTTTTGTAGAATAAATATGATCCAGGATAGCGAACCGTTCGGGTGTTTTACGATGTTTGTGCAGCGTGAGATACTCCATAAACTCGTCATTTACCTGTTTTTTTAATTTCAGATTGGACTCCATAGTCGCAAAAATAGTTTTTTTTTTCGATTTCGCCTCGTTTATGATGGCTTAATTTATTGTATGTAGAAAAAATAAACTACTCCTATTTTTCTGTCTCCGAATGATAAAAAAAAGCCGGAACGCTCGGTTCACTCTCGTTGTGATAAGAGTCGGAGGTGGTTATATAGTAATAATACGCCTTATCGTCGTCCGGTACCATCATACTGTATACGGACTGTCTCAGCCCCGTTACCAGAAGCTTTTTCGCATCATCAGTCCCTAAACTATCCGTTTCACTCCGATACACGTTGTAGGTTACCCTTTGCGCGTTATCCTCCCAGCTCAACTCAAATATGCCTTCTTCATTACGTTCTGCCCTGAGGTCGTTCGGGATCTCAGGTATGGTATCGCTCAGCCAATTCATTACTGGTAGTTTGGCTGGATAACGGTAATAATGTTCCAGTTGGTTCAGAATCCCTTTTGTGTTGGAAAGCACGTTCTCAACACGAAAATAGGCCTGCCCGTTTACCTCATGTACACGGGTATGATCCACTTGATTGAGTATATCTCGCAGAGACCACCCCAACTCGATCATCTGGTATACACCCAATCCGGGCACCACGATTCTTCGATTACCCTGCGCCACCCAGTCATCCACAAACGGGTAAAACAGCTGATCTTTGTAATACATCATAGGATAAAGCGCGTCGTGTTTGCCAATGTGCATCCAGTGCCCAGCGTCTTGGTAGACCGTCTCTAGGGCAGTCCACCCTCCACCCACACCGTTCAATGCACGGTATCTTCCCAGTGGTGCACTACTCACTTGCACCCACGGTTTTGCCTCTTTCACCCGATCGTATACCTTGATTACAAAGCGGGTGATATTATCGCGTCGCCACTGAGCACGCGTTTTCCCCTTCCCATGCAGGCGATACATCCCGTCATCGGGAAATTGCCCTCGGTTGTCAGGGTATCGAATGTAATCGAAGTGAATTCCATCCACATCATAGTTCTCAACAACCTCCATTACCAATGAAATCAAGTAATCATCGGTACGGGGATTCCCCGGATCCAGGAACCACTCCCCCTTGAACCGTTTGGCAAGAGTGGGTTGCTTACGTGTAACTGATCTTTCCCCCAAACTTCTCACGTGTCGCTCCCCTCCCAACGGGTAGGTTACCATCCACGCGTGTATTTCCATCCCTCGTTTATGACACTCCTCAACGGCAAATGCCAGAGGATCAAAAAAAGGTTGCCCTGGGCCGGCAGGAATGATGAGGGACGACAAAGGTTCCAGGCTCGATTGATACATCACCTCACCTCGTGAACGTACCTGAAACATCACCGTGTTAAAGTGGTGCTTCTGCAAGTTGTCTAATATCTGAATAAGCTCTCTCTTCTGGGCTTCATGGCTCGTCCTATTCGTTGGCCAATCTAACCCGTAGTTGGTAGTCAACCATACCGCCCTTACCTCGGTTGCCGGTGGGTTCGACGCCCATAGGGTTGATACGCATGTTAATAAGACAAAACAAAGGAGTATATTACGCATGTAGTCTCGTTCATCAGAGAATGTTCCGGATTTTTCAGCATACAAAATTAAGATAAATCCTATGACGCTCTATTCTTTTTTGCAATGTTAACAGTTTATTCATCACGAAGGAATAAGTAAGTTTGTTTCAAGTGAACTTAGTTGTTTTCTGCGCTCCACATAATCAAAACAAGTTTTGCCTCTGTGCTCGCTTATCGAAAACATTCAAGCAAGCTTGGCTTTTCTCTCGGCTTTCGCTATATTTCCAGAATATAGGAGGCGCCTCGGAAAAACTCAAGCAAGCTTGGCTTTTCTCTCGGCTTTCGCTATATTTGTAGTGTCAATATGTTGGCAAATTCATTTAGTTTCCCCAGTTACCAAACCATTTCGCTGACAGTTGACTCTACTTTACTAGAGTAATCATTAAACTACAAAGATGACTACAAAAAGATGGCTTGCGGCATACGTGAAGATGCATCACGAAAAGAAGGTGAGGGATCGACTGGCACGGATAGGTATAGAACATTTCCTTCCCGTACAGGAGGAGGTACGTCAATGGAGTGACCGCAAAAAAAAAGTAGAACGAGTAATTGTCCCTATGATGATCTTCGTGCGAGTTAATCCGGAAGAACAGCGGGAGGTAATCGAGTTTCCTTCCGTGTTGCGCTACTTGGTGCTCCGTGGTGAGCACGTTCCTGCCGAAATTCCCCACGAACAGATGGAACGGTTCAGATTCATGGTGGATTACTCGGAAAGCCCGGTGCAGTTCGACTCTCATAATTTACAACCTGGAGAAAAGGTACGCGTGATAAAAGGCTCACTTGCCGGCCTCGAGGGCGAACTGGTTATGGTGAACGGTAAATCAAATATTGCCATTCGTATCCAACAGCTAGGCTGTGCAACGGTAGAGATGAACAGCTCGATGGTTGAGAAGATTGCTTAACGAGAAAAGTACGCGTGAAAAATAGGATCTGAAATATCTTGAAAGTGAAAAAAACTTGTAAGTGTGGGTTTTTATTGTATTTTTGCCAGTAACGGTTAGTAGTAGCTTGCTTTAGCTAGGTTGAACGTGGAAATAATCTAACTTCAATGAAATTTAGCTATGATTGTAATGCACGCGAAACTTCAATTCTTAATTTAATGAACGCTATGAAAGGAATCGTTCTTGCCGGAGGATCCGGAACCCGACTGTATCCCATCACTAAAGGGATCAGCAAACAACTTCTTCCCGTCTATGATAAGCCCATGGTCTATTACCCCATCTCAACACTCATGTTGGCTGGGATCCGGGAAATCCTTATCATCTCCACGCCGGAAGACCTCCCCGCTTTCCGGCGGTTATTAGGAGATGGCAGTGATTATGGCCTCCACTTGGAGTATGCTGAACAACCCAGCCCCGACGGCTTGGCGCAAGCTTTTATCATCGGGGAGAAGTTTATCGGTAACGACTCAGCCTGTTTAGTATTGGGCGACAATATTTTCTATGGACAGGGATTCCCTACCATGCTGCGCCACGCGGTGCAACAGGCCGAGACAGGGGATCACGCCACCGTATTTGGGTATTACGTGAACGACCCGCAACGTTACGGTGTGGCCGAGTTTGATGACCAAGGCAACGTGCTCAGCATAGAAGAGAAACCCAAGGAGCCGAAATCAAATTTCGCGATCGTGGGCCTCTATTTCTATCCAAATAGCGTGGTTCAAATCGCTAAGGAAGTGAAACCTTCTGATAGGGGAGAACTGGAGATCACCACGGTCAACCAGACCTACCTCCATCAAAAGCAACTGAAAGTGCAGCTACTAGGGCGTGGATTCGCTTGGCTCGATACCGGCACTCATGGTTCTCTCTCCGAGGCATCCACCTTCGTGGAGGTTCTCGAGAAACGGCAAGGCCTCAAGATTGCTTGCCTTGAAGAGATCGCGTGGAGTAACGGTTGGATAACAGCTGACAGATTGGCTGAAATTGCTGAACCCATGAAGAAGAACGAATACGGTCAATACCTACTGAATCTAATCAAGAGTGAAAAATGAAAAATTAATAGAACAAGTGATGGATAAAAAAACTTTTCAGAGAAATATACTCATTACAGGGGGTGCCGGTTTTATCGGTTCGCACGTGGTACGGTTGTTCGTAAACACGTATCCCGCTTACCGGATCATCAACCTGGATATGCTCACCTACGCGGGCAACCTGCAAAACTTGACTGATGTAGCAGAACAACCAAACTACACCTTTGTGAAGGGTGATATACGCGATTCAAAGTTACTTGCAGACCTGTTTCAAGATTACTCTATAGATAGCGTGATCCACCTGGCAGCCGAAAGCCATGTTGACCGTAGCATAAAGGACCCGTTCACTTTCGCGGAAACCAATGTGATGGGGACACTCGCCCTACTTGAAACCGCACGGCAAGCGTGGCTTATTTCTCCTCGAGAAGAGCTCCCAACACCCCTCTTCTATCATGTCTCCACCGACGAGGTATACGGTGCACTCGAATTCGGCGATACCCTCTTCACGGAAGAGACCCGGTACGATCCACACAGTCCATACTCCGCATCCAAGGCCGCATCCGATCATTTTGTGCGAGCCTATCACGATACGTACGGGCTGCCCGTGGTTATCTCTAACTGTTCCAATAACTACGGCCCTTACCAGTTCCCGGAAAAGCTCATTCCCCTGTTTATTAACAACATTCGTAACAAGAAGCCACTGCCTGTTTACGGCAAGGGAGAAAACGTACGTGACTGGCTATACGTGGAAGATCACGCCCGCGCGATCGATCTGGTATTCCACAGGGGAAAGATCAGCGAGACGTACAATATCGGAGGGTTTAACGAGTGGAAAAATATCGATCTTATAAAAACAATGATCAGAGTGGCCGATCGAATGCTAGGGAACCCGGAAGGCACTTCCCTGGGACTCATCAACTACGTGACCGATAGAGCGGGACATGACCTGCGTTACGCCATCGATGCCACGAAGATCCAAAGAGAACTGGGATGGGAACCCACGTTGCAGTTCGAGGAGGGGATCGAGAAGACCATCCGCTGGTACCTCGACAATCCCGAGTGGCTGGCCAATGTAACCAGTGGCGACTACCTCCACTACTACAAGCAAATGTACGGTGCCGGATAGTGGTATACAGGAGATAGATCGTTTAGGTTACCGTTATATAAATACTGAGAATATGCATATCGATCGTTTAACACAAGTGGATGAAAGCACTTTCGATGCGTTCAAGAAATTAATGCCCCAATTGACTGGCAAAGAGGAGTACCCGTCACTCGAAGAGTTAGAAAAAGTGGTTCAATCGAAAGACACCTTTCTCTTTTTCGCGAGAGAAAAAGAGGAGGTGATCGGCACCCTCACACTGGTATTTTACCGGATCCCTTCTGGCTTGAAAGCTTGGATTGAGGATGTGATCGTGGACGAGAGTGCTCGAGGCAAGGGAGTAGCTACCGCTCTCTTGTGGCACGCGTTGCATATAGCCAGGGAAGAAGGTGCTCTAAAGGTAGATCTCACCTCGCTCCCGCGACGGGTAGCAGCCAATCGACTCTATTTGAAGATGGGATTTGAAAAAAGGGAATCCAACATGTACAGATACTACTTCACCGAGAACCAGTAAAAAGTTACTTGCCGCATGCCACGCGGAATGAAACAAACATGCCCCCGCCAAACAGATGACGGGGGCATATCTTAATAGCCCATTAACAAGAGAGCAACCTTACGGCATCTTGTATATGATGCTGTTGATACTCATTCCTGCTCCTACCGATGCGAGCACCACGTTGTCTCCTTTATTGACTGAATGTCCCTCCATCTCGCCTCGGGAGATGAGGTCGAGCAACGTGGGTACAGTAGCCACGGATGAGTTACCTAACCATGAGATGGTCATCGGCATGATGGTTTCGGGCACCTCCTTGATATTATATAACTTAAACAATCGCTTCAAGATTGCATCGTCCATCTTTCCATTTGCTTGGTGAATTAACACCTTATGGACATCGGAAACGTGCAAGTTCAACTTGTCGAGTCCCGCTTTAATTGCTTTTGGCACATTCTCCAGCGCGTACTGGTACAAGCGTCGCCCGTTCATCTTCAAGTAAAAATTCTTCTTCTCTGCCAGCTCGGGATTATAGGAGTATCCCATACGTAACATATTCACATATTCCAATGCATCGCTCCGGGAATTATGCCCGAGGATTCCGGTGGGGGTATCGCTTTCAACGCCCTCAATGATAGCGGCACCGGCACCGTCGGCGTAGATCATGCTATCACGATCGTGCGGGTCCGATACGCGAGAGAGCACATCGGCTCCCACCACCAATACCTTCTTCGCGTCGCCCGATCGGATATAGTAATCGGCCTGAATCACGGCCTGTATCCATCCGGGGCAGCCATATAGTACGTCGTACGCGACCGCGGATGGGTTCGCTATACCCAGCTTCTGCTTTAACCGAGCCGCCAGCGTGGGCAAGACATCCACTTGGATATTATCGGCACGTGTTTCACCGAAATTATGCGCGAAGATGATGTAGTCAAGCTCCTCCTTATCTACTCCCGAGGCCTCGATGGCTCGCTGGGACGCGATCAATGCCAGATCGGAAGTAACCTGGTCATCCTCAGCATACCGTCTCTCCGCGATGGTGGTGATCTCTTCAAATTTCTGGGTGATCTCTTCGTTTGGAGTTTCCAATTTTTCACCAGTGGAGTCGTAAAATTCGTACCCGTGAAAATACTCGTTTCCTATTCGCTTGGAGGGTACATAGCTGCCTGTCCCTGTAAAAACACTATACAGTTTTTTCATTCCTTTTTTAGTTGAATGTACATGTCGAAATACCGAAAGCACTCGGAATGAATAGCCTCTACACTACCGCTCAAGAGTATATCGACATTATGATTTCCCAATTTTGTTTGCAAAGATACATGATATTCTGATTGAAAACTACTCGGCCACGCAAAAATATCCTCGAAGCTAATTATTGGTTCACCTCGGGCAATGCCTTGATTTCTTGCGTAATGGAAGCTGTTAACGGGTTCGACACATCTTCATAAAGTTCCAAGTTGAAGTACTTGGCCGCGGCAGTCACGTGATCGAACACATCCGATACGATATCTTCGTATTTCACCCATACCGTCGTCGCCGTGAAGAAGTAAAGCTCCAAGGGAAGTCCTTTCGAAGTAGGCTGCAACTGCCTTACAATCAACAATAATTCTTTATGAATATCCGGGTGGCTACTCAGGTAGTTTTTTATATACTGCCTGTAAAGCCCCATGTTGGTGAGGTTCCTACCATTGATTGGAAGCGACTTATCCACTCCCTTTTCTTGGTTGTACCCATCGATCTCTTTGCTTCGGTTCCGTATATAATCAGAGATAAGACCAATCTTCGACAGTTCCTCCAACTCCTCGTCCCGAACGAAACGGATGGTGGACTGCTTCACGAACACCGAACGCTTCAACCTTCTACCACCGGTATCTTGCATTCCTCGCCAGTTCTGGAACGAATCCGACACCAGCGAGTAGGGAGGTATGGTGGTGATGGTTTTATCAAAGTTTTTTACTTTCACGGTGGTGAGCGTTATCTGAACTACATCGCCATCGGCCCCGTATTTAGGCATGGTAATCCAGTCGCCTATCCTCACCATATCGTTGGCGGACACCTGTAGGCTGGCCACGAATCCCAAGATGGAATCTTTAAAGATCAACATCAGGATAGCAGATGCCGCCCCCAGACCAGCAATAATAGCTCCTGGGTTTTGTCCAGTGAGGATTGAAAAAAGGACGATGAATCCAATAAAATAGAGCACTATCTTAACCACTTGCGAGTAGCTGTCCAATGGTTTATCCTTCAAGGTCGGTTTTTGTCGCAGGGTATCGGTAAACGCGTTAATAATGGACATCACCAACCAGATCACGTAAAATATCAGGAAAATATCTGCCAATTTATCCAGAAAATTCATCAATTTAGGATGGTTAGAGTAGATGATAGGGATCGATCCCTTCACCAAGCTAAAAGGGATAATCATGGCCAAAAAGTGGGGGAATCGCCGTTCCGACAGATGCTTCAGAAAGGTAGTTCGCGAGAAACGGGAAGTACGGTTCAGCACTACTTGGAGAATGTTTCTCGTGAGGTATTGCACGATGAATACCAATACCACCAGTACCGCGGTGAGAAGGATAAGGTTTAAAAAGTTGACCCACTCCACCGGGATACCAAAACCGCTTAATAACTGAAAGGACCAGTCGCTGATGGCGCTGGTTGATCTCGAGATTTGTTGAATATTCTCTTCGTTCATACAACGTTGGTTTACTCTGCTCTTATTGTTTAAACTTCGATCCACCCATGAACCATCTTCAACCATTATCTTGATAGTTGCACACTCCAACAACCATCCGCTATACTACACAGTGAATATGCTAAGACAGGCTATATACCGGGGCTTCTAATTGATCGAAACACAAAGATATAATTTTTAAAGAATCGGGCAAAACTGCATTTTTCACTTCAAACCGGATCGCGTTTCACAGAATCATTGTATATTTGTCCTGTCTCCACTAATAGGATATTCCACTAGTGCGAGAGAGGGTATAGCATCTATCAAATTAATAAGGAACATTTTAACAAGGAACATTGGAAATATGGGAAAAGTACTGATCATTGGTGCCGGTGGCGTGGGAACGGTAGTAGCCAATAAAGTGGCTCAAAACAACGAAGTATTTACCGATATCATGCTGGCAAGCCGCACTAAAAGCAAATGCGATGCCATTGCCGCGGATGTAAAAAAACGTACAGGTGTAGAAATAAAAACGGCACGGGTGGATGCCGATAACGTGCCCGAGTTGGTGGAATTAATGAACAAGTTCAAACCGGAAATAGTAATCAACGTGGCACTGCCTTATCAGGACCTGACTATTATGGACGCGTGTCTTGAAGCAGGTGTACACTACTTAGACACGGCCAACTACGAGCCAAAGGAAGAAGCCAAATTCGAGTACAAGTGGCAATGGGCGTATCAAGACCGGTTCAAAGAAGCGGGTTTAACAGCCATCCTCGGTTGCGGGTTCGACCCAGGGGTTACCAGCATCTTCACCGCGTACGCGGCCAAGCATCATTTCGACGAGATCCATTACTTGGATATCGTGGATTGCAACGCGGGCGATCACGGTAAGGCGTTTGCTACCAACTTCAACCCCGAGATAAACATAAGAGAGGTCACACAGAAAGGAAAATATTGGGAAAACGGAGAATGGGTGGAGACTGAACCGCACGAGATTCACCAGCCGCTTACCTACCCTGGTATTGGACCAAAAGAGTCATACGTGATATATCACGAGGAGCTGGAATCGTTAGTAAAGAACTTCCCCACGCTCAAGCGGGCTCGCTTCTGGATGACGTTTGGACAAGAATATCTCACGCACCTGCGCGTTATCCAGAATATTGGAATGGCACGCATCGATGAAGTGGAATACAACGGACAGAAGATCGTACCTATTCAATTCCTAAAGGCGGTATTGCCCGACCCCGGCGACCTCGGCGAGAACTACACGGGCGAGACCTCTATCGGTTGCCGTATACGCGGCATCAAGGACGGCAAAGAGCGCACCTATTACATCTACAACAACTGCAGCCACGAAGAGGCTTACAAGGAAACCGGAGCCCAGGGTGTGAGTTATACCACGGGGGTACCGGCCACTATTGGGGCGATGATGTTCCTGCAAGGTGTCTGGAAGAAACCGGGGGTCTTTAATGTGGAAGAGTTTAATCCCGACCCGTTCATGGAACAGCTTAACAAGCAAGGATTACCTTGGCACGAACTGTTTGATATTGATTTAGAGGTGTAACCAATCTTAAGTTCAATGACTCCCAAAAGTTTAGTCAATATAGGCGATTACGGACGAGATGATATCTTTCGGATCCTGGAGAGCGCGGCACGATTCAAACGAGAGCCGGACCGCGATCTCTTGAAAGGGAAGGTATGCGCCACGCTTTTCTTCGAGCCCTCTACCCGTACTCGACTCAGTTTTGAGACGGCTGTCAGCCGACTGAGCGGCCGCATCATCGGATTCTCTGATTCAGCCACGAGCAGCGCGGCCAAGGGAGAGTCACTTAAAGATACCATCGTGATGGTAAGCAACTACGCCGACCTTATCATCATGCGCCACCACCTGGAGGGGTCGGCTCGGTACGCGTCAGAAATATCCACGGTACCGGTAATCAACGCCGGTGATGGTTCCAACCAGCATCCCACACAGACCATGCTGGACCTTTTCACGATCTACGAAACACAAGGCACACTCGAGAATCTCACGATAACTGTCGTGGGCGACTTGAAATACGGGCGCACGGTGCACTCCCTTATTCAAGGGATGTCTTACTTTAAACCCACCTTTAACTTTGTGGCACCGGAGGAGTTGCATATCCCCGATAAATACAAGTTGTTCTGCGATAAGTTGAACATCCCGTACAGGGAGTTCACCGATTTTGCACCGGAAGCGATCGACAGTGCCGACATCCTGTACATGACCCGAGTTCAAAAGGAGCGGTTTACCGATTTGATGGAGTACGAAAAAGTGAAGAACGTCTATATTCTGAGTGACCGGATGCTTGAAAAGTCGAAGGAGAACCTGAAGGTACTCCACCCGCTACCCCGGGTAAACGAGATCAGTCAAGACGTGGACGCGAACCCCAAGGCATACTATTTTGAGCAAGCAAAGAACGGGATGTATACCCGCCAAGCCATCATTTGTGACTTGATTGGGATAAAAGTGGAATAAGCAATATGTAAAAAAAGTATTTGACGCATTATGGGAAAAGAATTGCAAGTGGCCGCGCTCGAAAACGGTACTGCCATTGATCATATACCTACCGCGGCGGTTTTTAAAGTGGTGTCGTTACTCCAACTTCAAAAGCTCGACAACCGTATCACCATCGGCAATAACCTGAAGAGCAAGAAAATGGACAACAAAGGGATTATCAAGGTATCCGATAAATTCTTTCGCGAAGACGAGCTCAACCGAATCGCGTTGGTGGCTCCCAACGTGAACCTCAATATCATTCGGGATTTCGAGGTGGCAGAAAAGAAAAAGGTGGTGCTGCCCGATGAGATCGTGGAGATCATGAAGTGTAATAATCCCAAATGCATCACCAACAACGAGCCGATGAAAACTCGTTTTCACGTGATCGATAAAGAAAAAGTAGAGTTGCAGTGCCACTACTGCGAGCTAAAAATAAAAAAGGAAGAAGTGGTCCTTCTTTAAGTCAATCAAAAATCGATTAAAACAGCGGGATATTTAAAACAGATTGGATTAGCAGATAAAATTGCACTTGTCCAATATCGTTCCCGGCTGGTATGGTTTTTGTATGTTTGAGTAGATTGTTTTAGTAATTAAATCAAATAGGAGAAATAAATTATGCCCCTGAATTTACCCGATAAATTACCGGCAGTAGAGATATTAAAGCAGGAAGAGATTTTCGTGATGGACGACCTGCGTGCTTCCACCCAGGATATTCGTCCTTTAAAAATTCTTATCCTCAACTTGATGCCGCTCAAGATAACTACTGAAACCGATTTGATCCGGTTATTATCCAACTCGCCTTTGCAAATTGAGGTAGAGTTCTTGGGGCTATCGAGCCATACTCCCAAGAATACACCCGTAGAGCACTTGATGATGTTTTACACCAATTTTTCCAAGGTAAAAGATGCCTTTTACGACGGCATGATAATCACCGGGGCTCCCGTGGAGATGCTTCCTTTCAGGGAGGTAACCTACTGGGACGAGCTCACCGAAATCTTTGACTGGGCAAGAACCCACGTCACCTCCACCTTCTATATCTGCTGGGGCGCCCAAGCGGCACTGCAGCACTTCTACGGAATCAACAAATACCCACTAGATAAAAAGCTGTTTGGTGTATTCCGTCACACGCTAAACGACCCTGCCTTCCCACTTTTCAGAGGGTTCGACGACGAGTTCAACGCGCCTCACAGTCGCCACACCACCATCTTGGCAGAAGAGATCGCGGAGCAACCCGAGCTGACTATCCTTTCCGAGTCGGAGGAAGCAGGTGTCTATATTGTCGCTTCACGAGGTGGACGCGAGTTCTACGTGACGGGGCACTCCGAGTACTCCCCCCTCACCCTTCATAACGAGTATACCCGCGATATGAAAAAAGGGATGGACTCGGTGAAACCACCACTCAACTATTATCGAAACAACGACCCAAGCCAGCCCCCTCTCGTGCAATGGCGGTCGCACGCCAACTTGTTATACATCAACTGGCTTAATTATTTCGTGTACCAAGCTACCCCCTTCAATATAAATGATATCTCGCACTTAGGGGCACTGTAGCATCGGGCTGTTCGATACTCTTGATCACCCATCTTCTATTTAGAAGCAGGCCATTGACTATAACATAGAGCAGGCTGATTTACATGAATCCATTTATTCCAGTCCGGCGAACTTCAAACAGACCGGTTTACTGATCGGGATATCCTGTTTGGTATCGGTCAACAAACCTGTCTCGTTATCTACCCGAAATACTTGAACTTTATTGTCGTCTCTACTCGCCACCAGCAGGAATTTTCCGTTGGGAGTAAGCACGAAGTTACGGGGATGCCTGCCAGTGAGTTGGTAACCCACTCGCGTAAGAGTCCCTTCGTCGGGATCAATGGAAAAAATAGCAATCCCGTCAGCCTGCAGTCGGTTAGAGGCATAGAGAAAGCGTCCGTCGGGCGACACATGGATATCCGCGCTACCCCGTGCACCTACGCTATCGGCAGCGATCAACTGTTTTTGCTGCAACTCTCCATAATTATAATCATACACGATCACTTCACCCGAAAGTTCTCCCAACACGTACAGGAAACGCCCCCCGTCGGGATGGAAATCGAAATGACGCGGGCCGGTCTCCGGCGGGGTACTCCACTCTCTCAAACTACTCTCCCGGATAGACGGTTGCCCCTCAAAAGGGGTATCGTTCACATCAAACCGATAAAGCTTGTCGGCACCCAAATCAGCCGCGAATAAATACATTCCATCAGGGGAGTATCTCACCGAATGGAGGTGCGGCCCTTCCTGGCGAGTCGAGTCCGGCCCCGATCCACCGAACACCATCACCGATGTACCGGGGGCAAAGCTACCATCTTCATTTACCTGAAACGAAGAGATGCTTCCCCCACCATAGTTCGCGGTATGCACGTTTCGGCCCCTGCTGTCAACGGTTATATAACATGGCCACGCGCTATTCACTGGCCGGGTGTTCAAAAGTGTCATCCGTCCTTTCGGTTTGTCCAACGAGAACGCGTGCACCGCACTGTTCGCTCCATCCTGTTCGCTCACAGCGTACACGAAGCGTTCATCGGGGCTTAGAGCCAGATACGAGGGGTTATCCACCTCAGCCATGCTTAAGGAGTCACACCTCCCCGTACCGGTATCAAACCGGTAAAGATACACGCCCTTACTCCCTTCATCCGAAGTGTACGTACCCACAAGCAAGAGCATTTCTCCATCCGAAGCCCGTGATAACTGCCTACCTTCTACCACCGCTTCATCTCTCTGCTCCTTTTTAGGATTGCCCGTGCACGATACCCAGATAGTTGTCGCTACCACTGCTGTTATTGTCATTATTTTTATCATCGTTCTCCTTTTTATTCGTTGATTCACGAATGTAGTTTTTTTTTCTTAAATCATCCTTCTTTTTCATCCATAAGTTCATTTATATGTAAGCAAAGTTGCGAATATGGCTGGGACTGCTTATTTTTGCACTGTTAAAACATAAACCGGCATTTAAATAAAATCAATTATGCTTTCAAAGATCTTATCCGTTACCGGACGCCCCGGCCTCTATAAACTTATATCGACCAATCAAAATTTGAATATCGTTGAATCTCTTGCCGATGGAAAACGTATCCCGATATATGTACAGGAGAAAGTGGTTGCCCTGAGTGACGTTTCCATCTATACTAACGACGGCGATATCCCTTTGCGCGATGTGCTGAAAAGAATCAAAGAGAAGGAGGGAGGAAAACAGGTGTCGCTGGGATCCAAACCATCCGGCAACGTACTCTTCTCTTTCTTGGCGGAGGTATTACCCGATTACAGCCGGGAGAGCGTGTATGCCAGCGATGTAAAAAAGTTGGTGTCGTGGTACAACCTACTCATGGAGTATAACATTGATCTCGAAGAGGATATAAATAAAGAGGAGACATCTCATTCAAAAGATAGCACGGAGGAAAAGCAGAAAGAGAAGGCCACCGAAGCCGACGTGATCGAGGAGGAGGAGGAGCAATAATTTGAAAATAAAAGACATTCTGACACGCGCGGTGGCCGGTAGCATTTACATCCTGGTCATCCTGTTCGGCGTACTCGGGGGGCGATTTCCATTCCTCCTGGTTTTCGGTGTCATACTTGGTGTCGGATTGTTTGAGTTTTATCGTATGGTAGAGAGAGTCACCTCTCATGCTATCAGTAAGATATTCAACATTGCTTCAGGCATTTTACTATTTCTGTCGGTTTTCCTTTACATAGAGGGGATTTCTGTTTTCGCGTTACCCACGCTGATCCTCCTCTACATGCTTATCCTGATTGCTTCTGCTATTTTCCTACGCAGGGATGATATCTTGCATGGCATCATTTACTCGGGATTCGGACAAATCTACATTACTCTGCCATTAAGCCTTCTTTTACTACTTTCCTACTCCTACCAGAGCAATCCAGTAAACGGGGAATCCCCGTGGATACCCGTGTTGGGTCTGTTTGTTTTCTTATGGGTTAACGACACCGCCGCCTACTTCATCGGATCCCTTATTGGGAAGCATAAGTTGATGGAGCATATCTCTCCAAAGAAATCGGTGGAAGGCTTTTTCGCGGGAATCGTTTTCACGGTATTGGCTTCGCTCCTCTTTGCCCGTGTTTTTCCGGCTTTACCCCCTCTTTTCTGGGTTGGTTTTGCCATCCTCGTCTCCCTCTTTGGGACAGTGGGTGATTTGTTCGAATCCCTAATTAAGCGCACCTGTAACGTGAAGGACTCGGGCAATCTCATTCCGGGGCACGGTGGTATCTTGGATCGAATCGATAGCCTACTGGTAGCAGCTCCGGCCGTTTATCTTTACCTTATTCTTTTCCTTTCACTTTGACCGGTGCTTTTCGCTTGGATTTTTTAGTTTACCCTAGTCCCCTAAATTTACACCTCGGTATACATACCATGAACCTTGGTTATTTAGCTCGTTTCTCTTAGAACAACAGAACAAAAGGCTCTCAAAAAGCGTTGTAAAGATATCGAATACATGGGCTTCCACATTTTAAAAGTGAACCACAATGAACAAGAAATCAATTGGAACAAACGCGGGTATTATCTGGAATCTTTTGAACAACAATCAAAAGTGGAGCATTCAACAGTTACGCGATGTTTCCGGCCTATCAGAAAAGGAGGTTTATACCGCGATAGGATGGCTCGCGAGAGAAAACAAGATCGAAATGGACAACTCTGTTGAAGGAAAAGAAGATTATTATCTCGTAATCGAATACTACTTCTGATGGGCTAGCGGCCGGTTACATCATCATGAAGAAGTGAAGGATTCTTTGTCATCCACCTTAAGCTTTACTTTCCATGTTGGTATTACATGACCCCTCTTTCTTTTAAGCGCTGCTGCCATTTCCATGCTGAGGCCATAGTATCTTGAATGGTTTCTTGAGCCTTCCAACCCAATATATTATTTGCTTTCTCAGGCTGTGCCCAGATCTGTTCGATATCACCTTCACGACGCCCCACGATCTTGTAATTTAACGACATGCTTGACACTTCTTCGAATACTCTGATCAACTCCAAAACCGATAGCCCGGTACCTGTTCCCAAGTTGAACACCTCTACCGGATCAATCGATAAATTTCCCAGCATGCGCTCAATCGAAACAACATGTGCTTTAGCCAAATCCACCACGTTAATAAAATCACGGATACAGGAACCGTCGGGTGTATTGTAATCATCCCCGAACACGCTCAATTGCTTCCGTATACCCATACCTGTCTGAGTGATATAAGGGACCAGATTCTGGGGGATACCGAGAGGTAGTTCACCAATCTCGGCCGAAGGGTGTGCACCAATAGGGTTAAAGTAGCGAAGGATAATACTCTTGATGGGAGCTCCAGAATGCACAAAATCCTGAATAATCTCTTCGTTGATCTGCTTGGTATTCCCATAGGGTGATGCAGCCGGCTTAATAGGGGCACTCTCATCGATAGGATTCTCATCAGGCTCTCCATATACGGTACACGACGAAGAGAAGACGATTCCCTTCACTTTGTACGGCGGCATCAGCTCCAAGAGATTAATCAGCGATACCAAGTTGTTTCTATAGTACAATAACGGTTTCTGAACAGACTCTCCTACTGCCTTGCTAGCCGCGAAATGGATGATTCCATCAAACCGATATTTCTTGAACAACGCGGCCATTGCATCATAATCTGTACAATCCAGTTTATCAAAAACGGGGCGTACCCCAGTAATACGAGTGATACCATCCAGCACATCGGCACTCGAATTCGATAAATTATCTACTATCACCACATCATACCCCGCTTGTTGTAGCTCAACCACGGTATGCGAACCGATATAACCGGTTCCTCCTGTTACAAGAATTTTTCTCGACATAAAAGTTCAACAAAGTTAATAGAGCTCCCTTGCAAATGTACGTGAATTTTACCAAGAAAACCATACTGGCAGAAAAAAAACTGTTTAAATTCCAAAAGTAAAGTCGGTTATGCACTTAAACAGGTGGATTTTATGGTCTATTAGTTTTTTTTATTATTTTTGTTATCGATCGAAGTCATTTTAATATAATAATGGAGTACAACATCAAAACATACTATCGCCAAGAAGATCTCCCCCCATTAGATGAAGTGTCATTTTTCCACTACACATCGTCTTTCAAGTGGTACAGCCATTCTCCTACTTATACTCCGCTGATGTTAGTGGCTTTCAAAGAGGATCAACCCGTAGCTGCTATGTTTGCTAATATAGTACGCATCAATCGATTCTTCAGCGGAAAATTGTTCAAGCGTTGTTTTATTTCGCAACAGCCCGCTTTTTTTAATGAAACAAGTTCTCGAATCGACATTTTTCACGCTCTCATCACCTCGTTAGTAAAAGAGGTACGAAGTAAGGTATTCTTGATTCGTTACGAAAATTTAGCCGATGCCATCTTTGGATACAAGGGTTTTCGAGAGAATAAATTTTACTCCATCAAGTGGATTAATATCCGCAACTCGTTGCAACGAAGAAGGAATATCTGGAATCAATTGTCTACCACACGAAAAAACCAAGTAAACAAAGCGTTGAAAAAAGGGGTTGTCCTGGAGGAGTTTCGATCGGAAGAACGCCTGCCAGAGATCTATTCTCTTATTCAAGACACCAACAATAAAAAGATATCTCGCCGCTTTCCACCTTACTCTTACTTCGAAAATTTTTTTCGTCATTACATTCTTCCTGGAAAAGGGAAAATTGTACTCACCCGCTACCAGGGAAAGATTATCGGAGGTGCTATCCTTGGTTTTGAAAAAAGAGAAACAGTCTATTGTCTCTATTACTGGGGTAAATCAAAAAGGCACAAAACACTCTATCCCACCATTTTCACCCTTTTTTCAGCCATGCAGATGGCAGAGGATGAAGGATTTCACTATTTCGATTTCATGGATGTGGGTTTCTTGAACAAAAACACGGGGAGATCTCGTTTTTTACTTCAATTTGGTGGCAAACAGCGTGCTACTAGGCGATGGTACCGGTTCAACTGGACACTACTTAATTTTTTCGCGAATAAAATATACGACGATTAGTCAGCGATGGATAAGGTTCGAGTGTCTTCCTACGAAGGGTATCATTGAGACCGTCAAAATATGCAAACAAATACAAACACCTCTTTCTATACTCACCGCTCACAGGATAAAACACTAAATAATTTTAAAAACATGTATTTTCACGCGATAATATTTGGAAGAAAGGATCTAGCGCCTTATCTTTGCAACGTGTTTTTCATGGTATTAGATTTAAGGTTAACAATGAAGATTGGTTGTCGTGAGACAACCTTTCCTTTTTTATATACCTAGTACTTCTAATCCATGATTTCCGATCTCCCACCGTATCTTGTTGGTACTCGTCTATTCTTCTATTTTTCTTACTTGTATTTTTTCCATAGCGCATCGTGAATTGTTTCCCACGTGCCATCCATTAATTCAAAAAGCTCTGCTTGCGTTAAGTTATCCGTTCGTACCGGCGGATGGATCACCAATTCCATTTTTTTACCAGGCTTAAGTTGAAGTGTGTTTCGTTTCAGTATGTCATAAGGTCCATTAATAGTTAACGGCACGACAGGTAGCTTCATATCGTGGGCAATATGAAAAGCACCCCGCTTGAAACGCCCCATTTTGCCACTCTTCGTGCGTGCTCCCTCGGGGAAAATTACCATCGACATGCCGTGATTAATCCGTTCTTTAGCCTTTTCAATACTAGTAGCTCGAGCGGTTGTATTCGAATTATCCACAAACACATGCCCAGCTTTTTCCGACGCGAACCCAACGAAAGGAATCTCTCTCAAGCTCTTTTTTTGCATCCATATGATAGCATGATTTAAAAACCCATAGACCAAAAAAATATCAAACGCCCCTTGGTGATTCGCTACAAAGATATAGGATTGCCGAGAATCAAGGTGTTCATGCCCTCGTGTCCTCACTCTACAAAGTGCCAACCAACACGTAAATCGCGACCACCATTTTGGCGGATGGTATCCCCAAAATCTATTACCGAAAATGGGAGCCATCAATATCACCACTAATGCCGTGATTAAGGTGAACACCACGAACAGCGGCACAAAAACAACCCATTGATATAAAAAAGAGAGCGTTTTCCTCACAATACGATTTTCTTAAAAGAGACAGCATTTCAGATGAGACGGCCAGAGTATGCCTTCTTCTCGAACTGTTATGCAAAAATAAAGATTTTTCAGGTTGTTCCAACGAAAAGGAGGAGTTTTTATCCTCTTAACTCGTTTTTTGCCTATAACCTCATTTTTAATCTCGAATAATTTCCTTGTTTGTTGAATTTTGTGTTTATTTGCGTTACGAAATCAAAAACATATAATTTACACTCACATGAAAGAATTTGCAAAATACACCGGTGCAGTAATGATGCTCGTGGGCGTTGCCATCCTTGTAATTCCCTTTTTTATGGGCTCGACTACTAACACCAATTTAATTATCGGGCTCGTACTGGTCGTAGAAGGTCTGCTGGGGCATATCTACGTCAACAACATGAAGAGGGGAAACTTTGTCACCAATTTGCTATGGGCCATCGTGCTGCTAATCGTTCCATATGCACTCTTCTTCTTTGCCAAGAAGGCAGCTTACTCTGAAAAAGAGATTGCAGCTTACAACTAATAAATAGAGAGCCTTCTTTACCACCAAAAATTAAAAGCCCTGGGATTAATCCTGGGGCTTTTCGCTGTCACCAGTTGGCTCATCGTTGCTGTACCGATCATCCTCAATCTTTTTTCCTCACGTACAGCTGAAAACTCTCATACCGAATCACCTGAACCTCATCCCCTTTATCCACAAATCCTTTCAGTGAGTTAGCATCATAGTATTCCCCCTCCAGGTAGACCCTTCCGGAAGGCCTCAAATCGGTCGCCGCTACTCCTATTCTTCCAACCAGTGACGCCGGCTCCATCGAAACAGAAACATATCCTTCCTGATCGGTGTTTAAGGCCACGTTTCTAAGGAATCCCCTCTTTCCTATCCGGCTCGATAAGTAGATAATCAAAACGAGACTCATCCCCATGCCCCCCAACACTGTCATTACCGCACGAAATACCTCTCTCAGGGGTACATCCTCGAAATTGAATCGCACGTTACCAACCATCGCGAGCACCATCGCGGCCAACACGAAGAGAATCCCTAAGATGCCGGGAATCCCAAATCCGGGGACGACAAAAATCTCGAAAACAATAAAGATGAGCCCTAACACGAAGAGCAACATCTCCCAGTTCTGGGCATACCCGGTCAGATAAAGCGGAGTAAAATAAAGCAGCGCTGCCGTTATAGCCACGGCGGTAGGGAAACCCACTCCAGGCGATTGCAATTCAAAATAAATACCACCAATAATAAACATGATCAGAAACGCCTGTACAATTCCACTGGTCAGGAAACCTTTTATCTTATCATAAAAAGAGGGATTGTAAGCTTCCAAGCGGTAATCATTATAACCTAAGTGCGTCACGATTACCTCGTGCACGCTCTCGGCAATACCATCACAGTATCTCAACTCCATGGCCTCGCTGGCCGTCAAAGTGAGAATTTGCGTGGAATCGGCATACCCCGGTATCACAACTCGCTCGTCCACCATCGCCTCTGCTACCGCCGGATCACGTCGCCACCGCTCAATGGTATCACCATCTACCACCACAGTCTCCTTACCGTGACTTTCAGCAGTAGCACGCATGGTAGCCCGCATATATGATTGGTACTTATCCGGTGCCATCTCTCCCGAACCACCATCCACTACCGTTGCCGCACCAATGGAGGCACTTCCCCTCATGAAAATGCTGTCGCACGCGATGGAGACAAGTGCCCCTGCCGATGCCGCGTTGTTATCAATAAACACGTAAACCGGAAGATGATAATTTAATATGGCCGTCCGCATCGAGTCGGCTTCAAGCACACCTCCCCCGTACGTGTTCATATGTAATAGAACCGCATCTGCCTCGTTGACCGAAGCCTCGTGCAAGCCATTTTGCAAATAGATCCACGTATTACTACCAATATTCTCCTTGATATTGATTTGGTACACGAGCGGCCGAGTCTCCTCACCAAGTAGACGCGGGGAGGCAATTAGAAACAAAAGGAAAGGGACAATGTATAAATTTTTCATTTTTAACACGATTAATAGAGCAAAGGTAATAGATTTTGAATTTACTCGTGCGTTTTCATTAAAAATGTGTATATTTGTAATTCAAATTATCAGTATGAGCACGATTTTACTTACCATAGGGTCCAATACATTCGCTAAAACAAATATCGATAAAGCGAAGCGAATGCTTACATTTCTTTTTCCCGATATTGTATTCAGTGAACCTATTCTGACGGAGCCGGAAGAAGAGAAATACTCTTATCTTTTTCGTAATGTGCTTGCCGTAGTGAATACAGAGATGCGCCCCGAAGAGGTGATCGACAAGATCAAGCAGACCGAACGAGCCGTAGGCCGTACCCCCAGGGACAAATATTTAGGAAAAGTAGTCATTGATATCGATCTCATTAAATACGGCGACAACATCCTTCGTCCCCTAGATTACGAAAGAGAGTACGTGCAGCGGCTGTTATCCACAATAGAGATACCCGAAACATCAATCGAGGAAACTCCCGAAGAGCCCGAAGTAATAGAAGAGGTAGACGATATAGCCGATACAGAAATAATAGATATAGAGGAAGCTCCCCTTGATGACTCCACAAGTACATCGGAGTCAACGATGAGCGACGAGGCACCCCTTAGCGAGGAGGATGAAAGTTAAACTCCTCGTTTATTCGAGTGTCCGTCACGGGTATCATCGCATTTTTCACTAGCTTAACCTATCCAGACTCTCGCAGGTGCTGGGTCAATTTAACCGTTCAATCGATTTAACCCCTTTCACCGCCTTGAGTTTTTTCATCAACTGCTCCAACATGGATGTATTTCCCAGTATTACCGAGATATTTCCTTGGAACAGGCCATCATTGGAGTCGATGGAAATAGAGCGCATTTGAACCCCTTCTTCTTTCGATATAATCGACATCAGATTGGCTACTATATTGAGTTGATCGTTACCGATCACCCTCAATACAGCAGTATAACTGGAAGAGCCGGTGGATCCCGACCAGCGAGCTTTAAGCACCCGATAACCAAACCTTGAGAACAGATCGTGCGCGTTGGGGCATGATACACGATGTATCTTGATTCCTTGCGAAGAGACAAAACCAAAAATCTCATCACCGAAGATGGGGTTGCAACACTTTGCCAACTTGTAATCTATCCCGGTCAGATTCTGGTCGATAATTAATTCGTCTGCACTTTTGAAATCCTGTTGGGGCGTCTTCAATGTAAATTGCTCCGCGCTCACGGTAGCGTGTGCGTCTTTGCTTTCCCCTTCCTTATTTTCCAACTCCAAATATCGGTCTATCACCCAATTGACATCCAGCTTTTCAATGGCGATATCCACGTAAAAATCGGTCACCGTCTTATACTTCAACTTTTTGATCAACTGCATCAGGTGTGCTTCATCCACTTCGATCTTACGGTTCTTCATTCGCCTTGACAGCGTCTCCTTTGCAATATCTACTTGCTTTACTGATTCCTCTTTCAAGAGCTGCCGGATCTTAGTACGTGCCCTCGATGTAACCGCGAAGTTCAGCCAATCTTGCTTGGGTGCTTGGTGAGAAGAGGTATTGATCTCCACCTGATCGCCGCTCTTCAATACATATCGGATAGGCACGTTTTTACCGTTAACCCGACCAGACATACATGTAGCTCCCAGATTAGAATGGATGGCAAACGCGAAATCGAGTACAGTAGCTCCTTTGGGAAGTTTGAAGAGATCCCCTTTGGGTGTAAAAACGAAGATCTCCTCATCATACAAGTTAAGTTTGAAATCGGTTAGCTTCTGGTTAAGGTTATTCCCGCTTTCCTCGAGCGACTCACGGAGCGAGCTTAGCCAGCTGTCAAGCATCGTCTCCTCTTTTACTCCTTTGTACTTCCAGTGTGCTGCAAGCCCCCTTTCGGCAATTTCATCCATTCGGCGAGTTCTTATCTGCACCTCCACCCATCGCGAGCCGGGCCCCATCACGGTAATATGGAGCGATTCATACCCGTTACTCTTGGGAATAGACAACCAGTCTTTGAGGCGTTTAGGGTTGGGTTGATACATATCGGTAACGATGGAATAGACCTGCCAGCAGTGTGCCTTCTCCTGTTCAGGCGGAGCATCTAATACCACCCGGATGGCAAAGAGGTCATAGATACTCTCGAACTCTATTTTCTGCTTCTTTAATTTGTTATTAATGGAGTGAATAGATTTGGTACGCCCCTTGATGTCGTATTTTAGCCCGGCCTTATCCAGCCGTTCTTTCACAGGTTGAATAAACCCTTCAATGTATTGATCTCGGGAACGTTTTGTCTCGTTCAATTTCCGAGCAATGAAGTCATACCGCTCACGGTCAGTATATTTCAGTGAGAGATCCTCTAGCTCCGATTTAATCGTATAGAGGCCCAAACGATGAGAGAGAGGTGCGTAGAGGTAAATCGATTCCACCGCCAAGTCGAGACGCTGTTGCCTCGTCATACCTTTCGCATGGCGCATCAACTGCAGTTGCCGGGCAATCATGATAAATACCACACGGATATCTTCAGCGGTCGAGAGCAATAACTTAATATAGTTTTCAGACTCCACGGCACCCTTTTTATCGCTATAGCGATTCACATTTATCAAACCTCTCAACAGCAACTCTACCTCAGACCCGAACAATTTCCGAATTTCGGACATCTCTACACCGTGTTTCCAGACCGTCCAATGAAGAAGGGCCGCGCATACCGTGGGCTGTTTGAGACCGATCTCGTCGATGATAATGACCGCCATCTTCATCTCGTTCAACAACCGGTGCATATCCATCGGGAGGTACCTGCGGCGTATATCCCTTAACGAAGCCATCCGCTCCCTGTCCCAACTTTCCCGAAAAAACGAGTATAGTCGACGATAAAGCTGGAGAAACTCCCTAAAATCTATGGAAGTACTTTCTGTCATTACTACTCTAAATATTCAAGTTTTATCTCTGTGAACGAGTGCGGAAACTATTTTGTTTGCTACAAATTTACAACATTTTTTTTACTGCTGGGATACAGACGACAGAATTCAACCGATACTTGGCCCGCCAAAAACAATTCGCTATATTTGCATGACCGTAGAAAACGCCCTGGCACCACCCTCGGCATCTACGGTATTCACACTTCAATTTAAGTAATTCAATACATATAATAACCCATTCATACGCGTATGCGAAAAATTATTATGATTGCCTGTCTGCTGGCACCTATATCTTTATGGGCGCAGTCGGGCGAGACCCTCTCTTTGAACGAAGGGTGGCAATTCTCACAAATGAACAAAGAGCAGTGGTATGATGCCGAAGTGCCGGGATCGGTGCAACGCGACCTGGTCCGACACGGCGTATTGCCGGACCCGTTCTATGGCACTAACGAAGAGAAAGTGCAGTGGGCAGAGGACGAAAACTGGGATTTCCGGAACCGTTTCATTGTGACGGGCGACCAGCTGAAATACGACGATGCCCTCCTCACGTTCGAGGGGTTGGATACCCATGCCGACGTGTTCCTGAACGGGTCGCGTATCTTGCGGTCGGAGAACATGTTCGTCGGCCACGAGGTGTCGGTGAAAGATCTGCTACAAGAGGGAGAAAACAAGCTCTATATCCGTTTCTACTCGCCGGTACAACGGATGATGCCGGCACGGGCCACCTTCGGGTACGACTACCCGGCAGGGAACGACCATCGGGAGGAGAAGCTAAGCATCTACAACCGGAAAGCACCCTACCACTTCGGGTGGGACTGGGGCATCCGCATCGTGCAAATGGGCATCTGGAAACCGGTTTCACTCACCTTCTATAACAGGGCGCGCATCGATGATTTTCACGTGAAACAGCAGAGCGTCACGAAAGAAAAGGCCGAGATCGAGAATCAAATAGAGATCTATTCACTCGTCGAAACCACGGCTAAGATCGCGGTGGGGTACGCTAAAGATTCTCGGAATCCGCTTGAAACAACGGACAAAGAGATCTTGTTGAAAGAAGGCAAAAATGTCATCTCCCTCGATATGGTCATCGAGAATCCAAATTTGTGGATGCCGATCCACTGGGGGGAGCAGCACCTCTATAATTTTTCTGTTACGCTCCTCATAGAGGATCAAGTTGTAGACGAAACCGAGGCCAGAATTGGCTTACGTTCGGTCCGCTTGGTGCAGGAACCGGACGAACATGGCCGCTCGTTCTATTTTGAGGTGAACGGTACCCCTATTTTCGCCAAGGGAGCCAACTACATACCCGGGGAGATCTTCACTACCCAACAGTCCGGCGAGTACTACGACCGACTGTTCGACAATATCTTGTCGGCCAACATGAACTTCGTACGCGTCTGGGGCGGTGGGATCTACGAGAACGAGGAGTTTTACCGCCATGCCGACGAGAAAGGGATCTTAGTCTGGCAGGACTTTATCTTTGGCTGTGTGCCCTACCCTTCCGACGATGCTTTTCTGGCCAACGTGCAGGATGAGGTGATCTACAACATCAAACGGCTCCGCAACCACGCCTCGCTCGCCTTCTGGTGCGGCAACAACGAAGTGGAGGAGGGACTTCGCTACTGGGGATGGCAAAAAGAGTACCCCGCGGAGGTGATGGAAGCCTGGTTCGAGGGGTACGACAAGACCTTCCGTGAATTGATCCCTGGGCTGGTGGAAGCACACGATGGCACGAGAAGTTACATCCACGGTTCGCCCTACGACTCCAACTGGGGCAACCCGGAGAAGTTCGCGGCGAGCGACGCGCACGACTGGGGCCTATGGTACGGGCACCTGCCGTTCGAGGGGATGGCCGACAGGCTGCCGCGCTTCGCCAGCGAGTTCGGTTTTCAATCGTTTCCCGAAATGAAGACGATCCGATCCTTCGCCTCCGAAGATCAATGGAGCCTCGAGAGTGACGTGATGAAGGTGCACCAAAAAGCCTCTACCGGCAATTCGCTGATAAAAAAGTACATGGACATGTATTACCACGAACCGAAAAACTTCGAGGACTTCGTGTATATCGGCCTGGTGATGCAGGGCAACGGCATGGAGGAGTCGGTGGAAGCGATGCGCCGCGGCAGACCCTACTGCATGGGAGCACTTTACTGGCAGATCAACGACGATTGGCCGGTGGTCTCTTGGTCGAGCATCGACTACTACAACAACTGGAAGGCGCAGCACTACCGGATGAGGGACGTGCTGGCACCGCTCGCGCTGGGCGTGGAATACAAGGACGACAAACTGCATTACTACACGATGTCGGACTTCCTGGAAGATCACGACAACCTGCGGCTCACCGTGCAGGTGGTCGACTTTACGACCGGGAAGCGGAAGGAGTTCACCGAACGGGTGAGTGCAAAGGCCAATGACAGTCGCATCGTGAGGACATTCAACGTGGACGAGCTGGTAACCGAAGCGGAAAAAAAGCGCACGGTGATTCGTGCTTTCCTGAGCGATAGCAAGGGGAAGGTGATCTCCACGAAGGATCATTTCTTTTACTGGCCCAATAAACTGGAGCTGCCCCAAACCGAGGTTGTAACCAAGGTACAGTACAGCGAAGGGGAGTATCGGGTAACGCTATCAAGCAAAAAGCTCGCGAAAGACGTGTTCGTCGAGATACCGGTGCAGGGAGCTCGCTTCAGTGACAACTTTATCGACCTCCTGCCGGGAGAGAAACGAACCATCGTGATCTCCTCCCCGGAATTAAAAGCGGCGGACAAGACACCCATCACGGTAAAACATGTTCGAGAAACGTATTGATGCATGCGAAACTTGAGTTACTTATATTCAAATGTGATTCATTATTAATTGCTAATTGTTCAAGAGTGGGAAAAGGAAAAGAACTCTCTATTTTGCTCGTGGTATCCATCACCTCGTTCATGGGTACCTTTTTGGTGTCGGCGGTAAACATCGCGTTACCGACCATTGAGCACGATTTCTCCCTTACTGCTATTCAGCTGAGCTGGATCATCACCTCATTCCTCTTGGGCACATCGCTCTTCATGCTGCCTTCGGGGTCGTGGGGCGACCGGAGCGACAACCGCAAGCTGTTCAAGCTGGGGTTACTTATCTTCACCGTGGCGTCGGCAGTCTGTTACTTCGCGCCGGGCGGATATTGGCTCATCGCCGCTCGTTTCTTACAAGGGGTGGGCACCGCGTTTATGAATACGACGGGACAAGCCATCTTAGTCTCCTCTTTTCCCGCGAATAAGCGAGGGCAAGTGCTCGGCATATCGGTAGCATCGGTCTACGTGGGACTGGCTTTGGGCCCACTGATTGGCGGCATCATCACACAACACGCGGGTTGGCGTTTTCTCTTCCTCATCGCGGTACTGTTTGGTATCGGATGTATCGGCATCGCGCATGTTTTCTTGAAGAGCGAAAAGAAGAGATCCCTTCCCAATGGAGAAGCGGATAAAACAGGGACCCTCCTTTTCATGGCCGGACTTACCGCCATGGTATTCGGGAGTTCGCAAATACCCGATCTTCTTGGGTGGGCACTGATGGGGATTGCCTTGATCTTGTTGATTCTGTTCTGGCGGTACGAGAGCACGCTGGAGCACCCGCTCTTCGACACCCGCCTTTATACTAGAAACCGGCTCTTCGCGTATTCCAGCCTATCGGCCCTGATCAACTATACCGCCACCTTTGCCATTGTATTCTTCCTCAGCCTCTACCTTCAGAAGATACAAGGGCTGTCACCCCGCGACGCGGGAGCCGTGATCGTGGCGCAACCGGTAATGATGGCCCTCTTCTCGCCCGTGGTGGGAAAATTGAGTGATAAGATCCAGCCCCGCTATTTCGCGACCGCTGGAATGGCCATGTGCTCCATCGGGTTGGGCATGCTCGCCTTCTTGGGAGCCAATACCCCCATCGGGGTAATTGTCGCCATCCTCGTCTGGGTGGGTCTCGGTTTTGCCCTCTTCTCCTCACCCAACATGAACACCATCATGAGCTCTGTTCAACGAAGCCAGTACGGACAAGCCTCTGGCCTGGCCGCCTCCATGAGGGTATTTGGACAAATTATCAGCATGAGCATCGTCACCCTCCTTTTCTCGGTTTTCTTCGGGAACCAGTCGGTGGAGGCCGTACCGCACGAGGTATTCCTACGAGCCATGCGACTGGGTTTTCTTATCTTTTCATTGATTGGAATCCCGGGCATCTACTTCTCTTTCTTCCGGGGAAATGTTTCGAAAAAGAAAAAGTAAAACATTTATCAGCTTCCATTTTCAGCTGTAATTGTAATAATTGATGCTTGACAAACTTAAGTCGACCACAGGGGAAAGCAAGGGGATTTCATTATAGCTCCTCCGACAATATTTTTTGCAATAGGAACGTCGCGTTCATATTTTTTGAGACGCCTTGTTGAATTTTATAAGTGAACTGCTCCTCTTCGGTTAGATTAATCTCGAAACACCAATTTTGGTACCGTTCAGGGACTTCTTCCTCTAACTTCGCCAGCTCCAAGTCGTGCGTCGCGATAATCCCGGTTACCGGTAACTCTGCCATCTTTTTCAGGAACAAGATTGAACCATTCAGCTTATCCCTTGAGTTGGTCCCCTTCAACAGCTCATCCAGTATAATCAACGTGTGGCTGTGAGACCGGCAAAAGCGAATCAACTCCCGCATACGCTCCAGTTCGGCTTTGAAGTAGGAAGTACCCGATGAAAGGTCGTCCGTGTTCCGCATGCTGCTAAACAGGTGAAACAGCGAGAAGTGGAAGCGCGACGCGCATACGTTCATCCCGTTGACCGCCAGCACGTAATTAACCCCTACCGTGCGTAAGAAAGTGCTTTTTCCCGCCATGTTGGCACCGGTAACGATCATGAATTTGTTTCTATCAACCACGATATCGTTATCCACCCGCTCCTCTTTTGGTATAAACGGGTGCCCCAAACCCTCGGCCTCAATAAGAACGTCCGGCCGATTCGTGATCATGGGACAGGTGAAATCGGGCCGGTTAAAGAGGTAGGTGGCTTGAGAAACGCGAGCCTCCATCTCGGCCAAAAGGCTAATCCAAGGCTGAACATGCGACGAGTAAAGGCTTCTCCATCGGTAGAACTGCCGCAACAAAAACAGATCCCTCAAAAAGAGGCCATTAAACAACACCAAAATATAGGCATTATGCCGCTGGTCGAACTTCTTTAACAAGGTGGAGAGTTCCTTTAACGCGTGGCGGGCGTTGTGAATTTCAAAAAGGCCCTTTTTTAAGTCGCTATTCAACGCTGCTTCGAAAGTTTCCTCTTGAACAATCTGCAACAAGTCGGCATGCACCCGTGTATTCTCGTGTAAAAAACCGATATCGGCACCCACTCTATTCAGCACCCTGTTATAAAGCATCGGGAAGAAAAGCTGCAGCATGAACAACGAGATGAAGAGCGACCAAGGGAGATAGCCCAAGTAAGCCAGCACCCCCGATGCCAACGTCACACCGATCGAACAATAGATAAGAACCAGTCCCATTGTAGAGGTAAGCATCGTGTGGCTCCCCCCGGTTTCCCCGATTGCTCCCATCGCTTTGAAATCCTCTTTCTCTTTGTCGAACCCCTGGCATATAGCCATGAACCGGTGCCTAAAAATCTCCTTTCGAGTCAACTCGGAGAGCGACTCCTGCCTCGCGACGACCTCCTCTTCGCTGTCCGGAATGGAGCCCAGCTTCTCGGCCAAGAGAGAACCCGCCTCGCTCGTAACAGTCCGGTTGATCATATGATAGATGGAGTTCTCACCGAACAGATCCAGGTCGAACGCGTAAGGATGTTTTTTATTGATAAACCGCTCACCGTTATCGAAGGGACTATAATCTCCCTTCAGAAAAGAGATCTCGTCGGAATACACCTTTTCCAATGCTCGATGGTACGCCTTCTTACGGAGGTAAAAATCATCCCGCTTATATAACCAAAGGTAGATTCCAAAACAGAGAGCAGCCAACAAAAAACAGCCCGTCCGATGCCAGTCCAGCTGAAAAGGAGCAATCAAAAGAAAAACGGCGACGAAAAAAAACAGCAATTTAAGGAAAGGAATAGCCCGTAACGGGGCTTTCAATTTCTCCAGCAGGGAGTCGTTCTCCTTTATCTTGCTTCTATAGTAATCGTTATTCATTCTGTTGAATTATAGGATTTGTCAAAGGTATCAAAGGTACAATATTTCTCTTTCCAACTCACGCAATATTTATTATCTTTGCAACTTCAATTACACGTACAACAGTTCTACACGAAATGGCAAAAGAATTAAAAGAGCTTACCCCTCGCGCGAAAGATTACTCGCAGTGGTACCTCGACCTGGTGATCAAGGCCGACCTGGCCGAAAACTCAGCCGTGCGCGGATGCATGGTGATAAAACCCTACGGCTTCGCCATATGGGAGAAGATGCAACGCCAATTGGACGATATGTTCAAGGAGACGGGGCACGAGAACGCGTATTTCCCGCTCTTTATTCCTAAATCCTACCTTAGCCGCGAGGCCGACCACGTGGAAGGGTTCGCGAAGGAGTGCGCGGTGGTCACCCATTATCGGCTGAAGAACGATCCAGCGGGCAACGGCCTCATCGTGGATCCCGAAGCGAAATTGGAGGAAGAGCTGGTGGTACGCCCCACCTCTGAGACCATCATCTGGAGCACCTATAAGAACTGGATACAATCCTATCGCGACCTCCCCATCCTCATCAACCAGTGGGCCAACGTGGTTCGTTGGGAGATGCGTACCCGCCTTTTCTTGCGGACGGCCGAGTTCCTTTGGCAAGAGGGGCACACCGCTCATGCTACCAAGGAGGAGGCGATCGAGGAGACCGAACAGATGATCAACGTGTACGCCGAGTTCGCCGAAAAATACATGGCGATGCCGGTGGTGAAAGGATTCAAATCGGAATCAGAGCGATTTGCCGGCGCGGTCGACACCTATACCATCGAAGCATTGATGCAAGATGGAAAGGCACTGCAGTCAGGTACCTCCCATTTCTTAGGACAGAACTTCGCGAAAGCATTCGACGTGCAGTTCACCGACCAAAATGGGAAACGAGATTACGTGTGGGCCACCTCGTGGGGAGTATCCACCCGCCTGATGGGTGCCCTTATCATGTCGCACTCCGACGATAACGGACTGGTATTACCGCCCAAGTTGGCCCCTTACCAAGTGGTTATCGTGCCCATTTACAGGAACCAAGAGCAACTGCAACAGATAAACGAAAAGGTAAAAGGGATCCGTGAGCGGTTGAAAGCACTAGGCATCAGCGTGAAATACGACAATGCCGATAACAAGAAACCGGGCTGGAAGTTCTCGGAATATGAATTGAAAGGAGTGCCCGTGCGCCTGGCACTGGGAGCACGCGATTTAGAGAGCAACACCATCGAGGTGGCACGCCGCGACACCCTCACCAAAGAGACCTTACCAGTGGATAACATCGAAAACCACATCAAAGAGCTCTTGGATGAGATGCAAGAGAACATCTACAAGAAGGCACTCGATTTCCGCGCCTCACAGACCCGTGAAGTGAATTCGTACGATGAGTTCAAGGAAGAGATCGAAAAAGGGGGATTCCTACTTTGCCATTGGGACGGTACTGCCGAGACCGAAGAGCGTATTAAAGAAGAGACCAAAGCGACCATCCGCTGTATCCCGTTGGAGGGCGACAAAACCCCGGGCACGTGCATGGTGTCAGGTAAGCCGTCGGCACAACGCGTACTTTTCGCTCGGGCTTATTGATGCGGTATCCCACATATGGCAACCCTAAAGAACTGGATTTCTGCGTTTCGATTACGCACGCTCTTTTTGGCCGTGGGTACGGTCGTCCTGGGAAGCGGACTGGCTTTTCACGACGGGAGCTTCAGTTTAACCACCTTTATTCTTTCGTTCCTATTGGCTGTCGCCATTCAAATATTGGCCAACCTTGCCAACGATTTAGGTGATTTTCAAAAAGGGACCGACACCACCGGTTACAGGAAAGGACCCACACGTGCAGTTCAAGGCGGGAGCATCTCTCCCCGAAATATGAAAATAGCTATTGTTATTTTCTCAATTCTCTGTGCAATAACCGGCTTGCTCTTGGTTCTTGACGTCATCCCTTATATTTCGCTCTCTTCCGCAGTTATTCTTATCGCTTTGGGAGGCGCCAGCATTTTAGCCGCTCTCTTATATACGCTCGGAAAAAAAGCGTACGGTTACAAGGGATGGGGCGACCTTTTCGCATTTATTTTTTTTGGCCCAGTGCCCGTCATCGGCACCTACTTCCTACACTCTCATTCGGTCGGTTTTCAACCTATTTTACCTGCCATAGGCATGGGCATCATCAGTACCATGATCCTGAATGTAAATAATATGAGGGACATAGACAACGACCGAGTTTCGGGAAAATTCACCGTGGCCGTACGATTGGGGCTTGACAAGGCTAAAACATACCATGCCGTGATGACGGTTATTTGCTTTTTCTGTTTTATAGGTTACAATCGGCTTTATGAACCCTCTCCATGGTACCGCTACCTCTACCTGCTTGTTTTTCTTTTGTTGTTTAATATCCTCTCCCAACTCTATCGAAAGAGCGGTCAAGCACTGGATCCCTACCTGAAAAAGACCTCAATATCGGGGTCGTTGCTCGCTCTGTTTTTTGCGATATGCATCAATATCTAACGCCCTCCCATTCCCATCATTTCATGGTATGAGATCATCGCTTACTGGTTTCCATATGGACGAATAGCGCGGCCATGGATTCCGGATCTTGGAAATCCACGTTGTTTTCACGGGTATACTTATCGTATGCCGAACGCTGTTTGTTGTAAAACCGACGAATCTGTCTCATTGAAGTAAAACTTTCAAGGCCCGAACCGTTATCGATCCAATATACCATATACGGGTTAATTTTAAAATCATTAGGAAGTTCCAATTCATAGACTCTGCCATCCCCCATCCAACTTGAAAATGAGGTCGAGGATGAAGTCTGAGACGTACCACCGTAGGCCGCGGGACTACCGGGGGGAGTTATTCGACATTTGTACTGGACAAGTAATTTATAATCATCCTGACCAATTATCTCCGCGAATTTTTTGTCATCCGTTAGCACAAATACTCGATCCTCAATAAAGACGGTATCCACTTGTAACAAAGTGGCATCGGCCAACGCTAACTTCTGTCCATTCTGATCAAAAACCATCTCTTCGGTTGCCGCGTTGTAATTGAGTAGTGCCCGATTCTCAGTGCCATTTTTCATTAACACCTTACCATTTTTAAATTCTGGTAGTATATAATGGAGCACTTCCTGTTTTTGGGTTTGCGCGTGAACAACGACAGAAGTCAATATAAAAAACAGTAGAATCACCTTTCTAAAATTCATAATGCAATACATTTATGATGTTTGAATCATGTAAAGATATAAGATATTTTTATTCCACAAAAACAATTAACATATCCACTCTATATACTTCTTGAATTCAAAAAAAACGTTACCTTTGCTCTGATTTTAATCCTGAATAACAAGAGAGTATGTTCGACAACAGCAATCGTGCTTTTATAGCCATCAACAACGAAGCGGAAGTATGCCTGATCCCCCGTATGGCAAACCGCCACGGACTCATCACCGGTGCCACTGGAACGGGAAAAACAGTGACGTTGCAGACCCTGTCTGAAACATTCAGCGATATGGGGGTGCCCGTGTTCGCGGCCGATATGAAGGGCGACCTCTCCGGGGTGGCCAAAACGGGAGGCAACAAGGAGAGTGTAAACAAGCGGGTGCAACAATACAACCTATCGGATAAAGGATTCGAGTACAAGCCCTTCCCGGTACGTTTTTGGGACGTCTTCGGAGAACAGGGCCACCCCGTGCGCACCACCGTCACCTCCATGGGTCCCCTGCTGTTGGAGCGATTGCTCAACCTCAATGAAACGCAGGGAGCGATTCTCACGATGGCGTTTCGGATCGCCGACGATAACGACCTGCTGTTGATCGACCTGAAGGATCTACAGAAGATGTTACAGTTCATCGGCGAAAACCGAAAAGAGTTCACCACTAAATACGGCAATATCTCCCCGGCGAGCATCGGAGCCATCCAACGGGGGTTGATGCGCCTAGAGAGCGAGGGAGCCGACAAGTTTTTCGGGGAGCCGGATTTGGAGATTACCGATTTTATTCAAACCGAGCAAGGCAAGGGGGTGATCAATATCTTGGCTGCCGATAAGCTGATAAACTCCCCGCGGGTATACACCACCTTCCTGTTGTGGTTGTTGGATGACCTCTACGAAACCCTTCCGGAGGTGGGCGATCTCGATAAGCCGAAGTTGGTTTTCTTCTTCGACGAAGCCCATCTTTTATTTAACGATATGCCCTCCTCGTTATTGGAGAAAGTGGAACAGATTGTTCGATTGATCCGCTCCAAGGGAGTGGGTGTTTACTTCTGCACGCAGAACCCAGCGGATATCCCTCCGGCCATCCTGGGACAGCTGGGCAATCGGATACAACACGCCCTGCGCGCCTACACGCCCAACGACCAGAAGGCGGTGCGGGTAGCGGCCAATACCTTCCGTTCCAATCCTGCTTTCGATACCATCGAGGCCATCACCCAGCTCAACACCGGAGAAGCGCTGGTCTCTTTTCTTGACGAAAAGGGTGCCCCACAGATGGTGGAACGTGCCAATATACTGCCTCCGCAGGGACAGATCGGCCCGATCACCACGGGCGAAAGGGACCAATTGATGCGGGCTTCCCTCATTTACGGGGTGTATGAGGACTTCATCGACCGAGAGTCGGCGTATGAAATCCTATCGAAAAAGCAGGAGTTGTTGGAAGAGGAACGGCAGCGGGCAGCCGAAGAAAAGGAGCGCGTACGCTTGCAAAGAGAGGAGCGGAAAAGGGTGGAGGAAGAGGAGCGAGCCAAACGGGCCGCGGCACGGCAAAAGAAAGCCGACCAAGGCATCTTGGGAGAACTCCTTAATCAGGTCGGCAGAAGCACCACTCGTCAAATTAGCAACGAATTGGGTAGAACCATCACCCGCTCTATCTTCGGGGCGCTATTCGGGAAAAAATAGGCCATGTGCCGCGTATTATTCAAACATTACTGGTTGCAGAGCATCCGGTCGCCCGGGTATAGCAAAAACCTAATAGTCAATATTTTTATTCAAAGATGAATCCAATGTTTAACCATTCGAGCGGACGTATGGAAATAAATTTGTACCGCACCCATGGGGCAAAATTACCAAGGGGTTTGTATCTTTG
>CAYFMZ010000004.1:0-40480 GCA_964344275.1 uncultured Proteiniphilum sp.
CTTGTCCGGTGACACCGGTAATCAAAGCTACTCGTTTCATAATGGGGTAATATCAGAATAATCTGTAAATATACCAATTATTGAAATATCCACAAAAATATTCTCTGACACAAACTTTGTTTCTTTAGTATAAATAAGAAAAAGATGACTATATTTGCTCCCTAAAAGTGTGGTTCTCAAAAACAGGTAGCTTTTTTGCCATACTTTCTAGATTCTATTTACGTGAGTTTAACACAACATTAAATTTTTTTACAGGAAAAATGAGAAAAACAATTGTAATTTTGTTTGCTGCTTTCTTATCAGGAACAGTAATGGCACAGGACAACAACTACATCCGTATATCTGGAGATGTGGGTTTAGTGACAAATACCGAGCGTGATGAAAAGTTTGGTATTGGAGGAACTCTCGGCTGGCTCACTGTAGACAATCTTATTTCACAAAGCGGGAATAATTACATCGCGTTACACGTGAAAGGGTTTAATAATCCTTACGGTGAAGGAAAATTGATTTCGAGCATTTTAAACGATAAAAATGATGGGTTTAGCTATATCATGCCACTGTTGGGTTACCGTCTTACACAAAGAGGGATGTCTGATGGCTTTTTCATAGAGCCACGGATTGGTATGGCGTTCGGAGCAAGTAAATACGCTGCTTTTGCCTTTGCACCACTTGCAGGCTACACCTATGGGGGCTTCGAGTTTTCCCTTTTCTGTGATATGGGTTTTGGTTGGAAGAACAACGCGATCCTTTCAAAAAATTTTTTCACGCCGGGTGTAAGTATTGCTTATAATATCACGATTTATTAAGAGATTACTTGCGCCTAAAGAATCTTCTTTTTTTCTTTGATAATGGCATGGCCGAATGGCTAGCCATGATTTTTAGTGCATTTCCTTTATCTTTGGTGGCCTTCACCGCTTGGTAAATGACCCCCCAGTCGGGCAGCCCCCCTAGGTTCCTATCATCAATAAACAAATCCACACCTAACTTACGGGAAGCATCAATTCTGTTCTCACCGGGATAGTTGGCATTCTCAGCATAGAAGTAGAGTCCTCGCTCCGCACAATAATTAATTGCATCCTGTAGCAATTGCCCTTCTCGTACGGTCCACAGGATAAGTTTATGATTCTCCCTTTGAAGTTGAAGGAGAGTTTCGATTGCAAAGGGTATAGGTCTTCCTATTGCAGGATACGCGTGCTCGACTATTGTTCCGTCAAAATCAACAGCTATAATCATTTTTCTGTTTTATCGTTCTCTTATTGTAAACTACTCCTTTTGGAAATAGTTCATAAAATTAGACTATTATATCCTTCAATAAAGGACTACACTTATCTTTCTCTGATAGTATAATCTCTTCACTTGGGATCAGCCAATCAATATTTAGCACGGGGTCACTCCATAGGAGTGAACCTTCATGGTCGGGTGCGTAGTAGTTGTCGCACTTATACTGGAGAATTGCCTCTTCACTCAACACAACAAATCCATGAGCAAACCCACGAGGGATAAACAATTGCAGTTTATTTTCACTCGATAGCCTTACGCTAGAGTGATGCCCGAAAGTGGTTGATTCTCTTCGAAGATCTACCGCTACATCCAACACCTCTCCTTTTACCACTCGCACCAACTTTGCTTGATCATAAGGTGCTTTCTGGAAATGTAGCCCGCGTAAAACACCCCGGATTGATCTGCTTTCGTTATCTTGTACAAATACAGTATCACCCGCTATTTTTCGAAACGCTTGTTGAGAGTAAGCTTCGAAAAAATATCCTCTGTTATCACAAAACACCCGTGGTTTGATGATCAATAATCCGTCAATACTTGTTTGATTAATTTCCATATTTATAACTCAATATCACGTAAGCTAGCACCAAAGCAACACTTATCAGTCATTTTCAACTTACGACAGGAGGGTCGAAACACCAAACTGTCTCTTTCACACATTGCCATTTCAAAAAAACTTCATCAGATCAGGCCTGAGGTGTTTCGTACGCTTAACTGATTGCTCATGACGCCATTCTTGGATTTTCCTTTCATGTCCCGACAATAGTACTTCAGGCACCTTCCAGCCTTTATATTCTGCAGGACGCGTGTATACCGGTGGTGCCAATAATCCATCCTGAAATGAGTCTGTCAAGGCCGACTGCTCGTCACTGATCACTCCTGGAATAACTCTAACTACAGCATCAGTGATCATTGCTGCCGCTAGTTCACCCCCCGTTAGCACGAAGTCACCAATTGATAACTCCCTCGTAATAAGGTGTTCTCTCACTCTGTAATCGATGCCTTTGTAATGTCCACAAAGGATAATAAGGTTACCGAGCAATGAAAGCTCGTTCGCAATGCCCTGAGAGAATCGCTCCCCATCCGGTGTTGTGAAGATCACCTCATCATAGTCACGTTGCGATTTAAGGGAACTAATTACCCGATCGATAGGTTCTATTTGTAATACCATACCGGCTTCTCCTCCAAAAGGATAATCGTCCACCCTTTTATGCTTGTCAAGACTGTAATCACGTAAATTGTGCAACTCTAATTCCACAAAGCCCTTCTCTTGAGCACGCTTTAGTATGGAATTATAAATGGCTCCTTCAATAATTTCTGGAAGCACTGTTATGATGTCAATACGCATATTTATTTAATTTATAAAGCACGAGAATAGCTTCACCTCAATGGAAATTATAATTTCAATATTACGGATTACCCCCTCCGGTGGCAGCTCCACCCTCCTGTCCACTGCTTCCACCCTGTAACACATCTTCATTGGAAATTCCTCTTTGTACCCTTCTCATGGAGGTCTTTAACTCTCCAAAACGGTATGTAACGCTTAACCGAAGGTGTCGCATCGGATTCTGGAACAAGCTTTCTTGAATAAATCCTTCACCTTGAGTGGTCGTAGACATGTTTCGATACTTCGAGAACACGTTCTGAGCATTGAGCGAGAGATCCAGTTTTTTATCCAAGAAGCTTTTCATCAGGCTGAAGGAGTAAAAGTAGAAGGGCGACTGCTCGGTCTGTAGTTGCACTTGGTTTAAGGAAAGGCCTCCATTCGCGCCCAACCTCAAATCTTTGGGGAGGGTTAATGTGAGTCCCCCAAATGCTCTACCCGAAAAACCACTATTTCGTAATTCGTTCACAAGCTCAGAACTAGCCATACTCTGTATATCAGTATAATTCACTCCCCCATTTAAATAAGCACGCAGTATCTGAGTAGGTGTCCAACTCACGTATAGATTTGTTCCTACCGTATGATTACGACCAATATTACCGTAGGTATTATGAGTGACTCCCTCATCTATAAAGCTATAACGGGTAACCGCGTTTTTAGCGAACGAATAACTAAGTGTAGCATTTAAATTGAGTTTCTGGGAGAATGAGCCCCAATTAACATTAAAATTGTGTTGTTGCTCTGCGTCTAAATGAGGATTTCCATAACTGATATTATTAGGATCCAAATCGTTCACGTAAGGATTGAGATACCAGATACCCGGCCTAGAAATACGCATGTTGTACCCAGCACGCAGTGTGCGGGTCATACCCAACTGATAAGAGAGCGTAAGTGAAGGAATGAGATCAAAAAAATTAGTGCCTACAATCGTATCATTATCAACGCTCATAAAATGAATATCCTGTTGGGTGTTCTCCGCTCGAAGACCCGCTTTAAATCCTACCTTACCGCTTTTATATCCATATCCCCCGTATCCAGAGAAGATATTTTGACTATGATCCAGATCATTCTTTCTTTCGCTATCGGGTAACCATACCTCACCTCCAGTATCGGAGTAAGTGTGCTCGGCACGACTAGAATTATCCCTAAAGATATATTTAAGTCCCGCTTCGATACTGTGTTTACCATCGAACGGATTCACGTAATCCACTTGTCCCGTGTGTTCGTTCCCACCCGCGTCATTCGCACTTCGGAGCCGGTAGCCGTCTGGATAATGAAAATTACCCAAAACGTTATCATAACTACTTTCGTACTCGCTGTCGTTGGGGTTATTCTCATATCTATATGATAAGGTCACCATTTCTCCTTTTCTCTTAAAGTTGCGTTGATAATCTGCTGATAGGTTTATCCCACCATACTCTCCTGAACTATTGCTTCGAGAGTTGTAAGAATAGGGGCGAACCCCTTCAGAGAGGGCCTCTTGTCGTGACACTGTATTATATCCTCCGCCAAAACGAGAAGCTGACAGGTTGAATAAGTTCAACGTGTCGGGTTCGAAACTCATGGATCCATTGAGGAACAATCCGCCTCCGTCGTTCTCGGCCGTACCGTCTAGAGATAATTGATTTGCCGGGTCGAACTCTTCCCGATGGAAGGTTGATTTCGAATTAGGACGAAGAAACCGATAATAACCCGCGTTCCCAGTAAAACCAAATTTACCATACTTCGTGGCCAAGTAAGCGTTTGCTCCATACCCTCCAAAGGTATCTCCATTGGCACCCACGGAGCCCGTATATCCATCATCGGCTCGTTTATCAGTCACGATATTAATAATTCCACCGACGCCTTCTGCATCATACTTTGCACCGGGATCAGTAATAACCTCGATGTCTTTTACACTGTTGGCAGGCATGCTTTTCAACACCTGTGAAGGGTTACCAGATATCATGTTAGAGGGCTTTCCATTAAGGTAAATCTTGAAATTACTGGACCCTTTCAGCTGTATCTCCTCTTCTCCATCTACCGTGACTAGTGGAACCTTCCGTAACAAGTCGAGCACGTTAGAAGTGGCAGATTCCGGATCATCTTTTGCACTGTAGGTAAGTTTATCGATCTCCACTTTCACCAAGGGTGCCTGAGCGGTAACACTGAGCTCATCCAACTCGGTAGAACCTTCTGTCATTACTATTTCGCCCAGATCATGTAGACTCTCTGATAGTGTAAGCGATACCTCTGTCTCCACTGAATGCATACCAACAAAGTCAAAGGTTAGGATATAATCCCCTGGTTCCATAGAATTCATAAACGTGCCGTTCTCTTCGGTAGCCAGTTTTTTTATACTATTTCCGGGATCCGCCTTTTTTGCAATAGAAATTGTCGCGTAAGGAAGTGGTTCCTGATTGGAAGAAGAAATCACTTTACCCTTTACCGTAATAAACTGGGCAGTGAGTATTGATGATAACAAACAACTCAATAACAAGAAAAAAGTTCGTTTCATTCAGGTGGTTTTTAATTAGTTTCTTTACGAGATTGAACTATTCTGTTAAGCCAAAATAACGAGTACGCGAGTGCAATGTCAAGATTGCTTGAAAAATTGCCAAGCATGAGTTATTTATCAAAATGAACAGAGGACAATCTTGCTTGGACTATGCCATGGCGAAGTACTTTTGCGATAATCGGGTGCATAGTGAATTTATTTACATTGCCGAGTACAGCAAAAGCCTGACAAGAATAGTCTTCTTTAGTGAACGTTAAAAGTACACATTTAATCGAATAGTTATTTCTTAAACTGCAGGTGTTACGATAATTTAGTAAAGATGCATCTCATTCATCTCTATTTTTGCATATTTAAACATGAGGCAAAAAAGTGACCTTCCCACAAATAATTTCGACACCACCTTCATTCTCACTCAATTGAACTTGTATAACACTTCAAATTATCTTTTCTTAAACAAAACCGCTCTTAAAACCGTTTATTTAATCTGTATACTTCAATATTATTGTATGCGCGCATTGATTAATGCCTTTATCATCCATCTGACGCTTAACGTCTTGGTTTTTCTGAAAGGGTGGCATGCCTTCGACAAGAAAAGGTGGGCACGAGTTATTCTCATCGTGGTATTCGGCACCGAACTGATCATCTACACGTGTGGCTTCCTATTTTACCGCCATCTTCCCGACCCCATTGTCCAGTTTATTCGGGTGATGGGGACCAGTTGGATGCTTTTTTTACTCTATTCAGCCAGTCTATGGCTTTTTATCGACTTAGGGTATATTCTATGGAAAAAACTAAGACGAGAATCGTGGCGTTTTAGGCAACAGCCGCGCGGTTACAGAATCATCTCTTTCGTGATACCCATACTGTTCGTGTCGGGAGTGATGATACACGGTCACCAGAAATTTTTAAATCCGGTAGTACAACAGATTTCAGTAACAGTCAACAAACCGGTAGATGAATTCGATTCGATACGCGTCGCGATGGTAGGAGACCTCCACTTGGGATGGATGATCGACAGAAAACACACGAAGCGGTTCGTGGATCTTATCATGGCACAAAATCCCGATCTGATTCTTTTCGTGGGAGATATCATCGATTCCCATATCGAGCCGATTCGAGAAATGCATATGGATACAGAACTATCTCGTTTATCGGCCCCCTTAGGTGTATTCTCCTGCACGGGGAACCACGAGTATCGCTTCGAAGCGGAAGAGAAAATCGCGTTGTTGAATCACGTGGGGATTACGATGCTACGCGATTCAGCTGTATTGATCGATAGTGCCTTTTACGTGGTAGGCCGCGAAGACCGGGTGGTACCTTCAAGAAAACCTCTCCAAGACATACTTGTCCAACAAAGGGTGGAGATGTCAAAGCCGGTGATCGTGTTAAACCACACCCCCGACTTCCTGGAAGAGGAGGTGGAGGCTGGAGCGGATATCGCACTCTATGGGCACACCCATCACGGACAAGCTTTTCCGGGAAATATCGCTACTGAACTAATTTTTGAAGTTGCACACGGCTATAAGAAAAAAGGGAACACCCACGTGTACGTGACCTCCGGAATCGGTCTTGTAGGCCCTCAATACCGTATTGGGACTGTCTCCGAAATGGTGCTTCTTACCGTGCATTTTCAGAAATAGCTCCTTCTTTTGAAAATGAATATTGTTAGAACGGGAAATAAAGTGGCCTTTATAATTAGTACATCATAAATAATCGATTACCTTCTCAAGCTCTACAGAATGGGAACCTTTTAATAGGATATAGTATTTTTCTACCGGCTCTTTTTCAAGTGATTCAATCAATCCCTCTACATCATCATATAAACGATAACTGGTATCAGACAAGGCAAGTTCCTTGAACATCCCGCCCACCAGGACAACACGGTCGAAAGGATGATCTTTTAGGAAATCAATCATCCGCTGATGTTCCTCACGGGCAATAGTTCCCAGCTCTTTCATCTCGCCCAGTATCACCATTTTAGGCAATGAAGTAGGAATGGTCGCGAAAAAACCCAATGATGCTTTCATACTGGTGGGATTGGCATTGTAAGCATCAATGATTAGGTCGTTCTTGTCCGTCCGCTTAAACTGCGATCGGTGGTTCTGCGGTTCGTACTCTTCTAACGCGTTGCTGATTCGCTCTGAGTTGATACCAAAAAATTTAGATATGGCGACGGCCGAGATCGCGTTGTCGAAGTTAAACTCTCCCACGAGGCGTGTCTTCACCCGATAAGAGCTATCGAAGAAGCTCCAATCGAACTCCAGAAAAGGCGTCGCGTTGGCGATCGATCCCGATGCAAACAGCGAGGGATCGTTCTTCCCATACAAAATCCGATCCATCCCTTCCGACACTTCCAGCAGGTAAGGATTGTCTTTATTCACGAACACTTTCCCTTCGTGTGTACGGATGTAATCGTACAATTCGCATTTCGTGCGCCTCACGTTTTCAATCGTCCCGAATCCTTCCAGGTGTGCCTTCCCCACGTTGGTAATCAACCCGTAATTAGGCTTGGCTATCTCACATAATTCCCGGATATCGCCCGGACGGTTCGCACCCATCTCCACCACTCCAATTTCGTGGGATTTATTCATCGTGAGTAAGGTAAGTGGCACCCCGATATGGTTATTATAGTTCCCCTGCGTGTAGGCTACCTTAAACTCTCTGGAAAGGGCAATACCAAGTAATTCTTTAGTAGTTGTTTTTCCGTTGGTACCGGTTATCGCGATAATGGGGATTTTCAGTTTTTCACGATGGTAAGTGGCTAGCCTCTGCAAAGTAGTAAGAACATTATCTACCCTGATAATTCGTTCATCACCGGCCTCCTCTACCTCTTCATCCACCACGGCATACGCGCAACCTGTTTCCAATGCCTTTCCAGCAAAAAGGTTCCCATTGAACCGTTCGCCCTTTAAGGCAAAAAAAATAGAATCTTTTGGACATACTCTCGAGTCCGTCGTCACCACAGGATGGCGGAGAAAAATAGCGTGTAATTCCGATATTTTCATGTTCTTCTTACAATTTCAACACCATGACTGTTTCTTATATACCCATTTTTCTTAAGATGGAATCAGGAATCGCGTTCTTGTGCAGCACGACACTCATGGTTTTATACCTTACGAAAGGATCGGAAGCATACCATAAGCCGTTGTATGGGCCGGTTTCACCCCACGAATTTTTCACCATATAAAAGGTATTGCCATGCTGATCCTCCGCGATGCCATAGATCTGCATCCCATGATCGTCCGTAGTCTCGTACCGATCAAAAGCTTCTTGGCGCATCTCTTGAGTAATGGTTTTCTCTGCTAAAAGATCCCGCCCTACTCGCATCCTCAGCTCCGCATCTCGTTCTCGAGCAGATTGTCCCAGCCACTTCTCCTGATCTGATCCCGCGTTCTCGGGTGCATTCTCATCGGGAACGATAGCAATCCCGGATCGCGAAAAACCGGCCTCACTCACATCGGAAGCCCAAGCTATAGTATATCCTTCCATAATAGCATGCTCCATCACTTGCATCAATTCATCCATCGGAAGATTATATGAAGTGGCCCATCTCCAGTTATCAGGCACTTCAATGGGGAACGAAGTATAAAAAGGATGGTGCGTGAATGAAGTCAGAGATATATAATCGTTTTGATTTAATTCCAAGTATTCACGGAACGTATGAGGGGTATACTCTTTGCCCTCATGGATAAATGTATCTGGTACCTCGCCTAAGTAAGTATCTAGGATCGCGGAAAATCCATCAAACCACACAGGCGTCACATTTCGTGCCCCAATAATACCGTCCATATACCCTTTGAGTACTTTATCCAGCTCGCCGTGGTCATGCGTGATCGAACCGTAGTTGAGTCCTTCATAAGCCTCCTCTGGTAATATTCCGAATTGGTTAATAGTCTCTATCACATCAGCGAAAGAACCGCCCGCTGCAAAATTCAGATGACCGTGTAGGCGTGCGTATTTGATCGCTTTATCTTCGTAGTTCCGACGTACAATATACATTTCCGAGAGATCGAACTCTCCCTTTCCCATTCGGATCAGTTCCGACTCCAGCATTCCGACACCCGCGAAGCTCCAGCAGGTTCCGCTGCTATTCTGGTTCTTTACAGGGGTAATCGGGTTCTCTTTAACCACTTTAAAAGTATAACCTCCCTGTGTATAAACGGTTAACGACGTAAAGAACAGGGCAACAATTATAAAAAACTTATTCATACGATTGCTCAACATTTTTAATATATATCGTGAAAGCCGAGAGGAAACGGGAGCTTACTCACAGTTTTCCGAGGCGCATCACTTATTATACAAATATAGCTCAAATCGGGGAACTTACGTTCTTTTTTGCAGTGCTATTCTGTGAAAAGTCGAAAAATAAGGTATCTTTACACCTGATTTAATATCAACAAATATGGATGATTTAAAACCTAAGAAAAGAAAAAGCCGTAAAGTGCTAAGATGGTTCCTTGGCACATTAATATTGGCACTTGCCATTTTCGCGTACGTCCGTTACTACTATGTATTCGGCACTGGAGTGAAATCAGGCGAGTTAAACTACCTGGTACACAAAGGAGTAGTGTTTAAAACGTATGAAGGAAAACTAATCCAATCGGGTTTTCGTGCCGACAAACCCGGTGGATTGCAGTCCAACCAGTTTGACTTCTCGGTTGTGGACGAAGAGATTGCACAGAAATTAATGCTGTCAGGGGGGAAAAATGTGCAGCTGCATTACAAAGAGTATTTTGGCGCGCTTCCGTGGCGTGGCTACACTAAATTTATCGTGGATAGCATAGTCGCGATCGAAGAGCTGCCCCAACAGGAATTGGAGGAAGAACTCACGCCTTACATACTGGAATCGATGTAAAGGAGGATGAATGGCAAAAAAGAAGTTTTATGTAGTTTGGAAGGGAGCAAAGCCGGGTATATATAATTCCTGGGATGCTTGCAAAGCACAGGTTTTCGGTTTTGAGAACGCGCTCTACAAATCGTTCTCCACGCGAGTGGAGGCAGAAAAGGCTTTCGCGAGTAATCCATGGAAGTCCCTCAACGGACGACAAGGGGAAAAAGGAAAATCCGCCTCAACACTCAAATCAGCAGCAACTATTAAATCCCCGACAAAGATCCTCTCCGAGAGCATCGCGGTAGATGCTGCCTGTAGTGGCAACCCCGGTTTGATGGAATACCGGGGAGTATTCGTGGGCGATGGCAAAGAGATTTTTCATATCGGCCCCTTGGAAGAAGGGACAAACAATATTGGCGAGTTCCTCGCTATTGTCCATGCGCTGGCACTGCTCAAAAAGAAAAATAGCACCATTGCCATCTATTCCGACAGCGCGAATGCCATCAAATGGGTAGAAAAGAAAAAATGCAACACCAAGTTGGAACCCACAGAACGAAACAAACCGATTTTCGAACTGATCGGCCGGGCTGAAAAGTGGCTACGAGAAAACTCTTTCAGCAATCCCATACTGAAATGGGACACCAAATCTTGGGGAGAAATTCCTGCCGATTTCGGTAGGAAGTAATTCAATCCTCCATCTCTATTTCATCTTGATAGTAAGGCCTGGGAGGCTGTACCGCGGGAAATACTCGCCGTACGTTTTCTGCTATCGCGTCGGCAAATTTATCTATTTCCATATTGAGAGCGTGCGATGCTTGTAGGTAGACATCCCGAATGGGCATCTCACCTTCATCCGTCTCACAGAAAAGTCGTTCAATGGGAATCAAAGGGATCGAATCCACGTTGATGTGATCACCAATCGAGAACAGGAATCCCTCGTTGACAAGCCGCTTGGTGAGTTCCGGTTTGCCCCTGTATCCATGAATAATACAGGGTTGAGACGGTTTAGACTCTCGATAAACCTGGATAAGTTCTTCCCACGCTTTCACGCAGTGAATGATCAATGGTTTTTGCAATTTCTCGGCGATCATGATATGGTCCTTAAAGACCGGTATTTGCACATCGAAGGAGGGTCCCTTCAGTCGGTCGATGCCCGTTTCGCCTATAGCAACGATACGGGGATTAGGGGCTATCTCGTTAAGGTACGCCATTTGGGTATCGCTATCCTCGGAGTACCATGGATGGATACCACAGGAAAAAGCGTGACGTTGGTGAGAGTCCTTTGCTACTTCAAATTCAAGGGGATACACATCGAAAATACACGAATGATAGGGATCATCGCTATCTTCTAGAAAAATTTGATGGGTGTGTACGTCGTAAAATTCCATACATTGATTATCCTATGCTTTCTCCTTATCTTTCCTGAGTTTTGGTTCTGGTACGGGGTCGTACCCTTTTCCTCCCCAAGGATTACAGCTTAATATACGTCTGGCAGACAAGTAAACTCCTTTGAAGGGTCCGTGCTTTTTTAATGCTTCTATCGTATACTGGGAACAGGTCGGCGTATATCGGCAACTAGGCGGCAATAACGGCGAAATGGCCGACCGATAAAAATAGACGGGGACAAGTAATATCCACGTTGCTATTTTTCTAAACTTATTCATCATCTTTCTCTCTTGTTGTCTAATTGGCAACCCAGTGCGAGTAACGCTTTCTGCACTCCTTTTTCCACCATAGGGTAGTTGGCATTATCGTCTTTCACATACACGAAAGCGATATCCAATCGCACGTTTTCACGAAGCAGAGAACTGTCAAAAAGATGCCTGTTCAACCGATATGCTTCCCTAGTTAGGCGCTTTAACCGACTTCGTTTCACCGCTGATCGTATTCTTCTCTTTGGAACAGTTATCAAAACCGAGACCGGGAAAGAGACCGGAAAGGAGCATTCATTCTCAAGAAAAACCACCTTAAAAGGATATGCCATAAAGGAACGTCCTCGTGCAAAAAGCGTTTCTATCCTCCGATCACCCGTTACCCGCTCTTCCTTTGTAAACGTAAAACGCCGTTCGTCATCCATAGATAAAAGCATTCCACCGAAAGCAATTATTATAACAAAGATAATTCTTTTTGAAATGATTTGTCTCACTTTAGAAAAAAAAATGGAAAAGTGCTTATCGCCCCTTTTCCACCTTTCCTTTATCCTCCAATAGCCACGTTATCGTGAATGAAACTTGTGATTTTCTTTTATGAATGCTTCCAGTGCCGCTGTCATAGAGGGATATTCCGGTTGCGGTGCTTCACAGTCGAGCCTCAAACCCGCCTCTTCTACTGCCTTTGCAGTGGCTGTCCCAAAACACCCTATTCCCGAATCGCCCTGTTTATAGTCGGGGAAATTACTCACGAGAGAGTGAATCCCTAACGGACTAAAAAAAATAATCATATCATAATCCAACTTCTCGTCATCCGCGAAGCGATTACTCACGGTCCGATACATCACCGACTTAACGTAGGTAATCTTTTTTTCATCCAAGAAATGAGTTACATCGTCGTTATGCTCCTCAGGAACCGGCAGAAGAAATTTTTCCTTCGCGTGTTTAGTAAAGGCATTGTTCAATCCCTCGATGCGGCCTGTCTGACTGAAGAAAATCTTTCTTTTCCGATAAACAATATACTTTTGCAAGTAGAGAGCGATGGTCTCCGAAAGACAAAAATACTTCATTGTCTCAGGAATCGAGATCTTCATCTCCTCGCAAATCGAGAAAAATTTATCCACCGCGGTTCTGGCCGTAAAAATGATCGCCGTGTGATCCAGTATATTGATTCGTTGCTGTCGAAACTCTTTAGTGGACACCCTATCTACTCTTATAAAAGGATAAAAATGAATATCCACGTTAAACTTTTCCGCTATATCAAAATAGGGGGATTTTTCAGTGTTGGGTTTGGGCTGAGAAATAAGAATTTTATTAATCTTTCGGACGTTCATACAAAGTAATTTCCTGCAATATTTACAATTGATAGTGCCCCTTTATAAAACAATAAATAGGGTGCTATTTCGGTCCCGCAAAGATACACAAAAAAATAGAGTAAACCGACTTTATTTTTAACAAAAATATTTAATAGACTGATTGTGATAACGAGGCGATTGACAAGAAACAAAAACAAAACCAGCACAAACATAATATTCCTATATTCTTGTAAAAAAACAAAAACAAGGATCGGTAAAAAAAGAAATAATCCAAACAATTGAGCATGCTGGTAATATTGTCCTATCCATCGCTTTAAGTCCATCGAGAGAAAAAAAGCCGCGATAGCTCTATACATCGCGTACTTGAGACCCGCGATCAAGGCCAAACCCAAAAAGAGTACGCCAAGGCCTATTAAGTAATACCAAGGAGAGCTTGGAGCGTAATCCGGAGGGAATAAGTAAATGAATAGGAAAATCGCGATCAACAAGAGCGTTTGGCAGATCATAAAAAGCTCTCCCCACAATTCACTGGTCGTCACCTGCCCCTTATGCCTGGGAATCTGTTTTATAAGGGGAGACAGCCTGTTCTTGAAATTATCAATGAAAGTGCCTCGTGCATTGCGATAGACAAGCGAAAAGAGTACAATACAAAGCATCAAGAGAAGAAAAATAATACTCTCCATCCATGTAGAAAAAGGCAATGACGTGCCCACGTTTCCCTGAACTATACCCTGCACCCCCTCTAAAAAAACAGAATCGATAGCAAATAAGACGTGATTATCTTCTATTGGTAAGAATTCGAACCGGCCGAAATCCGACAACATCAAACTGGGACGTACGGGAGCCTCTTCCGCTCTCAAATAGATGGAAAGCGAATCCTGAAAAGTATCGGGAGTGAGGTAAAACACAACTACATTAATTTTTCTTCTGCATTCACATATCGAAATTGTTATATTTGACAAGCGAAGGATCCCAGTCGGAAGGTTCCTGCAAAAGCTCCATAGCCTCCTCGGGTGTGGCAGCTACCTGCCACAATTCCCGGTAACCGGGATTCATGAATTCCTCCTCTATCATCTTCTCGAAGAAAAGAAGCAAGGGGCTATAATAATCATTCACGTTTAGTAAAATGATCGGATTCTTGTATAATCCAAGTTGCTTCCACGTGAGGATCTCTGCCAGCTCCTCGAGCGTACCCATCCCCCCGGGCAGTGCAATGACCGCGTCAGCTGAATGAGCCATGCAGGCTTTACGCTCGTGAATAGTATCCGTAACAATCGTCTCATCGAGCCGATCGTGGCACCACCCTGCATCGACCATAAAACGGGGAATTACTCCTTTAGTTCTCCCTCCGTTTTGAATAATCGAGTCGTTCAGGGCACCCATCAATCCCTGCTTCCCCGCCCCGTTAATACAATCGATCCCGGTTTCTGCCATTAACTGCCCCAAGCGTACTGCCGCGTTAACATACACTTCGTCTAATTTCGGGCTGGAAGCACAATAGACAACTACCGATAGATCTTTTTCTTTCATTCTTCTACCGATCTAATTCAAACCAAATGCATCTCGGATCTTATCCACGTAATCCAGCTTTTCCCATGTGAATAACTCCACTTCATGTTCTACCGGTTGCGTCATATAACGTGAAGCGAATACTTTTTTAACTACACGAGGCTCACGTCCCATATGCCCGTAAGAGGCGGTTTCGAGATAGATAGGATTACGAAGCTTCAACCTCTCTTCAATGGCCTTTGGGCGCATATCGAACAACTCTATGATCTTCTCCGCTATCTCGGCATCTGAATATTTCACGTTGCTTTTCCCATACGTATTCACATAGATATTCATCGGCTGTGCAATACCGATGGCATAGGAAACCTGAATCAGCACTTCGGAGGATATTCCCGCAGCCACCATATTTTTGGCGATATGTCGCGCAGCGTAGGCAGCCGAACGGTCTACCTTTGAAGGATCCTTCCCAGAGAAAGCACCACCCCCGTGAGCTGCCTTGCCCCCGTAGGTATCCACGATAATTTTCCGACCTGTTAGTCCTGTATCCCCATGAGGTCCACCGATTACAAATTTCCCCGTAGGGTTGACGAAGTAATTGATATCTCCATCAAACAGATCGTGTACGTCTTTCCTCTTTTTATACTGAGCCTGCACCCGGGGAATCAAGATCGTACGCAAATCTTTTTCAATACGTGCTCGCATCCTTTCATCGGCATCCAAAGCAGCTTTTTTAGTATTATCAATAGGCGTTTCAAACTCGTCGTGCTGTGTGGAGATCACGATGGTATCAATACGCAGCGGAGTACCATTGGCGGCATACTCCACCGTAACTTGTGATTTGGAGTCGGGGCGAAGGTAAGGCATTAGTGCCGGTTCGTTCCTGCGAATGTTAGCCAACTCCTGTAGTAAGGCGTGGCTCAAATCAAGCGATAACGGCATGAAATTATCGGTCTCAACGGTGGCATACCCGAACATCATACCTTGGTCGCCCGCGCCCTGTTCCATGGGATCGGCCTTTTGGTCAACTCCCCGATTGATATCGTCGGATTGCTCGTGAATGCTCGAGAAAACGCCGCAAGAACGTGCCTCAAATTGGTATTCGCTTTTGGTGTACCCTATATTGGCAATCACCTCCCTGGCTACCTCGGCCACATCCACGTAGGCTTTTGACTTCACTTCGCCGGCAAGCACCACCTGCCCTGTAGTAACCAACGTTTCACAGGCCACTTTAGAACCTGGATCATACGCTAAAAACTGATCAAGCAACGCGTCGGAGATTTGATCGGCAATCTTATCGGGATGTCCTTCCGACACCGACTCGGAAGTAAATAAATAGTTCATCGGTTTACTCGTTTTGGCTTTCTTCATTCTCTCGAGAGACACATATGTATCCAATACATATTATTGTAAATCGAGCCTATCGTAAAGAAAGCACGGTTTTACATTTTTATTTATTAATTCCACTTTCACACGTGGGACGATCACATCTAATTTTTCAAACCCGTTGTAATTAGCTGTTTGTATCGCGTACATCCATGCGAAAGCCTAATGATAAAGCGATGGGAGAACTGAAAGCAATGAGGAGAAGGAAATGCAACGAAGCGTTTTAGCATTTTTTTCTGTGGTTGCAAGCAGTCCAAATCTTTCCACATCGTAGTAACGGGAGCAAAGGTAAAAATAAATTGGGTACGAGGTTCCGAATATTGGTTAAAATGTATTATCGGTTCTGTCTATGAGAAAGAAAATGGCTATTTTTGGGCCCAGCTCAAGACAGATGTCATTTATTTTCTCTCCCTACTATTCAAGGGAGGTCAATTGATTATTCAATTTTTCACATGCCGGATGCTATGAGTAGGAGAGTCTCTTTTCTTGCCATTTTTATTATTTATCTATTATCACTTGTTTCGCTACCGTTGCTGTCACAAGACAGGGCCTACCCGGTGGAAGGCGATGGTATTCTTTCATTTTTACGGCGATGGAACCGAGTTGATGATTCATACGTGCAGGAGTTTATCAATATGAATGCCGAGCGATTAAACAGTCTGGGCGGCCTCGAATTGGGGACAGTGTACCTGATTCCCCCACTTCACCCAGGGGACGTATATCCACCGTTAGTAACGATACCCGACGGAACCGATCCAACCATTTTCGGACCGCGATGGAGCGATATCACCCCACGATCGGATCGACTTAAAAACAGCTGCTTTTTTATTATGAGCGGCCATGGCGGCCCTGATCCTGGAGCCATCGCACGGGTAGGTAATAGAGTACTCCACGAGGATGAATACGCGTATGATATTTCCCTTCGCCTTGCACGCGAGCTGATGCTGGACGGCGCCACGGTGCACGTGATTATTCAGGATCCAAACGACGGCATCCGGGATGAAACCTACTTGAACAACAGTTCGGACGAAACCTGTATGGGACAACCCATCCCCCGTGATCAACTTGATCGTCTAAAACAGCGAGTGAATAAAGTGAACGAAATGCACGAACAGGGCAAAAAGGTATACGACTATGTTCGCGCGATCGAGGTTCACGTGGATAGCCGCAATAAGGGAAAACGAATCGACGTGTTTTTTTACCACTCCCAAGACAACGACTCCCGGTTACTTGCCACTACGATGAGAGATTACTTCCAGGTGAAATACGATACGCACCAGCCGGGAAGAGGGTTCGAGGGATTCGTGGAAGAGCGTGGATTGTACGTGCTCCGCCATTTGGCTCCCCCTTCTATCCTCGTGGAGGTAGGCAATATTCAGAATGAATTTGACCGTCGGCGCATTCTGTTGAGCAACAACCGACAAGCTTTAGCGAACTGGATGGCACAAGCATTTTACGAAGACTACAAGAAACATATCCGGTAACAGCTCAGGTAATTGAATCTGTATGGATTAAACGAGAGGGCGATCCTACCGACCGCCCTCCAAATTTATCGCGAACTACCTTTTATCTTGCACCCGAATGCAATAAAAAGTACAAGATAACAATAGCTTTCGCGATCAGTTAAGAATACTTTTTAAAGCGCGTCGCGCATTGCCTTGATCCGGTTATGGGATACTTTTACCTCGGCCCGATGGCGGAGTACCATGGCAGTCTGCTCGGGGGTGAGATTATCAGACTCTAACGCCGAGTCGTAAGCCCTAAGAGCAGCCGCTTCACCAATTTCACAGTTATCCAAGATTACTTTTCGGTCCGAACCACCAAAGAAAGCGTTCACATCCATCCATGCACGATAAATTTTACCTGAAACCTTTGTCCCTGTAGCGATCTGTTCACCCAATCGAGCGACTTCTCCCACCAGTTCAGTGTGAAACATTCGGCTCTGCTCAATTCTATCTTGGAACAACACCATCAAGTCGTTATCTTCAGGTTTGAGTTCCTCTTGTGCTTTTTGGTAGCCTTCCACTCGATCGTTGTTTATAAGAACCAGATCGTTTAATAGTTCTGCTTGTTGTTCTAATGTGTTCATAACTTCTTTTCTTTTTATATTAAACTCACGTTATGTGTCCATGCTATGATTTAACAAGCCCCTTCCCCTCATTGTTTCAATGGGAGAAACTAATAAACTATAAATATGGTTGATAGATGTAATCAGCGGAGTATCAAAGGATATCCTTTTCCTTCAGCCACCCTTCGAGGCTCTCTTCGCCCGTGAAATGCATCGTGTGAAACCCCATTTGTCGGGCCGTTTCGATATTCGCGGCGTTGTCATCTATAAAAAGTGATTCTTCCGCGTTTAACCCGAAGCGATCAAGAAGCACTTGGTATAACGCGGGATCGGGTTTAATTAACTTCTCTTCGCCCGATACCACAATCCCATCCAGGTCATTAAAAAAATCATAGCGCTCCTTCGCGATCGGAATCGTCTCGGCCGACCAGTTAGTAAGGCCATACACGTTGTATTTTTCCTTGAGTGGCTTAATCAGTTTCACGTTCGCCTCAATTGTACCGCCCAACATCTCCTCCCATCGTCCATAAAAAAGGGCAATCTCTTCGTGGTATTCAGGGTGTTCTGCTTGTAGCATACGCGTTGCGTCTGCTAATGGACGACCGGCATCCTGCAAGATATTCCAGTCGGGCATGCAAATATTTTCCAAAAAGTGATGCATCTCTGCTTCACTATCAAAAATTTTCTTATAAAGATAGGTGGGATTCCAATCGATTAACACCCCACCGAAATCAAACACAATGGTACGAAGCGCTCTTATTTTATTCATTATTCTACTTAAATCAATATTTGGAGGCCCAATATAGCATTTTTTCTCTGGAATTTGATTATTTTTGTCTCCACTATTTATCAAGACTTGGAATGTTTCCGCCCTCATACATGAATAAGAGCTGCTTGAAAACGGCATCACTAATTTTGATCGCGCTCGTTCTTGCTTCTTGTGGTACGAGAAAACTCGCTGTCTCACAATACGAAACTACCACTATCCAAGACGACATCCTCGCTTACAGTAAGAAACATTTGGGTAAGCCCTACCGGTACGCGGGGAAAGGACCCAACGCGTTTGATTGCTCTGGATTTACCTCGTTCGTGTTCAGAAGTTTCGGATATCGGTTGAATTCCAGTTCCGCGGGACAGGACAGGCAGGTACCCACCATCGCGAGAAGAGAAGAACTGCGCAAAGGGGATTTGGTGTTTTTTGAAGGGAGCAGAAGAAACGGGAGAGTGGGCCATGTAGGAATCGTATCGGAACTATTACCTTCCGGCCAATTCCGATTTATCCACGCGTCAACCACTAGTGGAGTGATCATCTCTTCCTCTTCCGAACCTTATTACGCGGCACGCTATCTACGGGGAGGGAGGGTGCTGGAAGAAAACGCATCCTACGTGACACGACAAAACCCGGCTACTGCTCGTCAACAGAAACCGGACCGACTCACCTCAATGGATCCCTCTTTTCCACCCGCCTCTATCCAAAAAGCGATGAAGTCGGGAACTGAAAAAAAGGTCTCGATAGCTGCAAATGATCCGGACTCCCCGGTTGTAGTAGTTCAAGCCGGCCCATCAAAAAACATTCCCCTCCCGGAACGGAACAGGAACAATGACCACGCTCGGGAAGCGGGAAAAAGCAACCAGAAAAATGGAGGTATCGAAAAAGCCAATAGCGATATGGTACTTAGAGAAAACAGCTCCGAGATCCCCTCACCACCTATAAATCACACTGTCAGGATGGGTGAAACACTTTATTCGATCTCTCGTCAATACGGCTGTACCGTAGATCAACTAAAGAGATGGAACCCTCAATTAAAAAGCGTGCTACAGGCCGGCGAAGCCTTACTTATCTACCACTAAATATCTGGCCAAACTAAAGCACCCTCTTCAAGTTTATCATGCAACCCGGTTACAGCCCCTACTATCGAGTACGAATTTCAATATCTGTTTTTTCATAAGCAACACACTCTATCGTCGTACTGGCCTCTTTGTTGTTCTTGTTACTCTTATCTTCCATCTCCATATACATCATTAACCCATTTTCGTAATGCTTAGCTAATGACTTCATTTCTGGTGGAATATTGGTTTGCTTCGTATTGAACACGTTTTGGAACCCGGCCTCCATATTAGGAGCAACATACACGACCATGGAGTGCTCGTCGTTTTCCATCCGGTAACCAATGCAATCATACCCCAAAAAAGTACGATTAGGTAGCTCCGTGATCTTGTAATCTTCAATTAACTTTATTGGGTCTACCTCTTGTTCGGGCACTTGCTCCCCACTTTCCACGTTAAGCGACATAGCAAAAACATGCCCTTCTGTCACCGTCACCATCGCGTTGTTTTTTTCATCCATCACCATGGTTATATCTCCTCCCACGTTCGGCTTTATCCCCATATAGGATTCTGAGTCACTCAAAAGATAGTCAAATAGCAACTCTCCTCCCTCATTAGCCATCTTCATGCTGTACAGATAGTTAAACCGATACACCTCAGGAAGTTGACTTACATCCACGGGAGAGCCCAGTTCACCAAAGATATTTCCTATATTAATATCGGGAGAGAGGATTTTATCCATTGCCTCACCGGTCTTTTCGGCCGCTTTATCAGCCGCCTTATCAATAACTACCCTTTCCGCTTCTTCTACGATCTTGTTCTTCAATCGATTTAGAAATTGAGCTTCCGCACCTTGGGCCATACCCAACATGAGCACACCTACAATAAGAATTTTCACTGTTTTCATCATTTTTATACTGATTATTAAAATGTTATATATTGTCTTAACTTTACAGACATAATGTTACCCGAGGACTATGCCAAGCTTGCTTAATTTGTCGGCGGGGCATCTCCTATTATTACAAATATAACGGCTACACCAAGATAAAGTTAGGACTATTCGATCGAATATTTGTATAAATCACGCGTTAACATCTAACTGGCAGTTAAAACTACCCTGATCGCCCGAACGACATGCATGAATCCAGAGGTTACCATGTAACAGGCATGTAAAACTACATTCCAGCTAATAGAATGTGATGATATTAAATAAACGATGGATTTTTGGCATCTTTTATGTATTTTTGTCACCCGGAATGTATTTCCACTGTTTCGTTACGTCGCTTGAGCAGTAGAGACATAAATGAAATTTAAACAACATTCAAACAAATAGATTATATGATCACAGCAGACCAACTGAAAGATGTGTTGGAGCGCGAGCATGCGCTGAGGGGGTATCTTTGACATCGATTCAAAGATCATCCGTTTAGAAGAAGAGGAGTTACGAACTCAGTCGCCCGATTTCTGGAACGACGCCAAATCGGCAGAAGCTCAGATGAAAGTAGTTCGGGAGTTGAAGTTCTGGTTGAATGCCTACCAAGAGGTTAAAGCCGCCACCGAAGAGTTGCAACTCGCTTACGATTTCGTGAAGGAAGGGATCGTCACCGAAGAAGAACTGGACGCTAACTACGAGCACACGATAAAACTAATCGAGGAGCTGGAGTTGAAAAACATGCTTCGTCGCGAAGAAGATAAATTAGGTGCCGTGTTGAAGGTTAACGCCGGTGCCGGTGGGACGGAAAGCCAAGATTGGGCGTCGATGCTTTTCAGGATGTACCAACGATGGTGTGAGGACAAGAACTACAAGACCACGGTAACCAACTGGCAAGATGGGGATGATGCCGGGATCAAGACCGCGACCCTCCAGGTAGAAGGAGACTTGGCGTACGGTTTCCTCAAGAGTGAGAACGGGGTACATCGCCTGGTGCGCGTCTCGCCTTTTAATGCCCAGGGAAAGCGGATGACCTCCTTCGCGTCGGTCTTCGTGGTGCCCTTGGTAGACGACTCCATCGAGGTGGAGGTGAATCCCGCCAATATCAGTTGGGATACTTTCCGCTCATCGGGTGCCGGGGGGCAGCACGTGAATAAGGTAGAAACAGGCGTACGCCTGCATTACTTGTATACCGACTCCGACACCGGCCAGGAAGAGGAGATCGTGATCGAGAATACCGAAAGCCGTTCGCAGATGGGAAACCGGGATAATGCCATGCGCATGCTTCGATCGCAACTGTACGAAAAGGAGCTGGAGAAGCGGCGGGCCGCGCAGGCAGCGATCGAGGCCGGCAAGAAGAAAATTGAATGGGGTTCGCAGATCCGGAGCTACGTGTTCGATGACCGCCGGGTAAAAGATCATCGTACCAACCATCAAACATCCGATGTGCCGGGAGTGATGGACGGGGATATCGACTCGTTTATCAAAGCATACTTGATGGAGTTCGGCGCGGAATAATCCCACGTGAACCGACCTTTTTCGGGGGATGGAAACGCGTTAATTAAAACGACGGATAATGGAAAAAGATCGAAACAGCAGAGCGTACAAATACATCCTGATAGGGCTTATCATTCTTTTGGCAGTCATCCTATTTAGAGAGGCCCAACCCTACTTGGGTGGCTTCCTTGCTGCCTTTGCCTTGTTTTCTATCCTGAAGGGACAAATGGCCAAATTGGTGGAAAAGCGAAAATGGAGCCGCGGATTAAGCGCGACCATTATTGTTTTGGGCACGCTTATTTTTATTCTTATCCCGGTGACTGGCATTGGATTTTTAGCAGCGGATACCATCTCTGGAATCGAGATCGACCCGGCTGCCATTACTACTGCCCTCAATGATTTTGCTCGTAATGTAGAAGAACGGCTTGATATTCGTATTTTTACCCCTGAAAATCTTTCTTTCGTGCCCAGGGCAGGGACCTCTCTCATGCAAATATTAGTATCGGGATTGAGCTCCATGTTGATAAATAGCGTCGTGGCCATTTTCGTACTTTACTTCATGTTGGTGAGCTACGATACCCTTGGAGGGGTAATCTTGGAAATGCTTCCTTTCCATGAAGAGAATAAAAGCATTCTCCGTGAAGAGACTAAATCGATTATCCTGTCTAATGCCATGGGTATCCCCGTGGTAGCCATCACTCAAGGGATTTTGGCCTACTTGGGATATATGTTCTTTGGAGTGAATAACCCGCTGGTGTACGCGGTGCTCGTGGCCTTTACCACCATTATCCCTGTAGTGGGCACCTCGTTGGTATGGGCACCCATTGGTATCTCTGCCATTCTCCAAGGCGATATTGTGAGAGGGATCCTTCTACTCGCCTACGGGTTGCTCGTCATAGGTGGCTCGGATGCGATCCTACGATTCGTGTTACAGAAAAAACTGGCAAATATCCACCCTCTGATCACCTTCTTTGGTGTCATTATCGGGCTCTCTATGTTCGGTTTCTGGGGTATTATTTTCGGGCCGCTCCTGATCTCGTTCTTAATTCTGCTGATCAATATGTTCCGTCACGACTACATTGTAGGATCCACCTCCATTCCACGGGTGACTACCCAAGAAAATCAACAAAGTAACATCCTATTAAGAAAGCGGAATAAACCTCACCCCACCCATTCCACTATAGAAAGCGATCCTCCACAAGAGATGTAATGCCCCTTACCGATCAATATACCAAAGAGTACGAGTGGGTAAAGAACGGTAAAAAAGCATCGAGGGATTTAATGCACCTTATCGATCGATAACCCGAAGAGCGCGAAGTCATACTTCACGGGGTCTTCGGGATCAAGCAAACGCAGGTTAGTGGTCAACTCCATCGCGGCAAACCAATCGGTCTGCTTCCGGGTAAGCAGACCCAACGCACGAGCCGTCCTGTCTACATGCAGATCAATCGGACACACCAGTTCGCTCATTGGTATTTGCTTCCAAAGCCCAAAATCCACCCCTCTATCGTCTTCACGTACCATCCACCTCAAAAACATATTGATCCGTTTACATGCCGAACGCCTCGCGGGAGTAGCCACGTGTTTTCTCGTTCGGTGAGGAGCATTGGGATGATCAAAAAAGTTATGCTCGAACGCGGTGATCGAGTCAGCGATGGAAGTAAATTTCCCGTCCTGCAAAAAAGCGTTCTCCAGGCTATCGTGTTTCGCGTAGTATCGTGAAAAGAAATCCACGAAATAGAGCAGGTCGGTATCATTAAAAGTCCGGTGACAAAAGCCCAACAACCCCTTCAGATCCTGTTCGGTATGCTCTGTTATAAATCGATAAGGCTCATTTCCGAACCGATGAATCAATTCGTTGCATTTTTGAATGATAGTCTTTCTTTGTCCCCACGCCAGAGTTGCGGCAAAGAAGCCTATAATCTCTCGATCCTGTTTACCATTAAACTGATGTGGAATGGAGATAGGATCGTTCTCAATGAATGAAGGTCGGTTGAAACGGTCCACTTTTTCATCCAGAAAAGCTTTCAATGAATGCATAAAATTATTTTTTTAACGTGATACGCGTCACGACACATCGCTACATCTATCGATGAACGATATTTGAATTATAGATACACGCGTGCGGTGATTTAGCCTATCTTTGGTGCCCTGCGATACAAATCTACAATTATTCCTCGCGAAACCACGGCTATTCCTTAAAAAATCATACATTTGCATTTCGATTATTGGTTTGAAATGTTTTTATACATGTTACGTATATCTCTGTATATTGTTCAGCCTTTTTTGAAGAGTGGACTGCTGTTTATCTTCATTTTTTCTATCACGGCTGTCAAGGCCCAGATCAGTCATGGTGGCCGTCCCCTCCCTTTATCCGCTGGGGTAGGTGCGCGATCGATTGGCCCCACGGGTGATTTATTCGTGGAGATGCCATCTTTTGATGAACAAGCGGCATTGCGAAACGCTCAACAGGATCACTCCCAACTCAAAAGCCTGGAATTTGCCCATAAGTTCGACGTACACCTACGTCCGGATAACTCGGGCATCACGTTTGCACTTGCAGGAATGGAAGTATGGCGGGTAGGGATTCGCTCAAGAGGAGCCTACTCGATTAACCTTCTCTTCTCGAAGTTTCGACTGCCCGAAGGGGCAAGGCTGTTCGTGTATAACTCCGACCAATCAGAGATATTAGGATCTTACACGAGTGAAAATAATAGCGACCTAAACCTGTTACCGGTACAGCCGATCGGTGGGGAGGAACTTATTGTTGAATACCAAGTACCCTTGCATTCTACTGACAAAGGCGAGATAGAGATTGGTGACGTGAATCACGATTTCGTGGGAATTTTCCGGGCATCGGAACCAAGGGATCCGGAAAATGATTGCCATCCAAACTTGATCTGTTACCCGGAAAACATTGAGCCGGGAAGCGGCGTAGTGGCTCTAATTATTAATGGCACGCTCTATTGCACGGGTGCATTGGTAAACAGTACCAGTACGGCAGAAGACAAAATCCCCTACTTGCTAACTGCTACTCATTGCCTTAACATGAATAACCGAAATGACTTTATCTTGAACCGGAGATACGATGTGATCGCCGGAAGCATCGTCGCATTTTTCAATTACCAGTCACCCGTCTGCAACACCCACATCAGGGGACCAATACAAATGACGATGGCTTCGGCAGATTCAGTTCTCATCAGCGAGCACCACGATATCTCACTGTTAAGGTTAAAAGAAATGCCACCCGTTGAATACCAACCTTTTCTCTTGGGATGGAATGCATCGGCTTCAGCCGGATCAAACCAATCCGGACCCTTTCACGGGCTTCATCATCCTAACGGAGGCATCAAAAAAGTGGCCATCGAAGAGGACGGGTTAGCCATAGGCTCCTTCAATGCCTCCGACTATGATATAGAAACTGAGCCCAACGCTTTTTGGATAGTACGCAACTGGGATACTGGCAATACAGAGGGAGGATCCTCCGGTTCTCCCTTGCTGGACAGGGAGAAGAAAATAGTGGGAACACTAACGGGAGGCGTATCATCCTGCAACACAAGCGGACCCGATATCTATGCTTCACTACAGAAATTTTGGGAGGGTGACACAACCGGTTCTCTAAATAATCCCAACCCCATCAGCTATTACCTGGATCCGGAAGAATTAGGAGTGGACCAATTAGAGGGTTATAATCCTTACGAGAACGATCCCTACACACGGAGCCAGAATTTCGGGGCGGACGAAACACCGGTAGCCACTTATTTTCAATCGGTCCCTTTATTCGCGACAAATAACACGTTTGGATACACCGAGTTCGCTGAAGAGTACCAAGCTAAAGGCACCGTGAGGCTTCACGGGTTGTTTATAGCTTCGCCTTCCACGAATGACATCCAGAACATGGATCTGAGAGTGAGAGTCTACACGGGAGACAACGGACCGGAGCGGCTACTTTATGAGTTGCCTTACAATTACAGTTATCGCTATTATGCAAATCAAGGTTTTCATCAAGCAGGACGCGACATGAGGCATCGGTTGGAAAACTACATAGCGTTCGCGAATCCCATCACCGTGTCGGGTTCATTTTATATATCCTATTACGACGCGAGTGGTTTGACTGCTGGCTTCTCAGCACTCAATGCCGAACCTCGGAAAATAGGTTCAGAGGTCATTTCCACGGCTTGGATGAGAAAAGGGACGGAGTGGATGCGGTCGTCTGAAAACATTGAAAATCCCATGAACACTTCGCTCTTGATGGCACCCTACGTGATTGGGGAAGAAACTATAATTGTAGAACCCGATCAAGATGAGATCGATCTCAAGGTATACTACTCCAGAGAGGTACAACGCATCTTGATCGAATCGAACAGCGACCTTTTAGAGTGGGAGATTTTTTACTCTTCGGGAATAAAAATACATCAGGAAACTACCGATATAAGTATCAATAGAGCCTCCTATGCAGCATCCCATCTTCCAAAAGGGGTCTATATCGTACGTGTACGAACCGTAGATGGGAGTAAAGGCACAAAAAAAGTACTAGTATTATAAGTAGATCCTTTTAATTTTTCTCGGGAAGAGACTCGTTTCCATCCATTTTTTTATCCATTATAAGAGTCTCACTAACCTCGGTCTCCAACTCCTCTTCGGCGGCCACCTCATCACCTCCCTTTTCCAACTGCTCCTTCAGGTAATTCGATATGATATTTCCTTCTCCTTCCGAAGCCTCGGAGGATTCAAATGCGGCTGCTTGAGACTCTTCTTGCTCTTCTGAAACGGCGTCCTTTTCTTCCGGAACTGCAACCGTTTTTTGTCCCACGATCAGTTGATCTCCAATACCTATACGTGATGAACGTAGCCCGTTCCAGGACTGTAATTGCGACACCCCAACGCCATTTTTCCGTGCAATTTCACCCAGCGTATCACCTTTGCGTACCCGGTAATAAGTGTTCACTGTCGCGGTATTTCCACCAGTATTCGCTTGGGCTAATTGCACCTGTTGTGAAGGGTTAGACGGAGGAGTTTCTACTGCTCGTTTTCCCACGACCAGTCGCTGCCCGATACTTAACCTGTCCGAGCGTAAGCCGTTCCATGAACGCAAACGGGCAACTGTAGTGCCATTCCTTCTCGCGATGGTAGAAAGATTGTCTCCCCCGCGCACACGATAGATCACGTCTTCACTATTCCCTGACACGGTGGCACCATCAAGCGTATGTGTACGATGGGTGAAATAGCGACTCCGGTCGTAGTTCATAATAGAGTCGTTATGATCTATAAAGGCATACATCTTCTCAGTGGGGAGGACCAACGCGTACGGCTTGTAATTACCCGGGATGATATCTTTTCTGAATTGCGGATTCAAACGCCGCAGTTCATCTACTTTCACACCTAATACACCCGCGATCTGCTGGAAATGAATTTGCTCGTTCACGTGGATCGTATCCAGTGCAGCTCCAGTTGAATCAAACAGGTGAACAGGGCAGATATTATGATCAGCATGATGACTCATAATGTAATTGGCTGCTATAAAAGCGGGCACATATCCTCTTGTCTCACGAGGTAAGTGGTAATAAATATCCCAATAGTCCCTTTTTCCTCCACTCCTCGCGATAGCCTTATTAACGTTGCCCGGCCCGCAGTTATACGCTGCAATCACCAAGTTCCAATCACCATAGATTGTATAGAGATCTTTCAGATACTGCACCGCTGCCTCGGTTGATTTATAAGGGTCGCGTCGTTCGTCCACTAAGCTGTTCACCTCTAACCCATATCCCTTTCCGGTACGCAACATGAATTGCCATAATCCGGTGGCACCCGCTCTGGAAACTGCTACAGGGTTTAGGGACGACTCGATCACCGGAAGATATTTTAATTCCAGTGGGAGGCCATACCGATCGAGTGCCGCTTCAAACATCGGGAAATAATAGTCTCCAAGCGATAACATGTAACTCACTTGCTCCCTTCTTCGATTGGCGTACATATCAATGTAAGAACGTACTACTTGGTTATAAGAGAGCTCCATCTCCGTAGGCATCCGGTAGAGCCGGTCAACATAGACCGAATCATGAAATACCACGTTCTGGCCTCGCTGGCACTCCGTGTCGGCTTTCGACAGATCAAACTGCCATGCCTGCAACAGGTCGCTTAGATTCTCCCGCATACTTTCAGGATACAAGATGGCACTATCTGTAATTGTATCCTGCGCCGATTCGAAGTTCTTCTGCTCGAGATTCTCTTGTGCAGCTAATGTCAGGTTCACACCAATACACACGAGAGCCAGTAAAATATCTTTCTTCATATGGCTTTTATTTAAAACCGAAAACTCCACTGTAACCCGTAGGAATTTCCCATGTAACGCGATTGATCATCCTTTAAAATCGCTGGTTCCACCCGCATCGACAGATCGGGGCTCATATCAAAATCAAACAGTTGCGCGTCCACGTAAGCATCCACGATGGCTAACAAGTACCACGCGACCGTACCAATAATACTCAAATCCCTGTAGTACCTGTAATGGTCTTTACGCTGCTGGAGTACCCCCGTGAACCACTGTTGATCCACGCTCTCCCAATCCATTCCGTAGGGCAACATATCATGCCACCGGATAGTGTTCGGATTATCGTCCATGATATCTTGATAAGCACCCAAGTAATCACGATAATAACCGTTATTCCAAGTAATGAAATAGGTGAATCCCACGAACCCACCATACACGATAGGCAGTTTCCAATATTTACGGTTGTATATTTGACCTAACCCCGGGAAGATGGCAGAATAGAGTACTGCTTTGGTAGGGGAAGGCTTAAATCGATAGGCGGGAGCAAAAAAGGCATCGGTGGTAGTCGCCAAAAGTACACTATCCATTCTTTTAGAAAGGGGTTCACTCGATGAAACAGCTTCTTCAGTGGCAACTACAGTGTCTGGTGGAGTTGCGGTAGATGTATTCCGCAGAGAGTGCTCCCCTGATTGCGCGAAGGCCGCGTAGTAAGGAACAAAAAGCGATATTAGCACTCCAAAAATCATTCCGACAACCCTTCTCATGCGAAGTCTATTTTTTCATTTTATCGAACATCACGATAATCCGCTCTAAATCCTCGGACGAATCAAACGGGATAGTAATCTTTCCCTTTCCTCGCTTGGTGTAACTAAACTTAACGTCCGTCTGGAAATAGGAAGAGAGGTGTTGTTGCAGTACCTCGAACTCGTCCGGTAATCCCGATCGCGAAGCCGTTGCGGTGCGACGCTGTTTAGCATTCTCCGATGATGCCCCCGTGTCGGATCGATTATCTTCAACAAAATCCCTCACGATCGCCTCTACTTGTCTCACCGATAATCCTTCTTGCAGGACTTGGTTGTACAGGGAGAGTTGTGCCACTGGATCGTTCATTGTGACCAGTGCACGAGCGTGTCCCATTTCAATCTTCTTGTTCTTCACCCCCATTTGCACTTCGGCAGGAAGCTTCAACAATCGAAGGTAATTAGCAACGGTGGCACGTTTTTTACCCACTCTCTCGCTCAGTTGCTCCTGTGTAAGAGACAACGTGTCGATTAGTTTTTGGTATGCCAGTGCAATCTCAATGGAGTTAAGGTCCTCTCGTTGTATATTTTCAATCAGGGCCATCTCCATCGTTTCATCATCTTCCACCGTCTTTATATAGGCAGGGATGGTGGCCAGTCCAGCCATCAGCGAAGCACGATAGCGGCGCTCACCCGCGATAATTTGGTACGATCCTTCGCTTAGCTCCCGCAATGTGATCGGTTGGACCAGCCCAATGGAACGGATGGATGCGGACAGTTCCTGTAACGCTTCTTCGTTGAATACTCGCCTCGGTTGGTCAGGATTAGGGGCTATTTTATCGAGTTCCACCTCACTAATGGAAGAAGAACCTTGTGTTTCTCCGTCGTTAAAGGTAATCAACGCGTCCAACCCTCTTCCTAATGCATTCTTTTTCGCCATAATCTATATCGATAAGAAGTACAAAGTTAGGAATTTTTCTCGAGTAGCTCTTGCGCGAGTTGCATGTAGTTAATCGCGCCTCTTGAACCGGCATCATACATTAACGCGGGTTTCGCGTAACTTTGCGATTCACTGAGTGTGATATTTCGCTGGATTACCGTATTGAATACCAGCTCCTTGAAGTGATGCTTCACTTCTTCATAGATTTGGTTATGAAGCCTCAAACGCGAATCGTACATAGTCAGGACAAAACCTTCAATCTCTAAGGTCCTGTTTAGTTTCGACTTGATAATCTTAATAGTATTTAATAGTTTACTCAGCCCTTCAAGCGCGAAGTATTCGCATTGAACGGGAATCATCACGGCATCTGCTGCTGTAAGCGCGTTCACGGTGATAATACCCAGAGAGGGGGAGCAGTCGATAATAATATAGTCATAAAGCTGCTTCACCGGATGCAACAGGTCACGAAGCCTTTTTTCCCTGTTATCCATCTGCACCATCTCCACTTCAGCACCTACCAAGTTAATGTGCGAAGGAATGATATCAATGCCATCAAACGGAGTTCGGTGTACCGCCTCTCGCGGGGTACACTTCCCTATCAGTCCTTCATAAATGGTGTTCTCCACCTTCTTAATATCGATACCCAGACCGGAGGAGGCATTAGCCTGCGGGTCAGCATCCACTACCATCACCTTTTTATCTAATGCAGCGAGTGAAGCAGCAAGGTTGATGGCGGTAGTGGTCTTCCCCACTCCTCCTTTCTGATTTGCTAAAGCGATGATCTTACCCATAGTTGTATACTAATAAGCAATGCCCTTTTAGGGGAAGGGCACTCCTTTTGGAGGCAAAAATAATTAATTAATTGACTCGCTCCACGTTAATTATTTAAAAGGTTCACTTTTTTGTTGATAAGTCGGTAAAAAACACGTCCTACTGTTCGTTATTCCCAGTTATTATCGGATCCATTACCGTTTTTTATCAAAAGGCTATCCTGTTCAAAGAAAAATTCGGTATCTCCAAATGCAGGTTTTAGTTCATCAAACCATGAAGCGTTGGGATCATACTTAGCGTAAAATGGGATACCCACTAATTCGGGGTTGCGACACTGTATAAAACTCAACACGAATACTTTTTCGCCTCGCACTTCCGAAACCCCAAGAATATGCACTTTCCCAGGATTGGCACTCATGCTGGGGCCTCTCACTGTCCGGCAAATGCCGCTCACGCTTCGGTACGCTTCCCTAAAGACGTTCCATGCTCTTTCCAGTGGCACCTCGAAGAAAGCCTTGGATCCCGTATCCCTCGCCACGAACATATAATAAGGAATAAGCCCTTGGGATACCTGCTCCTCCCACATATCGGCCCATATTTCGGAGCTATCGTTGATATGACGTAACAGAGGCGATTGTGTACGAATTTGAGTGCCCGTGTTCATGATACGCTCAATCGCTTTTTTCACCGCGTCGGTACTTAATTCAACAGGGTGATTAAAGTGAGCTTGAAATGCCAAATGTTTTCCAGCTTTTCGCACTTTTTCAAACAGTTGTAGAATCTCGTCTGCATCCTTATCGGTTAAAAACCGGTAAGGCCAATAAGCCAATGTTTTGGTCCCTATACGGATATTCCGAATATGCGAGAACTCCTTCGTTAGCATCGGCTCAATATAGGCTGCCATAATGCTCGTCTTAGCCGTAAGCGGATCTCCTCCGGTAAACAGCACGTCGGTTACATTCGGATGCTCCAGCAGATACTTATGCAGCAAGTCGGCCTCCTTCATGGCAAACTTCAATTCGTTCATACCCGAAAACTGAGGCCATCGAAAACAAAAAGTACAATACGCGTGACACGTTTGTCCTTGACTGGGAAAAAAGAGAACCGTTTCACGGTATTTATGTTGCATCCCATGCAGTTTAACATCCTCCAACGAAGGCACGTTAGATTCTTGTCCGGCGGGATTAGGATTAAGTTGCATTCGAATATCGAACACTTTCTTCTTTAAGCCGGCCTCGTCGTTTCGATCCATCAGCTCTTTCACGGCTATATAGTTCTCTTCCGAAAGCATCTCCCTCCTGGGAAACGTGAGCGTGTATATAGGATCGTTTGGCACGTTATTCCAATCGATCAATTGCTCTACCACGTAGTTGTTCGTTTTAAATGGTAGCACTTGGCCTACCACGCCAATCGCTTCTCGTTCTTCATCCGACAACGCGTTGATCTGTGACAGGTTATTGTAATTTCTTAGTATGTAATTTCTGTACTTCGCAACTTCTGTATTCATAATCTTTGTTATATTAAAAAATAGATGAACTACAGGGAAAGGAGAGAAAACCGGAGAACGGAATGAGGTCAATATGCAGTTCTTTGAAAACAAATATATAACAATAGCGTCAAAAAGACAATGAAATTAGGTCATTTTCACTTTTTTTCAGGAAACAAAGAATCAAAATGCTCGCTTATTCCTTCTAATGAAAGAAAGTTTTTAGAAAATGGCGCTACTTATAAATATATTGATTACTTTTGCATTTGCGAAAGCAGGAGGCGTCTCGGGAAACTGTGAACAAGTTCCCGTCTCCTCTCGACTTTCACTACTTTTGTAGACTGATGAAAAAGATTCATTCATATATCCATTACCACGAAGTATTGCCATTTCTCCGACGATGCTTCTAACAATGTACGGGAACTTTGTTACTCGTGCCCCTCCTCCCTTATCTATTTTTTTGCCGTACGGCAATACATTTTTTGCCAATCGGCTGTTCAAAAACCATCTAACTTATTTGTCTCAGAAATGAACGTAGAAATTCATATAGCTAACAGCAGCTACGTAGGTTACGCGCAAGAGATTTGTGATTTGATTTACGAGTCGGCCCAAGCTCGTGGTACCGGTATCGCGAGAAGAAGTGCCGAATACGTGGCTGAAAAAATGAACAGCGGCCACGCGGTGATTGCCTTGGATGGGGACAAGCTCGTGGGTTTTTCTTATATCGAAACGTTCAGCCATAAACGTTTTGTGGCAAACTCAGGATTGATTGTTCACCCCGATTACCGCAACCAAGGGATGGCCAAAAAGATCAAGCGAAAGATTTTTGATCTTTCTCGCAAACTTTATCCCAACGCCAAGATATTTAGCATCACGACCGGTTTAGCAGTGATGAAGATGAACACCGAACTGGGCTTTAAGCCCGTCACTTTCTCGGAATTGACCGACGACGAGGAGTTTTGGAAAGGATGCCAGGGATGCCGGAATTACGATATCCTGCAGCGGAACAATTTCAAAATGTGTCTCTGTACCGGCCTACTGTATGATCCCAAGGATCAGCCCGCGCCACAAGCAAGTTCCTTTGCCAAGAAGGTGGTAAAACCAGTTGTAAAAGTAAGAAAACCAAAAAAAATACATAAAAAATGAAGCAAAAAGTAGTATTAGCGTTCAGTGGAGGCCTCGACACCTCGTTTTGCGTGCCTTGGCTGATGAACGAGAGAGGATTAGAAGTACACTCGGTAATCGTCGACACCGGGGGTTTCTCCAAAGAGGAGGCAGCGGCTATCGAGGCGAGAGCCCTACAATTGGGAGCGGCGACGCATACGCGCATCGATGCCGTGGAAGATTATTACTCCAAAGGAATCAAGTACCTTATTTACGGCAATGTGTTAAAAAACAACACCTATCCTCTATCGGTCAGCTCCGAACGTTTCTTTCAAGCGATGGCGGTGCTCGACCACGTGAAAAAGGTGGGAGCCGATTTCGTGGCGCACGGGAGCACCGGCGCGGGGAACGACCAGATACGATTCGACTTGGTGTTTGAAGTACTCGCCCCGGACGTGCAGATTATCGCACCCATACGCGAACTCTCTCTTTCTCGCCAGCAGGAGATCGATTACCTGAAGGAGAAAGGATTCGACTTCTCGTGGGAGAAATCGAAGTATTCCATCAACCAAGGGCTATGGGGCACCAGCGTGGGCGGCGTGGAAACGCTAAAATCTTCCGGCGTGTTGCCCGAAGAGGCCTACCCCTCCCAAGTGTCCAAGCAAGGATCGGAACGCGTCACGTTGGGATTCGAAAAAGGAGAGCCCGTCTCTCTGAACGGCGAGAGGATGTCGCCCGTAAAACTGATCCGAGCCCTTCACGACCTGGCTTCCAAGTATGGCATCGGGCGTGACGTGCACGTGGGTGACACCATCATTGGCACCAAGGGGCGGGTCGCCTTCGAAGCACCGGCACCCCTTATCATCGTGAAGGCGCACCATCTCTTAGAGAAACACGTGCTCACGAAAGACCAACTCTACTGGAAGGAGCAGCTCTCCAACTGGTACGGCCAACTGATGCACGAAGCGCGCTACTTGGAGCCGGTGATGCGGAATATCGAAACGTTCTTAGACGACACCCAGCAATTCGTCACGGGCGAAGTGGAAGTAGAGCTGCGTCCCTACCATTTCTCCGTGCTGGCTTGCTCGAGTGAGTACGACCTTATGAGCTCCCGATTTGGCGAGTATGGCGAAAGCAACAAATCGTTCAGTGGGCAAGATGTAGTGGGCTTCACGAAAGTGATGGCCAACCCGTTAAAAATTTATTATACCATTCACGACAATGATTAATGTTAGCATAGTGGGCGGAACCGGGTACACCGCGGGCGAACTGCTTCGCATCCTGCTCCGCCACCCCGACGTACATATCGAATCGGTCATCAGCACTACCTCCGCCGGCACGCCGGTCGCCAAGATGCATCGAGACCTTCTTGGCGAGACCGACCTGGTGTTTACCGACACTTTTGATAAACCCGACGTGATCTTCCTCTGCTTGGGGCATGGACTGTCTCGTGCATTTTTGCAAGAAAATGAGCTACCCGCCGAGTGTAAGATCATCGACTTGGGCAACGACTTCCGGAACGAACCGGTGTTCGGCGACCGGGAGTTTGTATTCGGTCTTTGTGAACAAAACCGCGAACAGATTCAGACGGCCAACAACGTGGCCAACCCGGGTTGTTTCTCCACCACCATCATGCTGGCACTCCTGCCATTGGCGGCAAAGAACCTGCTGCGTGACGATATTCACGTCCACGCCATCACCGGGTCCACCGGCGCGGGCAAACGCCCGGGTGAAACCACCCACTTCAGTTACCGCGACAGCAATATCTCGGTGTACAAACCATTCACGCACCAACATTTAGAAGAGATCCAACACACGCTGACCGGAGCTGGGAACGATGATTTGCCACAAATCAATTTCGTGCCCATGCGGGGCGACTTCACCCGGGGCATCTTCGCGAGTGTCTACACGAAATGGCACGGCACGATCTCCGAAGCCGATATCATCGCTTTTTACAAAGAGTATTATCGTTCGTCGCCTTTCGTGTTCGTCTCCGACGAGCCGATCAGCCTGAAGGAGGTGGTCAACACCAACAAGGGGCTGCTGCACGTGGAGTTTCATAACGGCTACATCCATATCACCTCCATCACCGATAACTTAGTGAAGGGAGCATCGGGGCAGGCGGTACAGAACATGAACCTGATGTTCGGGCTGGACGAGACCACCGGGTTGAAACTGAAGGGAAGCGCGTTTTAATGTGCCAATATGCCAATGAGACTAATGTGCAAATGTGCAAATGTGTAAATGTGTCAATATGCCAATTTGATGATTTAATGATTTGAAGATGCGTTGATTGCAAACTGCAAATTGTATTTAATTGATGATAAGATGAATTTATTTGATGTATACAGCCTCTGGAATATCGAACCGGTCCGCGCCAAAGGGTGCACCGTATGGGACGATAAAGGGAACAAGTACTTGGATCTCTACGGAGGCCACGCGGTCATCTCCATCGGCCACTCCCACCCTCGCTACGTGGAAGCGCTGCAGCAACAAACGACGAAGATTGGGTTCTATTCCAACTCGGTTCTGAACTCACTGCAAGTCGAGCTGGCCGAAAAGTTGGGAGAGGAGTCCGGTTACACCGATTACTCGCTTTTCTTGTGCAACTCCGGTGCTGAAGCCAACGAGAACGCACTGAAAATCACTTCGTTCCACACGGGAAACCGACGAGTGATCGCCTTCAAGGAGGCGTTCCATGGTCGCACCTCGGGAGCCGTGGCCATCACGGAGAACCCGACCATTCAAGCACCCTTCAATAGAGGACATGAAGTGACTTTCGTGCCGCTGAACGATAGCAGCGCGGTCGAAGCCGAACTCGCGAAAGGGGACGTGGCCGCGGTGATCATCGAGGGCATCCTGGGTGTCGCGGGGATCGTTGTTCCCGACAACGATTTTCTACAACAGTTGTCCCATCTCTGCCGCGAGCACGGCGTTCCATTGATCCTCGACGAGATCCAATCGGGTTACGGTCGCACAGGGGATTTCTTTGCCCACCAAGCGGCCGGGATTAAACCGGACCTGATCACCGTCGCCAAAGGGATGGGCAACGGGTTCCCAATCGGCGGTGTACTCATTTCTCCATCGTTTAAAGCCAAAAAAGGGATGCTCGGTACCACCTTCGGGGGGAACCACCTGGCCTGCGCGGCTGCCATCGCGGTGCTCGACGTGATGAAGGAAGAATCGCTCGTGGAGAACGCGGCGGCTATGGGGGCATACCTAAAAGAGAAGCTCGCAGAGGTGGAAGGAATCGACGAAGTAAGGGGGCGCGGATTGATGCTTGGTATCCCGTTAGCGACAGAATTCGCGGATGTACGTGATCGGCTTCTCTTTGAAAGCCGTATCTTTACCGGCGGGGCTAAAAACAACACGATGCGATTATTGCCCCCGTTGTCGATATCGAAAGAAGAGATCGATCGTTTCATTACTGAACTACGTAAATTCCTTTAGGTTTAATAATGAAACATGCACAGCTAAAGATGAGACCTATAAATGTTTAGTGGGGACCCATTGACCTCAAGGAACGTAAAAAGAGCAGTTGTTTGAGTAACGCGAGTTCTGCTCTTTTAGTTCACGAGGACATACATGGGTCACGAAACATTGTCAGTCGAATATTTAGCTGTGCACACAACGCACGAATCAGAAAGGAAAGAAAATAAAAAAGGAAAAAAATGAGAAACTTCACATCGGTTCATGACATGGGCGACCTGAACACGGCGCTTCAAAAAGCAGCATACATCAAGCAAAACCCCTATGCCGACCAAGCATTGGGCAAAAACAAAACCCTATTGATGATCTTCTTCAACTCGAGCCTGCGTACACGCCTAAGCACCCAGAAGGCAGGGCTTAACCTGGGGATGAACGTGATCGTGCTCGATATCAACCAAGGTGCCTGGAAGCTGGAGACCGAACGGGGCGTCATCATGGACGGCGACAAGCCCGAGCATATCCTTGAGGCCATTCCGGTGATGGGTTCCTATTGCGACGTGATCGGGGTGCGCTCCTTTGCCCAGTTCGAGGATAAGGCACACGACTACAACGAAGTGATCCTGAACCAGTTTATCCAACATTCCGGCAAACCAGTCTTTAGCATGGAAGCAGCTACCCGCCACCCGTTGCAGAGCTTTGCCGACCTGATCACCATCGAAGAGTATAAAAAAACAGAGAAGCCAAAGGTGGTGCTCACGTGGGCACCCCACCCAAAAGCCCTGCCCCAAGCAGTCCCCAACTCGTTTGCCGAATGGATGAACGCCACCGATTACGAGTTCGTGATCACCCACCCCGAGGGGTACGAACTGGACGAGCAGTTCGTGGGCAACGCCACGGTGGAGTACGATAAGGAGAAAGCGTACGAGGGCGCGCACTTTATCTACGCGAAGAATTGGGCGGCCTACCGGGATCCCAATTACGGAAAAATTTTGTCGACCGACCGTTCGTGGACAGTAGACGCTCGCAAGATGGCACTCACTGACGACGCGTACTTTATGCACTGTCTGCCCGTTCGGCGTAATATGATCGTGACCGACGAGGTGATCGAAAGCCCTCGGTCCATCGTGATCCCCGAGGCGGCCAACCGGGTGGTTTCTGCCCAGACGGTTCTGAAAGAGATTTTATTGGGACTGTGATTGATTTGATAATTTGATCATGTGATGATGTGATGATTTCAATGTTTCGGTGATTTCATGATTCAATATTTAATGTCCTGATGTAGTAAATTGTATGCATCGCTATGAATCTGCGAATCGACACATTCGTAAATCTACACATCACCGTCAATTATTCATTTTTAATTGTTCATTGTTCATTTCTAATTGATATATAATGAGTGAAAAAGAACGCCTCTCGGTCGTCAAGATCGGGGGGAATATCGTAGATAACCCGGAAGCATTAGAGACATTCCTGGACGACTTTCATCAACTGGAAGGACGCAAGATTTTAGTGCACGGCGGAGGCGTGATGGCTTCCAAGATGGCAAAACAACTGGGCATCGAGACAAAAATGCTCAACGGCCGCCGGATTACCGACGAGGAGACCCTGAAGCTGGTGACCATGGTGTATGCCGGGTGGATCAATAAGAACATCGTGGCGCAACTACAGAAAAGAGGGTGTAATGCGATCGGGCTCTCGGGTGCGGATGCCAACACCATCCCCGCGATAAAACGTTCCCCGGTACCGATCGACTTCGGTTTCGCGGGCGACCCCGATCCTGACAAGGCCAATGCGTCGTTTATCTCCAAACTGATTGAAGCCGGTTCAACCCCGGTTTTTTGCGCTATCACACACGATGAGAAAGGATCGCTATTGAACACCAACGCCGACACCATTGCCAACACGGTCGCAACCGCTTGTTCTGGATTTTTTCGCACCACCCTCTATTACTGCTTCGAGAAGGAAGGAGTACTCAAGGACGTGCACGATCCGGACAGCTTGATACCGACCATGCACTGGGAAGAGTACCAGGAACATAAACAGTCCGGGATCATCGCAGACGGAATGCTTCCCAAACTGGACAATGCCTTCCGGGCCATCGAAAACGGGGTATCCGAAGTGATTGTACTGCACGCAAGAAATATACTGAACGGAAAAGGAACGGTACTGAATTGATGTGATGATTTGGTGATTTGATGATTTGATAATTCGTTGAGCGCATTAAAACCTACAAATCAGTAATCAACACATCAACTTAATTGTTAATTATTCATTTTTAATTTTTAATTAATGAATACCTACACTTATAACGCGACAGAACTTTTACGGAAGCTGGTTTCTATTCCATCGTTCTCGGGGGAAGAGCATCCCCGGAGCGACTTTCTATCGGCTTACTTCGCGGAGAGGGGAGTCCATGTGGAACGGATTGGGAATAACTTGGTGGTGCGCCAACTCCACCGCGATGCGTCAAAGCCGACGTTGATGCTGAACTCCCATCTCGATACGGTACGTCCCAATACAGGATACACCTTCGACCCGTTCCACCCACCTGTCTCCGAGACGAGGGTAAATGGGCTGGGGAGCAACGATGCCGGCGCGAGCGTGGTGTCCATGATCCAAGCATTTCTCCATTTTCATGAAAAAGAGCTGCCTTTCAACCTCCTGCTGGCACTCTCCGCCGAGGAGGAGAACTCCGGCCCCAGCGGCATGCGCCTGCTATGGGAAAAGCTCTCCAATGAGGTGGATATGGCCATCATCGGGGAACCGACCGGCATGAAGGCCGCCATCGCGGAAAGAGGGTTGTTGGTGATCGACGGGGAGGCGACGGGAGTGAGCGGCCACGCGGCGCGCGACGAGGGGGTGAACGCGCTCTACATCGCGCTGGAGGATATTGCCACCTTACAATCAGTGAAATTCGACAAGGTATCGCCCACCATGGGAGAGGTCAAGCTGACCGTCACCCAGATCAGCGCGGGCACTCAACATAATGTGGTTCCCGACATTTGCCGCTTCGTGGTGGATATTCGTCCGACGGAACAATACAGCAACCCGGAGATCATGGAGATCCTGCAACCAAAAGTAAAAAGTATACTTACGGCCCGCTCGCTCACCAATCGTAGCTCCGCGACGCCTGGGGAACACCCGTTACTGCTGCATGCGAAACGGCTCGGCATCGAAACCTACACTTCTCCCACCACATCCGACTGGATGCGGGTCACCTGCCCCGCCATTAAGATGGGGCCGGGAGAATCCGAACGCTCCCACCGCCCCGACGAGTTCGTGCTGATCGACGAGCTCAAACAAGGCATCGAGGGATACATTCGTTTTATAGGCACTCACTCCGAATACGATAGAATTGACGCCGAGAACATTTAGCAAATATTAATTCAAGCATATTAGAACGATGGCAAAAATATGGGATAAAGGCTTCGACGCCAATAAGAGAGTAGAAGATTTTACCGTGGGGAACGACCGTGAACTCGACCTGCGGCTGGCAAAACACGATATCAAGGGATCGATGGCGCACATCAAGATGCTGGTCAGCATCGGACTTCTGGAAGCCGATGAAG
>CAYFMZ010000004.1:40580-42582 GCA_964344275.1 uncultured Proteiniphilum sp.
TCGATGGCGCACATCAAGATGCTGGTCAGCATCGGACTTCTGGAAGCCGATGAAGAGAAGGCATTGCAAGCTGAATTGCAGAACATCCTGAACGAAGTGGAGCAAGGGATCTTTAGACTGGACGATAACGTGGAAGACATCCACTCGCAGGTGGAAGCGATGCTGACAGAGCGCTTGGGGGAGGTAGGAAAAAAGATCCACTCGGGCCGTTCCAGAAACGACCAGGTGTTGGTCGACATTAAACTCTACCTCAAAGAAGAGATCCTCCAGATCAAGGAAGAGGTAATTGATCTCTTCAACCTGTTACAATCGCTTAGCGAGCAACATAAAGAGGTGCTGCTTCCCGGCTACACGCACGCCCAGATCGCGATGCCCTCATCGTTCGGATTGTGGTTCGGCGCGTACGCAGAGGCATTGGTGGACGATATGCATACCCTCGCGGCGGCGTGGAAGGTGGCCGACCAGAATCCGCTTGGTTCCGCGGCAGGGTACGGCAGCTCTTTTCCGTTGGATCGAGAGATGACCACACGCGAGCTTGGCTTCGAAACCCTCAGCTATAACGCGGTGGCCGCGCAAATGGGACGTGGAAAAACAGAACGGATTCTTGCGCAAGCCATGTCGAACATCGCCTCCACCCTGAACAAGCTGGCGGCGGACAACTGCCAGTACCTCTCCGGGAATTACGGCTTTATCTCCTACCCCGACGAGCTCACGACCGGTTCGAGCATCATGCCGCACAAGAAAAACCCCGATGTCTGGGAACTGATCCGCGCGCGCACGAACCGATTGCAAAGCCTGCCCAACGAGATCGCGCTGATGACCACCAACATGACGCACGGGTACCACCGCGATTACCAGCTATTGAAAGATGTGCTCTTCCCTGCTCTGGAAACTTTGCACGACATCTTGAAAATGAGTTGCTTTATGCTGGAAAATATTTCAGTGAAGGAGGATATCCTCTCCGACCCGCGGTACGAGTACCTGTTCACGGTGGAAGATGTGAATAACCGCGTATTGCGAGGCATTCCTTTCCGAGAGGCGTATCAACAGGTGGGCAAAGAGGTACAGGAAGGAACGTTTCACGCCGAACAAAAGGTACACCATACCCACGCCGGCAGCATCGGCAACCTCTGCACTGAAGAGATCAAAAAGAAAATGGAGAAAGCGGCGTCACCCATCGAGTAAGTACAATTAGGCACGCCACGAGGCGATGTTTTCAATTTCACACGGTATACCCGGTTCCGAAGTTCTCGGCAAGCCACAGTCCAAAAAAACGGTCATAAACGATGTAAGAGCCGCTCTCTGCCGTCACAAATTCCTTTTCCAGCAACTGCCGTAAAGCGGACTGCACAGAACTGGAAGATTTCAGTCCATGCTTGCGAATAAATGAGGATGACGTCACCCCTTTTGCCTTTCCCTCCTTGGCGATTGCAAAAATCAACTCTTTTTGTCGCGCGGGCAATAGACTTAGAATAGCTTCGAACATGGGTTCGTAGGAGTTCACCGTTATACCGATGTAATCATTTATCATTTGCAATGTACACTCTTCCCCTTTCTCCATCGCGGAATAGAGGCGATTAAAAATATTTTGAATGTACCAAGTATGTCCTTCAAAAAGGCGGTAAACTCGCTCTACCAGCTCTTTACTGATTCTCTTTTCATCCCTGCCCATGTGTTTAATAATAAATTCTTGGTATTCATTCAACTCGATGGGACCAAGGGGTATTAGTGTTACACTTTGATAAAAAGGCCGGGAAGGAGAAAAGAAGATATTCTGCATCATCTGTCGTTGACTCCCTGCAAAAACAAACGTGGCATTTGTGCACTTTTGAATATGGGTTCGCAATATAGCCTCTATGTTTTTTTCTGGATATCTTGCGATTTGTTGAAATTCATCGATAGCAACTATGCACGGCTTGTCAGCTCCTTCCAGGTATGCAAAAATCTGCTCCAAAGAATATTCCGGCCTTACAATTTCTCCTATGCCTATATCGAAGACCGG
>CAYFMZ010000004.1:42682-49105 GCA_964344275.1 uncultured Proteiniphilum sp.
CGGAGAGCAACTCTTGTGACTCTTTTTCTCTATCGCAGAAATAGTCCGGGGAGACATATCCCCCGATAACAAATGGATTTCGTTCATTGGGGCTCATAATCTAATATTTTACCCAAAGATAATTATTCAATTTTGAATAATCACGATTTGAATAATATAAAACTCTAAACTTATCCCATCGCTATCTGTTAGAACTATAAGGATCAACAGAATAAAAAACATTATAATGAAAGAGAGAATCAATGTCCAACAGTTAGAGCCGAACTCCTACAAAGCGATGATCGGGCTGGAGAACTACCTGCACTCCTCTGGATTGAGCAGGCAATTAATCGAATTAATAAAAATACGGGCATCGCAAATTAACGGGTGTGCCTATTGCTTGGATATGCACACGAAAGACGCGATGGCCAACGGGGAAGAACCCAGGCGACTCTTCGCCATCTCCGCTTGGTGGGAATCTCCCCTTTTCAACGAGAAGGAGAGGGCCGCCTTGAAGATGACCGACGAGATCACCCGAATTTCAGAGCAGGGACTGAGTGACGAAGCCTACTCGATGGCAAAGGAAAATTTCTCCGATAACGAGATCGCGCAAATTATTATCGCGATAGGCGTGATTAACGTGTGGAACAGAATAGCGGTCGCCACGCACATGGTTTTCGAAGAATAGCGCTATTCCCATAAACGAAAGGTTATAACGATTAAGTCACCGCAATTTATCCGGTAGCCGCTGATTGGTGGTTTTTTTATCGAATCCTCTAAAATTTGCATTGTTTTATTTGGAAAAATGTAATAAATACATTACATTTACGTATGTGAATAAAAACGAGATTCGTATAATAATCCGAACACCTGAATTTGATGAGTACTATAATTCTCTTCAACAAAAAATTCGGGAGAAATTTGATTATGTTTTACATATAATTATTTCTCAATACGTTGTTAGTAAAAAATTTGTAAAAAAATTAGAAACAACACCCTTTTATGAAATGCGAATATCAATTGAAAAAAATGAATACCGCACTCTATTGTTCGCAGTAGATAATATAAGTTTTATACAATCTCAACGAGTTATTTTATTAAATTCCTTTTTGAAGAAAGATAATAAACAATACCGTAAAGAGATAGCAAATGCAGAGAAAATTTTGAATCGATATAGGATATGAGTACAATCAAAATAAATAGGGAATTAGTAGATAAATTACCAACAGCAAATAATTTATTGAAAGAAAAATACGGGGAATACGGAACACCAACTCACGATGAATTCTCCGTAAAAGCTCGTGCATGGTATTTTGCCGAATTATTTAAAGAGAAACGTAAAGAAAAGAAGATAACACAAAAAGAGCTTGCGAAACGAATCGGGAAAAAACGAGAGTACATTGCTCGCTTGGAAAAAGGGGAAACCGATATGCAATTATCTACTTTTTTGAGCATTTCCGATGCATTGGGGATGGAGTTTGAATTAAAGACTCCGTGAGTAAACGAAATCACTGTTTTCTTTAATGTGAGGAAATGGGGGTTTTCAAAGCGTACTCAAACTTGAATCTGTAATTTTTCGTCCGATCGACAAACATTTATCAAAATTGGATTGTTCAATAAAAGATAACATCCCAACGATTATTCATGTAACTATCATGCGCATAATCTCGTTTACTTTCCCGTGAATAGTCAAGTACTAACAAGAAAAATGACACAAAAAAAACAGTATGAAAAATTCTATTTATCCCTGCATATGGTGTCAAAACAACGCCCGCGAGGTGGCCGTGTCGATATTAACCGCCATTATCAGGAAGTGATGCAAGCCGATGGCTTTGCAACAGCCGACAAAGTAAAGAATGCCTATCTGGGATTAGGCGTAAAAAAAGACACTTTCTTAGCCCTCTTTGCAAAGCACAACCAAGAGTTTTCCCGAAAGGTAGGGTATAACAGGGCAAAAGCTTCTTATTCCAAATATTGTACGATTTATAAACATGTAGAAGGATACATCAAACAGGAGTACAAGCGGAGTGATATTTTCCTGAAAGAATTGAACCTTGCCTTTGTTAATGGTTTTGAGCATTATTTGAGAACTGAAAGGAAGTGTTCTACCAATACGATATGGGTGTACATGATAGGCGTAAAGCATATTGTTGCTATCGCTCGTAATTCTGGGCAATTAGCCATAAATCCTTTTGCGGGCTACTTGATAAGTCCCGAAACCAAAGACAGGGGTTTTCTAACTAAAGAAGAACTTAACTCGCTTGTCAATGCCAAAATGAAGAACGCCCATCATGAATTGGTAAGGGATTTATTTGTGTTTTCTTCTTTCACAGGACTTAGTTATTCAGATGTAAAGAATCTGACGAAAGAGAACCTTAAAACCTCTTTTGACGGTCATTTGTGGATTATTACCCGCAGACAGAAAACAAATACCGATTCAAGTATCAGGTTGTTGGAAGTTCCCAAGCGGATAATAGAGAAGTACAAAGGCTATTGCAGAGATAACCGCCTGTTTCCTGTTCCGAGCAACAGCGCATGTAATAACATTCTGAAACAGATAGCCAAACAATGCGGAATCAAAACACGGCTTACGTATCACGTTAGCAGACATACGTTCGGAACTTTATTGACTATCTCACAGGGAGTTCCGATTGAAACGGTTAGCAGGATGTTAGGACATACGAATATCAAGACTACACAGATTTATGCCAAAATAACCAAAGAGAAAATCTCGCAGGATATGGAAATCCTATCTCACAAGTTAGAAAGTTTGGAAAGGCAAATAACGGAGAGAATATAGATTAAGAACAGGGTTTCCCTGTTCTTGTTGTTATTTAAATGCAATTACAATCAGATAATTAGCTATATTTGCAATTGTAACAAAAATTGAATTGTATATGAATAATATCATAGAATCTATAAAGAAAAGACATTCGGTATCAGATGATTCAATAAGTTTATTGACCTCTAATTTTGAGGAACGTTTATTTCCCGTCAAAGCCCATATAATAGAGGCTAATAAGTTCGACAGAAATGTATTTTTTATCGAATCGGGACTTACGAGGTCTTATGTTTTGACTGATGGTAAAGAAACCACTACATGGTTCTCTAAAGAGGGGGATTGGACATACGGATCGTTGGATTTCTTGAAAAATAAAGCCGGCTTTGAATATGTGCAGACACTTGAAGAAACAGTAGCATATTCTATCCCAATAGATACGCTTAACGAGTTGTTCCGAACAAATATCGAATTAGCCAATTGGGCACGTATCTCTCATCAGGATGCATTCCTGTTATTACAAGACTTGCGTATCGAAAGACTTACACTTTCTGCTAAAGAACGATATGAAAAACTACTCCGGGATTTCCCCGGCCTGTATAATAGGGTTAATTTGGGTTACATCTCCTCCTATCTCGGTGTTACCTTGCCCACCCTAAGTAAAATACGGGGAGAGTATTAGCAAGGTACGATTTTAACCTATCACAAATTTTATCCGGTATGTTCTTTATAACTTTGCCTCCGTAATAATTAAAATTATGGAGGTAAAAGAAATATGATTAAATCGGTAATATTTGACATAGACGGAACATTACTCGATACGGAGTATGCCATATTGAACTCTCTGCGTGATACAATATGGGAGTTAAAAGATGAAAATGTGGAATTATCAGACTTGACTTTTGCTTTGGGTATTCCCGGCGAAATAGCATTGAAGCAATTGGGGATAACCGATACACAAAACGGAAGCATTGTCTGGAATGCCTGTCTTGCCAATTATTCTCATACAATTCGCTTGTTCGACGGGGTTGCGGATACTTTGAAAGAACTAAAAATACGGGGTTATAAATTAGGTGTGATAACCTCTAAGAGCAGTCAGGAATACAAAGCAGATTTTTCTCCTTTAGGATTGGACGGTTATTTCGATACCGTAATTTGTGCCAGCGATAGCAATAGACCCAAACCTTTTCCCGATCCCATGTTGAAATATCTTGAATTATCAGGAACGAAGAAAGATGAAGCTATCTATATCGGCGATACAAGTTACGATATGCAATGCGCTTCCACAGCGGGTGTCTCCTTTGGATTGGCGTTGTGGGGTTGCCATAAATTAAACGGTATTCGGGCAGATTATTATTTCAATCATCCCGCTGATATTCTCTATGCTTTATCTATTGATAGAAATAAGCAGGAGGAGATGCCTTGGGTAAAGTTGGCAACGGAATTACAATTCCTGGCACAAAGCGGTCTTTGTTATTCAAAGGATGCATTCGATATAGAGCGGTTTGAAAGGATACGCGAGATTTCTGCCGAGATAATGAGCGCGGGAAGCGGATATTCGTTAGACCATGTGAAAAGCGTTTTTTGCAATGAAACGGGGTTTCAAACGCCCAAATTAGATACAAGAGCTGCTATATTTCAGCATGATAAAATCCTTCTTGTTGAAGAGAAAAACGGAACATGGTCTTTGCCCGGAGGATGGGTAGATGTTTATGAATCTATTAAAACCAACACCATTAAAGAAGTTAAGGAAGAAGCAGGCTTGGATGTAATACCAATAAAGCTAATAGCCGTGCAAGATAGAAAACTGCACAATCTGCCTGAATACGCCTATGGAGTTACAAAGGCTTTCGTTTTGTGCGAAGTTGTAGGAGGAGAATTTACGACCAATATAGAAACCACAAAAAGCGGGTATTTCGAGTTAAATGAATTACCCCTATTAGCTGAAGAAAAGAATAATGTAGAACAAATAAGGTTGTGCTTTGATGCGTATTACGCTAAAAACTGGAATACCGTTTTTGATTAAAACCACTAAAAAATCAATAATTAAGCAAGTATCTGTTAAGTTAATAATCTTAGTATTAACATTTTAAAATTTACAGTTATGGACAGCTCATAAAAACATCAAAAAAGCCACTAAAAATCTCTGAAATCAAGTAATATATCCCCAAAATTTCTCATGATTAAAACAATAGTGGTATATGGAAAAAATCATAAATACGAAGTTGCTTAGTCTACTGACTGAAACTTCATCAGTTGCAAACCAAGAAATGGAAGATGCCTATGAGTGCTTTACAGAGCAAATGAAAGCTGTCAGCCAGTCTGAAAACAACTATTCAGAAGTGTTTCGGATACTGAATAATACTCGTGTCGAATTGGTATTTCTGCAATCGCTTTATCGGTACGAGGAGGGGGAAAAATGCCCTGAAATTAGCTTATCATAAAAAGGCAATCCTATTTATTGAATCTGAAATAGAACTACTTAAGTTCACATTTTCGCAAGTCTGCCGACTATCCGGCAACATCCAACCGCACAAATCCCAAGTATTCTTTATCCCTAAGCCGAAAGAGTTAGGGATTGACAGCATGGGCGAATTCGCCGTATCATTTGAACTTTCCGGGCAGTTCCTTAATGCGGAGGGGAACCCCGCTCCGCTTATCCTTATCTCACAAGCCTTTGAACAGGCTTTCAATTTCAGTTTCGGAGATATATACAAATCCAAAGAGAGAATATTTAGTCGTAAGCCATTCAATCTGACAAAAGCGTTGGACTATCTGCGAAACCTTATTGTTCGCGATAGTCGAAAAAAGAAGATGAAAAAAGATGAATTTTCAATTCGTTAATTTACAGTCGTTTGCGAATGAGTTTTAGGGGAATCCATAGGGATTCCCCTATTTTTGTTTCTTCGTTCTGCGGAACTTTGCTGCATCAATGCATTGAGAAAATTAGTATTAATCTCAAAAACAAAGCAAAGTCATGTATATAGACAATGAAAATTTCGAAAAGTGGATGGAACGGCTATCCAAGAAGTTGAACGAGATAGGCAAAGACCTGAAAGCATTCATCAACACCGATGAAGTCTTGGACAAGGACGAAAAAATGTTGGATAACCAAGATTTGGCATTTATGCTGAAATGCAGTTACAGAACCCTTCAGCGCCATCGTTCAAACGGCATTCTTCCCTATGCCAAGTTCGGGCATAAAATCTATTACCGTGTGTCCGATGTTCGGGCATTTGTGAAGGAGCATTGCGATTTTCAGACCTTCCAAAAGTTTGAAAATGATAACCCGCCGACAGAAGACCCCGAATAGCAAAACGGCGTAAATCAATGAAGGCTGTGTTCTGTCAACAGCCTTGTTGAACGCTCCGCATTTAGCAGAAACAACCTCGCCTCACGGCTCTGTTCGTTTCGCTAAATTGAGCAAGAGGGAACTGGACAAGTCCTGTTCTTCCCTCTTGCCCTGCGGGGCAAAGCCTTCGGCTTTAGTGCTTTATCCTAAAGCACAGTTATAACACTTGCTATGACTTGGATTGATATACAATTCTATTTAAGCAAGTTAAGTATGTAAATAGTCATAAAATAGTTATAACTATGACAAAACAGAATCGAAATCACTGTTGTCCGATAAAACTTTTTTAGAAGAAGTACGAGGGCAAATTTAA
>CAYFMZ010000005.1:0-39021 GCA_964344275.1 uncultured Proteiniphilum sp.
AAAAAATGTTAGAGACCTTCGGTCTTCATCCATTGAATGCACCGGTTAAACCATTCTGAAAAATCAGGTGTTTGAAAAAAACCATGTTCGCCTTTGGAGTAAGCATGTAGTTCGGCCGATACATTATGTTGACGAAGCTTGTTGTAAAAGATCAAGCTGTTTTCTATGGGAACGAGTGAATCATCATTTGCATGGAAGAGTATGGTTTTAGGAGTATTGCTATTCACGTGCAATTCGTTGGAAAAGAACTCCGTTCCTTCTTTTTCCGGTAAATCACCTAGCAAACGTTTTTTCGAGCCCACGTGTCCCACGTTGTCATCGAAACTCACCACGGGGTATATCAGTATCATGAAGTCGGGTCTGAGGCTGATGTTCTTTTTATTCTTAATAAAAGGTGTATCGTGGTGAACCCCGGCCGTGGAGGCTAGGTGCCCTCCTGCCGAGAATCCCATGATGCCGATCTTATCGGGATCAACGCCCCATTTTTCCGCGTTTTCTCGTGTCATTTGAATGGCACGCTGAGCATCCGCGAGCGGAACATAGGCACCATCTTCTACAATCTCACTGTCGGGTAGGCGGTGTTTAAGGACAAAAGCGGCTATTCCCTGTTCGTTAAAGGCCTCGGCAATCTTGAATCCCTCCCGCTGTATGTGAAGATTAGTATATCCGCCACCGGGACAGATGATTACTGCCGTTTTGTTCTTGTGCCCATCCAATGGGACAAACGCGGTCAGCGTGGGATTCGTTATTTTAGCTACGATCAGGTTCCCTCCTCCATCACGGATATGCTCTTCCGGAATAATTGCTTCTCTCTCAGGGTACAAAAGAAACTCTTCAGGGGATTGTCCAGTCATTGAAAGGCACATGGTCCCTAATAAAGTAATTAATATAAGTCGTTTCATTGCCATAGTGTATTTTTTTAGCTACAATAAATTTTAATTCCGCAAAATAAAACTTTTTTTTGTATAAATCCTCGGAAGTGTTTGATATATTTACTGGTTAATTTGATATACATCCATTATCTCCATTGTTACAGTACGAAACGAACCCTAAGTCCTACTTCGAGGCTCTTTCTTTTCTTTATACAGAAGAATATTGCTATTTTTGTTAAAATTACAGATCATGCAAAATAAATGTTATTTGAATGTGAATTTAAAAAGTGTCCAAATCATATAATATAGCACGATGAATCATAAAAATCATTTGTTATTAAGCTTAGTGATAGGTGCTCTGGCGAGTTGTGTACTCTCCCCGTCGCTTCATGGGAATAACAGGAACAATTCTTTCACTCCCGGTGAAATCTGGGAAGATGACCAAGGAGTACACATCAATGCACATGGTGGAGGAATATTATTTCATGAGGGAACCTACTACTGGTTTGGAGAGCATAAAGGTGAAGAAACCAATGCCGCGCTCGTGGGTGTTACTTGCTACTCGTCAACGGACCTGTATAACTGGAAAAATGAGGGAGTGGCACTTGCCGTGAGCGAGGATCCAGACAGCCCCATAGTAAAAGGCAGTACCATTGAGCGCCCCAAGGTGATTTTTAACGCCAAAACCGGCAAGTTCGTAATGTATTTTCACCTCGAGCTCAAGGGAAGGGGATACGAGGCAGCACATGTGGCGGTGGCGGTAAGTAACAATGTCGCCGGTCCCTACCTATTAGTGAAAAACGGACGGGTCAACGCGGGAATATGGCCCATCAACATGACCGAAGAGCAGAGAAATTCCACCGTGAAGCATACCGACTTTGAACATTGGTGGACTCCCGAGTGGATGGTCGCGCTTAAAAATGGGTTGCTTGTTCGCCGTGACTTCGAAGAGGGACAGATGTCGCGCGATATGACCCTTTTTGTGGATGATGATCAAAAAGCTTACCATATCTATTCGTCCGAAGAGAACCTCACGCTGCACATCGCCGAGTTAACGGATGACTACCTGGATCATACCGGCAATTACACGCGGGTGGAGCCGGGAGGACATAACGAAGCACCGGCTATCTTCAAAAAAGATGGACGCTATTTCATGATCACGTCCGGTTGTACGGGTTGGGATCCCAATGCCGCACGATTACTCACTGCAGACCATATCATGGGACCCTGGAGATTGCATGCCAACCCCGCACAAGGGCCAGACGCCGACCTCACGTTTCATTCACAAAGCACCTTCATCGTTCCGGTGCAAGGTAAGAAAGACGCGTTCATATTCATGGCCGACCGGTGGAGACCCAAGTATCCCATTGATGGGAGGTATATCTGGTTGCCCGTTCTTTTTGAAAATGGCCTGCCTGTTCTTAAATGGTTCGACGAATGGGATTTGAGCATTTTCGATGAGATCAACCCCTTTCATAGCTAAAACTATAGTTCAAGCAAGCAAGCTTGGCTCTGTTCATCTATAGTTCACTCCGGAACGAGTAGGTCCCGCTTTGGACTACCTCGTAATTTTCTTCGCCAGGAAGGTATACTTTTGCTTGGCAATTGAAAGGGACCGACAGATCCATGATGAAGTGACCGTCCTCTACTCTCCAATCAACAGAGATTGTACCGGACACTGTTTCGTGTGAGGCACTCACGTACGTCAGGTCGCCCACTACATTAGGTGCAATGATAACGCTCTGATTTTTGCCAGTGGCTTCGCTCTCCATTCTTATTCCAGCGAGCGACTTGTAGAACCATTCCAGTATCTGTCCCATCATGAAATGGTTCCAAGAAGCCCCTGCCCTTGGATCCCATAACTCGGTAAGGGTGGTGGCTCCAAACTGCAATTGAAAGCCGTATCCCGGCACTTCCCTGTGGTTATGCATTTTGTACATTACCTCGTTGAGTCCGTTATCGGCCAACGTTTGGAATAGGTAACGATTGCCCACGTCGCCCGTCGACAAACGGTACCCTTTTTCCTCGATTTCTTTCACGAGGTTTTCCAGTACAGCTTCTTTGTGTTCTGGCTCCACGATGCCAGCGAAGAGCGGCATCGCGTTGGATGCTTGACTGCCCGTTCCGTATTGTCGCGTTTGTTCATTGAAAAACTCCTTGTTAAAGGCGGCCTTCACCTCTTCTTTAAGCGCGGTGTATCGTGAGTGGTCTTCTTTGTTTCCTGTCATCTCCGCTGCTTGTACCAAGTAGTCCACTACCATGTAGTAATGCGTGGACGCGGAGAGCGGAACCGGTGTGTTGTGTGACACGCCATAAGGTTGATCTTCCCGGTAATCGCACCAGTCGCCCAATCCATGTGAAACAATATGGTTGGTCGCTGTTGAGGAGAGGTAGTCCACGTACCCTTTCATCACGTCGTAATATTCAAATATCAACGAGTTGTCGCCATAAAATTGATAATACATAAAAGGAAGAATTACCGAGGTGCTTCCCCATTCGGGCGAATCCCGGAATCCCCCTTCGAAGACGACGTACTCCGGCGCGATATCCGGCACCAGACCGTTAGGGAGTTGTGCGTCGCGAATGTCCTGCATGATTTTAGGAGCGAAAGTGGTGAGATTGAAATTATAAAATAATCCCGGCCCGTTGAGGTGCACCTGTTCCAGCCAGCCAAGTTTTTCACGGTGGGGGCAGTCGGTGAATACCGCGTGCATATTACTTTTTATCGCGTTGATGATGAGTCGGTACGCGTCATTGAACAGTTCGTTGGAACTGTTGAAGTGGCCTGTTCGAGCGGAGGAATTGTATACAAAACAAGACTCTATCTCCTTTATTATCGGGATATCCCGCGGATCGTCCGTTTGGGAGACAGGGTCTATGAGATCACCTACTCTTTCGGGTTTAGCCCCGTTGACCTGTATATAGCGATACCCGTAATAGGTGAATCTGGGATGCCAGACCTCCTCCTCGCCTCCTTTCAGGATATATTCGTAATAGTAGGGTGATCCCGATTGCGATTGGTTTACAGAGCCATCTTCATAGATATTCTCTCCCACCGTCAGTCGAATCACATCGCCCTCCTTTCCTTGCACTTTAATTCTGGGGAAACCGGATAAATTCTGCCCCATATCAAATACGTAGGCGTCACCCACTTTTTTTATCGATTGAGCCGTGTAGGTTTCCACTACTTTAATCGGATCGGTTGTTTGAGGTTTCAGTTGGCCTTTAGGAGCCGTTTGAAGCACGACCGATTGCCATTTTGAATCATCAAAACCAGGTGTGTCCCAACCCTCTTGTTCCAAGCGTGCATCGTAATCCTCCCCACCATACATATCGTTATATACTAATGGGCTGAAGGAGTATTTCCAACTCTCATCCGAGTTGATTTCCTCTACAGTTCCATCGTTGTAAGTGATATGCATTTTAAATAGCAGGGTGGGGGGACCAAAGCTCACTTGCATCTTGACGTACCGCCCGCCTTGTTGGTTAAAAAAACCATTCCCGAGTAGTACTCCAATCGCGTTGTTCTTTTCCAGTTGGTTGGTTACGTCGTAAGCGTTGTAGTAAATTGTTTTATCATAGTCGCTCCACATCGGGTCGAACTGGGCGTTTCCTAGTTTTTCGCCGTTCAGTGTTAGCTCGTAGTGCCCCAGCCCGCTGATGTAGATGATCGCACTTTTGACTTTCTTGTTCACGGGAACCTCTTTCCTAAGGTAGATACTCTGTTTAGAGAGCGGGTGAGTCTGCTGCCACTGTTGACCAGCTTCTGAACTGATTGACAGTCCGTGGTAACTTCTTCCTTCCGGTAAGCGGGCATCTTTTTTGTCGATGGCTCCGATCCATTTGGCCGTGGTCGCGAGATCCGTGGGGGCAATTCTAAAAGTAGCGTATTCGCTCCATGGCGACGGAACGTCATGGCTGTCCCACACCTTGACTCTCCACGTATACTCAACACCTGGGATAAGTTTCTCCACACCGTTGTAGGGTATTTGTTGACTTTCAGTGGATGCTACTTTACCAGAATCCCATATTTTCACCTCTTTCCCGCTGTGCCGATCGTAAATCTCGATAGTATACGCCGACTGAAGTGTCCCCCGACTTTCTTTCCCAGATTGGAGCTGCCATCCAAAACGAGGTGTTTCCGTGGCTACCAGTAATGGGTTTTGACGATAGTCGCACGTGATGTTAACAAATTTCAGGCCGGACTGCCCCATTGCATCACATGCCGTATGTACGCAGAAGACAATTAGTAATAAAAAAATCGATACTCCCATTCCACGTAAGTGTACGTTTGATGGACGGTTCAATAAAGTCATATTATTGTTTTAACAGTTACTGTTTATTATTATAGATACGCGTATATCAATTCGAGTCTCATTTTACAAAAATAAAGCTTTATTTTCGACGAGCTAGTGGTGCAATATGATATTCCAACTAATCTATTTGATATCGTGTGGGATATGAAGGGAAGTATAGCACCTCACTAACTCGTCTAAAGAGGATATTTTATTCTATTTAAGCTTTTTGTTAATGTCCTAGTTTAGCCTCTATCAATTCGATAAGCAGATGAATCACTTTGATATGAATCTCTTGGATCCTGTCGGAGAAAGGTGTTTCGGGACTCGCGATAGTGATATCCGAAATTTCTTGAAGTCGATTTTCACCCTCTTTTGTGAGTGACACCACTTTCATCCCCTTTTCTTTTGCTTTCTGTGCAGCTTTCACCACGTTTTCCGAGTTCCCACTGGTGCTAATTGCCAACAGCACATCGTTTTTTCTCCCCATGCCTTCAATAAACCGCGAAAAAACATCATCGAACGAGTAGTCATTACCCACGCACGTTATATAGGCGGGATCATTGATGGCAATAGCAGGGTAGGGTTTTCTATTCCGCCGGTAGCGTCCAGATAGCTCTTCGGCAAAATGTGTCGCATCACACAGCGAACCCCCGTTACCACATGAAATAATCAAATGTCCATTGGCCAAGCTTTCAGCCATAAGCGTGGCAGCCTGTTCAATCCGTTCCACGTTAGAAGGTTGGGCAATAAACTTCTGCAGAGTCGTTAACGCCTCAACCAGGCTTTTGGTTATAATTTCATTCATCCAAGTTTCTGTGTTTTAAATTGAACGTTATCCACTCCTCTCTATTCGTAGTGAAAAATTAAAGAACTACGCGTTTCCTTTAGGATGAGTGGTAATCCTTCTTTCAGTTCTTCCGCCGTTTTCAGGAAACTTTCTCCCGAATCCCGGTTTGTGAGCTTGTATGTTTTTCCTGCTGTTAGGCCGGATAAATTTACGGTTATTGATTCATCAGGAGAAAGGTCTCTCCGGAAGGCCACGATAATCCCTGTATCATCTTCTGGTTTGTGCAACTGGTATGCCAGCCAGATATCATCGGTTGTCATGTCTTCGTATTTCGTTAACGGGTAGTAATCCTCGTAATAGTAGGGGCGTAGCTCCATGAACTCTTGGAAGCAGCGTTGCATTTCTGTAAATGAAGAAGAGGCCTCTGTTATTTTCCAGTTGAAAATCACGGAGGTTCCCAAGCTGGAGCGGAAAGTGAATCGATCGCTTTTTTGTACACCCGTGCCAGTCAAGGGAAGAAAAAAGTTTAGTCCATAGGTATGTGTTTGGTAACCTACAGGTTCCCCGTATGAGTAGTCCGTTCTCCACATGGGAGCGCTTCGTTTCATTGTCTCGAAATCGAGCCGTCGTCCGCCGCTCGCGCAGTTGTCCACAATTGCTTCTGGGAATCGTTCCAACAGATAGTCCCAGAAGGCGTATAGCCCTTCTATATGGCGTATTTCTCGTATACCAGTACGTCCCGGCTCGTCGTTCTCCCTCCAGTAATTATCTATTCTCATATTAAAATCTTGTCGGTAGTGGTCGATACCGTTTTCTTCCATGAAGTCCCCGATATACTGGCATAGCCATTGCAATGCCTCGGGGTTGCCCAGGTCGTACAGGTAGGCATCGGTCCCTTTCGCGTCGAGCATCCACTCCTCGCGTTCCCTTCCCCATTTCGAGTTCTTGATCACCCTTTCCGGCTCGAACCAGACCATGAACTTGGCACCTGCTTGGTGCACAGCGTCTGAAATTGGCTTCAGTCCCCCGGGGAACCTATCTTGATCCACTTCCCAATTCCCGACAGTGTTTGCCCAGTTTTTATTGTTTTCCACTTCATTCGCGTGCACGTACCAACCCGCGTCCAACCAGAAGACTTCTGGCACCAAATTAAACCGTTTATAGCGGTTGATCATGGCCAGTGCATAATCGGTGGTGAGGCAGGTGTATTCATTGCAGGGATGGGGGTCGCCGTAATTAAAACTTGTAGAAACAGGGTACACGGTTGGTTCTCCGTTTATTTTTGGGGCTTGGTGATTGATCATGAATCTTCGAAAGGTGTTGTGTCCCACCATTCGATCTTGGTCGTTCCAAAACAACAGGCACACGCTGGGTACTCGGATGGTTTCACCGGATTGCAAGTAGGTATCCAGCCATTTCATACCCGAGTGAACGGTTAGTCCATCGCCTTTATTCTTGTTGAACTGCGCGTACCACGTACCTGTCCACCCCAAGGCCACTACGGCTCCTTTCCCTGTTTTGGACTCTATATTAAAGAAAGGAAAAGCGTGATCGGAAGAGCGTCCGTCCGTGGGAGAAATTTCGAGGGTCTCCCCCGCTTTGAAAGTTTTTTCCTTGGGATTAAAATCAGCTCTTGAGGCCGAACTCCCGTTAGCATAATGGAGTGTAACTTCGTTATCCTTCCCGTATCTCCAGTCGACATCGATCACTTTAACCTGCTGGATCGATGGTGAGTTACTATTGGATTGGTTCGTGAAACGGAGCACCCATTCTACCGCGTTATAACCTGGGTAATAGGTGAGATCACATTCCACGTTCATTCCTGTCTTTCCATCATTCCAAGTGTAGATATTGTGTATCGCGCCATCTTGAGTGTCGATTTTTTTTCGCGCCGAGAACTTCCACTTCTTTATAAAGTTGCTCGAGTGTTCATTGTTGTAAACAAAGGAGAAAGGAGGCAGCGTTCCCTTTTTAAAGTTACGATCCACCCATTCGGATACCTTTACCTCTTTTTTTCCAAATTCAGAAACTGCCTGCCCGTATGATGGGATAGCCACTAAAGCGGCGAGAAGAACGAAGTAGGATATAATATAATTTTTCATGTTGTTTTTGTTTAATGGGGTGCATATTGTAAAAGTAAAGAGCTTTTAGGGTTTTCGATGATTAGATCAATGCCTTCGGCTAGCTCTTTGCCGCACTTGATTAGTTTGAAATTCTCATCGTCTCTATTGGTGATAATATAATTTTTATTGGTTTGTATCCCTCCCAGCTGGACGGTCAAGTGGTTGTCGGCACACTTTTCACGACGAAAAGCGATGATAACCCCAGTTTCGTCCGATGGCCTGTGCAATTGATACGCGATCCAGATGTCATCCCTTGTCAGGTCTTCGATTCCCACGAGCGGATAATAGTCTTCGTAGTAGTAGGGTCTGATTTCACTGTACTCTTTTAAAAGATTTTGCATGTCGATATAGGAGGCATTTTTATCCGTTATTTTCCAGTTATAAATTAATGCACTGCTCATGCTCGATCGAAACGAGTAAGGATCTGTTTGTAGGATGCCGGTACCGTGTAATGGAAGAAAGTAGTTTAACCCGTATGTATGTCCTTGGTATCCATCCGGATCGTCGTAGTGATAATAATCGCTTCTCCACAAAGGGGCACTTCGCGGGATGGTCTCCATATCGAGGCGGCGTCCCCCGCTCGCGCAATTATCTATTAGTAGTTCAGGAAATTCCTCTAGGAGTGTGTCCCAGAACTCATAAAGTCCCTCAATATGGCGCACCTCTTTCATTCCGGCACGGCCGGGTTCATCGTTAGCTTCCCAATAGACATCCGGTCTCATGTTAAAGTCTTGTCGATAGTAATCGATTCCATTCTCACGAATCATATCGATGATCCAGTTGGTCATCCATTTTCTTGCTTCCTCGTTACCCAAGTCAAAGAGCAACCAATCCCCTTCTCCATCTCTGAGCATCCACTCGGGGTGTTCCACCGCCCATTGGGTACCCTCGATCACTCTTTCCGGTTCGAACCATACCATGAATTTGGCTCCTACCTTATGCGCTTCGTCCGCGATCGGTTTGAGGCCCCTGGGGAACCTGGTTTTGTCCACTGTCCAGTTACCCACGGTATTTGCCCACGTTTGTCCCTCTTCAAAATTGGCTGCACCGGTATACCATCCCGCGTCGAGCCAGTAGACTTCGGGGATTAATCCAAATTGAGTGTATCGCCGGATCATGGCGATGGCATAATCTTCGGTTAGGCATGAGTATTCGGTGCATGGTTCTGGATCACGATAGTTAAAACCACTGGAAAGAGGGTAAGTGGCGAGCTCCCCATCTATTTTCCTGCTTTGATGAGCAAGAACAAACCTCCTGAATTTATTATGTCCATCGATTCGATTCTTCGAATTCCAGAAAAGGAGGCACATGCTGGGAGTCCGAAAGGTTTCATTTGGTTTGAGGTAGCTTTCGAAGCGTTTCATTCCTGATTTTACAGAGACAGACTTGTCGGACTCTTTTACAAAATCACTCACCCACGTTCCCGACCACCCTATCGCGAAGACGACACCTTGATCCGATGGTGATTCAATATTGAAGAAAGGAAAAGCGGTTTCAGACGAGCGACCTCCTTCGGGAAAAAATTGAATAGGATCCTCATTTGCCAACACGGTAGATCGAGGGTGGAAGTCGGCTTTGGATATATGATTACCTTCAGCCGAATGGAGAATGAAATCCCCGCTATCCACGTATTCAAAGTCGAGATCGATCACTTTAACGTCTGATATCGTTTTTGAGTTATTATTGTTGGTATTCGTGAAGCGTAACATCCATTTTACAGCATTATAGTCGGTATACCCTTCCACGTCGCAATCTACTCTTATTCCCGTTTCTTTACTTTCGTAGGTAAATCGGTGCTTGATCACATTCGCTTCTGTGCTCTCTAACTTCATGGAAGAGTAGCCCCATGTTTTAATAAAGTCTTCGGACCTCTTTCCATCGTGTACGAATGAAAACGGAGGTGTTTTTCCCCGAGCAAATGCTTCGTTGATCCACCGTGTTATGTTCACCGGCTTTGCAGTATACTTAATTTTTTGTTGTGCATGTACCGGTATCGCGCAAATTAATGTGAGTAGGCATAACGAGGCAAACCAAATCATGTTAGTTCTAGATCTTTTTATAAACATCCTTATTAATTTGTTAATTGTTTTTTATTCTTCTCTTTCACCTTACTAATAAGCCACACCATGTATAGCCATACCACAGCTATCACTATTAAAGCGGCTACCTGTGTACCAAAAGTGTCTGACACTACTCCGAGGAGGGGAGGCAGTAAAGCACCTCCCGAGACACCCATGATCAGAAGTGCCGAGACTTCATTGGCACGATCTGGAACACGTTTTAATGACAATGAAAAGATAATGGCAAAAAGGTTGGCATAACCCAATCCAAAAATAGTTACACAAGCTAACATCCCCCATAAACTTTCGGTTACGAGCATCCCAGCAAGCCCTACCAGGGCTAATAACACGCTATATCTGAAAAATTTGGTCTCAGAATATTTCAACAGGAATATTCCTCCTCCCAAAGCCCCGAGAGTACGAGCAAAAAAGTAAACACTATTGCCTAATCCTGCTTCACTAAGTTGCAATCCACATTTTTCCATCAATAGTTTAGGGAAGGTAGTATTAATTCCCACATCGACACCGACAAGTACCAATATCCCAACAAAAAAAGCGACAATGTATTTATCCTTAAACAACCCGAGTGTTTGATGGAGCGAGACTGATTCTTCCTTCTTTGATTCCTTGATTGGTGTAAGCCATAACCAGACTAGAGCAATGAGCGACGTAACGGCATAAATTGGAAAAATTAGTTTCCATCCGAAGATCATTCCCGATGCCCAGCTCGTAATGATAGGCCCGAGGAAAGAGCAGACTGCTTTTACAAATTGGCCAAGCGTGAGCGTACCTGTCAATTTTTCCTTACTCACTACATCCGTAACCAGTGGGTTGAGTGCAACCTGTAGCAATGTGTTTCCAATCCCCAGAAAAGCAAATGCAACCAAAATCCAAACAAAATCATACACCATGATGGGAATACCTAGAGCGATAACCTGAATAGTGAAGCTAAGGAGAACCGTTTTTTTTCGGCCAATTTTATTCATTAACATCCCGGTAGGTATTGAAAGCACTAGGAACCAGAAGAAGCATGACATCGCCAACATGTTGGCTAAAGTATCGTTCAGGAATACAAAGTCCTGTTTCACGTAATTGATCGCCACTCCTATAATGTCCACGAACCCCATGATAAAGAAGCCGAACATCACGGGAAGTATTTTTATTCCGATTGAATTCTTTTGTTTCATATGATTATTTTAATATGTAGGTAGGTTCATATGGTTTCTGTTCAGGGCAATGCTTATTATTTCTGGCGGCAGAGTATCATTGAGTTCGCCCTCACTTCCACTTTAAGCTTGTTGGACCGTGTGTTTATAGTTTCACTTGCAGTGATGAGGTCGTCGTTTTGTGGCAGTGAGCTTTCCTCGTACCTGTACACTTCAAATTTACCCTTCACGTTCTCGTTATTGATCGCGATATGCTTGGTCTCGTTTGTCCCGTTAGCGAACACGTAAGTCCATTTTCCATTTTCATTTTGGAAAGCGGTACCGATCGCGAAATCTTCACCTAGGTCCAACGGGTAGATATCGGCTCCCGGTTTAAGAAATCTAGTCAACAACGAATAGGAATGGTACTGTGGCCTTACTTCATAATCTTGCTGGATTCGCTCGTATGTGGAATCTGTTCTATACGCCTCTTTTATATACTTCCACAGTCCCAATTGCTGCATTTGCTGATAATCAGCATCTTTTCCATAGTACTGATCAATCAGGCTCCAGTAACTAATCCCCGCGGCTCCCGCGTTAAAAAAGTTGAGTGCCAGCCGGGTCATAAGTACTCCTCGGGCGTATAGGTCGATATCCCTTTGTCGTGTAGCCCCAACCGTTTGGTTAGAACCAAACTCACCCACTAAATGCCTCTTCCCTGCTCCTGCAGATATTTCCACGTTATTTCTCTCCCAATCGTAGATCTCTTGATTGGGTGTTTCGTATCCAAAGATATAGGTGTGTGAGTTGAAAATATCGGCCACATTTTGAAGATTTTCCGCGCAATCAATCAGGTAGAATGTTCGGGTATCGGTATTGTCGGATAGGTTGAATCGTACTTTATCCCTCAATCCCTCTTTTTTGAAGCGGGCATCCAGAACCTTGGCCATCTCGATGTACTCGGTAGAAGTAAGCAAAGGCCCCCCGTCCGGCTCGTTCATCGGTGTTATTTCATTGATACAAGTGTATCCTTTCTCTTCGATCAGGTATCTGATCAATGCCGCGTAACTCTCGGCCCACTCGTCGTAATCCGTAGGCCCCGATATCCATCCTCCTTTGTTTGGATCTGACATAAAACACCTCTTCACGTGCGCGTAGTTCGGGTCGAGCAGTGAGACACCGGTAGGACAGCCCCAAATAACGATACATACCTCCATATCTTGTTCTTGTGCCAGGTCAAGTACCTTGTACAGCGATTGCATTTCTGGAGATTCGAAAGTGAATTTGCTCCAATCAGTTACGTGGGGGTCTTCGTTATCGTTTACCGGCTCGTACCAGGGGGGTAAGACCATCACTCTAAATTTCTGTATTTCCATTTTTGTCACCCTATCCACCACGTATTGCCAGTCCGACTCTTTGGAAGCGTCGTCACGTGTTACGTTTTGAGAGAAGAAGTGAGGATCCAGTTCAACCCCGATTGCTTCTAGCTTGGTCCCAGTGGGTTCACTAACAAAAACATCTTGGTATTTATTATCTTCTGCCGTTTTACATGACGAAAAAACGATAAAGCAAAAGACAATGGAGAAAACAATTATTTTTTTCATATTATCAGTTATTTAAGTTTCGCATGCATCAATTATTACAATTATAGCTGTAGTTGTAGTGCATGCGAAACTTGAGTGAGTTATTTAAATATTCCTAGTGAATCCTATTCCTCCATCGTGCCCGTCGCGACGGAGAGTGCCGCGTAATCCCCAATTTGTTCTCCCAGCTTCGAGGGGAGTACCTTACAGACCGCTCTTGAATGTGGCAACGCTTCTTTTTTAATGATTTCTAGCATTCGTGTCTCCATAAGTGACTGGCATCTAGTGTATATTCCTCCTATCACGACGATCTCTGGGTTAAGGATATCAATCACGATAGAAAGGCCATTTCCTAATGCTTTCGCCGAGGTATCGAAGATGTCGAGGGCCAGTTCTTCTCCATTAAACGCTGCTTCCGCCACTTTTTGGGCAGTTATTTGGTCTATCTCTTCTGGTTCACACCAATCTACGTTGATGCCCATTTGTGCTTTTTCAAGCAGAACTGTTTTAGCAATCTGCGATATGCCGCCCCCGCTGCAAAAGCCTTCGAATGATCCCGCTTTTCCATACCCCACGGGTCCGTGCTCTGTCAGGCGGATATGTCCCAGTTCTCCGGCGTTATCATTGGTACCCGTGAATAATTTACCATCCAAGATGAGTCCCGCGCCCAGGCCGGTGCCGAAGGTCATGAATACCATATTTTGACTTCCCCGGCCTGCACCGTACTTCCACTCGGCAAGTGCGCACGCGTTTGCATCGTTCTGTAAATGGGTGCGTACACCAAATTTTTCTTGGATGATATCGATAATCGGAATGTTATCCCAGCCTTGAAGATTAGGTGGAGACATGATAATGCCTTTATGGCTGTCCAGCGGACCACCGCAACTGATTCCGATAGCTGAAAGGCGGTCGTTTGTTAAGGAGTGTTTCACTATCATCTGCTCGGTTGAAGATAAAATTTCGCTGATTGTTTCATCTACCGTTGTTGTTAAGAATCGCTCCTTATCTAATATGTGCAGTTGTTCTCCCTCCCTATAACCATAGTTTATTGCACATTTGGTTCCACCTATGTCAATGCCTAAAATGTATTCCTTCATATCAATTTAATTAATAGAGTATATGTTTGTTTTTGTCAAGAGTTCCTTGTATTTGTCGAGTTTAAAAGGGGGCTTCCCATATAAATAGTGGTTTGCATACTCTTCTCCTTCTATCGTGTACTTGATAAGCAAGATGCCTTGTCCCTCCCTTTCAGGTAAGGTGCCTATCAATGTCCTCCCGTTTGCTTCAATAGAAAAACTCCCTTTGTACACCGGATTGCCTGTGGCTACATCGATCACCTCTACATCTCCCGTGGCGGGTATCCTCGTGTCGTTCACTGCTACCAGCGGATGTTCTTTTTCACGTGCGTCGTTAATAAATACACACCTGTTATGCTGCACATTTTTCAGGAAGTAGTATCCCATTTTTTTTGAATTATAATAATCCACGACTGCATCGGATAAAATGGGCCATCCATCTCGTATATTCCACCAGATAATACCGGATCTTTCGGGTTTGTCGCCTCTCCACATTTCCACGAAAAACTTCATTGCTTCTGCTTGTACCGATTGTGAGGCAAACACGAAATCATCTAGATTTTCGGGTACCTCTCCGAAGAGTATCTTCACTTGATTCGTCATCAGGTCGTTCCTTCCCCCTTGTTTAGGCGCGTGTGGAAAAATTCTCACTGCTTTCGTCATCCACTCATCGTTCCAAAGTCCCACTTCCCCGTCAAGCCATGGGATTACAGCCTCTTTTGTAAACATTTTTTCTAGGCTCGACCGGTTGGGGCAACCATGATAACCTATCTCGCTCACGAATTGAGCTTTGGCTCGTGTATAAAAGTCGTCCTTATAATATCCTCTTGGTCCCCATAAATGGTTTTCTGGAAGTAAGTCGTCGTGGCTTCCCCCCCTGTATACCGCTTCGCTATAATAGGGTGAGCTGGGCAAGAAATCACGTGTAGGATCCATTTCGTAAATTACTCTAGGGAGCACTTTCCGGCTGATAACATCTTGATTAGGGTCAATATTAAAATCTACCAGTGTCCAGCGTAACGCGAGATCGTTTTCATTATTCCCGGACCATAGCGCGAGTGAGGGATGGTTCCGGAGCTTGGTTACTACGGCAATGGCTTCCTCTTCCACTGCTTTTGCAAAGTCATCTCTTTGAGGATAGAACGTGCAACCCATGGCGAAGTCCTGCCACACCATGATTCCATTTTCGTCACAAAGATTAAAAAAATCATGATCCTCGTATACATTCCCTCCCCAGCATCTTACCATATTACAGTTGGTATCTATCATTAGCTGTACGGCATTATTCAGGAGCGAAGCATCCCTGCTATGCAGTGCGTCTAATGGAACCCAGTTGGTACCTCGGATAAACAACCTCTCCCCATTGACCACAAAACAGAAACGTCCTGGGTTATCGGGCATATCATTTAAATCGGTCATATCGAGTTTTACCGTCCGTACCCCTACTCGACAGTTATGCGTAGAAACCGTTTTTGTTTCATCCGTGACTAATCTCACTTCCGCGTCATACAACGCAGGATCGCCGTATCCTCTTGGCCACCAGAAATCGACGTTCTCTAGATTTATTATATGGCGAAAAGCGTGTGATGTAACCAATAAACAGTTTTCATACACCACCTTGCCATCTCGCTTCAGGGTAATGATGGCATTGGTCTTATCCAGTTTCTCGAAAGGTATGGCCAACTGTACATCCACGAAAAGGCGAGCTTTTTTATTTTCAAGGTCAATGCTAGACGTCATCCAATGCGTATTCACGATACGGGTGTTATTTACCACCCTTAGCTCCACGTCACGCCATAGGCCGGCACTCACCAAACGTGGCATTATGTCCCATCCGTATGAATGGGGTGCTTTACGAATGTAGGTTGATTCGGTTGCAGCAAAATTACCTATACTGAACGTTCCCAGTGTATATTTCTGTGCCTCCAGTACAGCAGACCGAATTATCACTTGAAGTATATTTTCACCCTCCTGCCGCAGTGATTTTGTTACATCAAAAACATGTTCGATAAACATATTACTTACGGAACCGAGATGCTCTCCATTCAACCATATTTCAGCAATGCAATCGATCCCTCCGAAGAAAAGGTGTACCTGTTCATCCTCGTTGATTTGTGGTGACGCGAACTTTTTTGTATAACACCATTGGTAACCCTCGTATTCACGTAAAGAGTAGACATTACTCCCAATCATGGGATCATCGATTAATCCGGCACTCAGCATATCCAGTTCCACATTTCCTGGAACCGTTGCCTCAATCAGTTTCATGTCTATATTTTCTAGTTCGGTCGGACAAATCACCGCTTCTATCGGCTGAGGGAAAAACTGTAAATCCCATCTACCGTTTAACGAGATATTATCGGCCATTACTTCAGAATGGCATAAATAAGCGACAAGTATCAATAAATAAATAGCACCTCTTTTTTTCATTTTGTATATAAATTTTTAGTGTTCCGTACTAGAATACAAATTCATGATCTCCGCCGCTTACCACGATCTCCTTATCCGTGAAAATAGTTGCCGTGGTATTGGGGGGTATCGTGACGGAGAGTGTAATCTTGTTATTCTCACGTTTCCATTCTGATTTTATTAATCCTTTTACCGACTTATACTCTCCTTTAACCCAATCGAGATCCTCGATATACTCGGGTTTTATGATTATCTTTTCAAACCCTCTCTCCTCCACATCGTAATTAATACCTGCTAACGAGTGAACCATCCATGCACTGATATCTCCTAAGAATACGTGATTCACCGATGCGTCACGGAATTCAGGAGAGAGTACCCAGGTCTCTGCCAACGTTGTAAATCCAAGCTTCATCCAGTTGCCCCACGAGGGTGCTTCCTCTTTTGTAGCCATTTTATATGCCGATTCCGCGTACCCGTAACGGGTGAGCATTCTCGGGACATATTTACTTCCCAGTACTCCAAAATCCAAGAAATAGTCGTTATCCACGATAGCTTCATTTAGCATTTCCGCCACTTTCGTTTCATATTCCTGCGGTACAATCGACAAGGCCAGCGCAACAGCTTGAGATGTTTGAGATCCATTTGCATAGGTATAGGTTTCGGCATCGAAATAATTCTTATTTATAAACATCCTTAACTCCTCCGCTTTCTCTTTATAAGGGCTGCTGTCATTTCCTGTTATTTCAGCGAAGCGTGCCATTAACACGTTATCCCAATAATAGAAGCACGTCGTGGTGTAATCAGTCGGGGTTTGAGTGTCATAAAAGACCCAGTCGCCAATCCCGTAAGTTACTGTTCCGTTCTCATTCTCTCTGTTTTTGAGATAATCGAGGTATCTCACGCAGGTTTCGTACACTTTATGAATGGCTTTGGTGTCACCATAGTATCGTTCGAGAGCATCTGGGATTATGAAAAGCGCGGCATCCCATACCGGTCCAATCCAGTCATCGTACCCCCATCCAGATGTAGGAATAATTCCTGAGATATTCCCTTCCGGCCTCTGATTGTCAATGAAATCATTCATCCATTTTTCATAGAACAGAATGCCGTCATAGTTTAGCAAAGCCAGATCTATCGCAATATGTCCATCTGCTGTCCAACCGTTCTTCTCACGTTGTGGACAGTCGGTAGGGATGCTATGGAGATTTCCCAAGTATGATTGGTTAGTGGCCGCCCATATTTTATTAAGCAATTCATTTGAGCAGCTAAAGTGTCCTACTTTTTCCAAATCGGTATGAATAAAATGAGCGGTCAAGTCATTTTTGCTCAATTTGATCGGTCTATCTGATTTGACTTCCACGTATTGAAACCCATGATAGGTGAATTCAGGAGTGAATGACTCTTCTCCTTCTCCTTTTAGAAAATAAGTATCAGTTTGGAATTCAATATCCTCCATCGGTTTGTAATAGATGTCTAGGTTTCTCATCTCCAGACGTCCATTTTCCTTTAGAAGTTCTCCGTGAGTAAGTGTCACTTTTGTTCCTCTTTCACCCATGAGTTTTATATTGCATACACCAGTCAGGTTTACACCGAGATCAAAAACATAAACGGTGTCACCAAATGCTTTCATTGATACGGGTGAGAACTCTCGAGTGATTCGCATGGGTTGCATGGTTTGTGATACCAGTAGGGGAGAGGGTGCATCGGTTATTACGGCACCCGTCCAATCGCTATCATCAAAATCAAGTGTATTCCAACCTGGGATTTCTTCACGGGCGTCGTACGTCTCTCCACTATATATATTATTATATACATGAGGTCCCGTGGATGTTTTCCACGTGTGATCAGTAGGTATTGTCGTGGCCGTACCATCGGTATACTTCACGTGAATTTCCATTATCATTCTTGCTCTATCACGCCATGGAGCTTTTTCAAAATCCCAGGTTGCAACAGGTGCGTCCGCGTTATAAAAGCCATTCCCCAAAACCGTTGCTACTACATTCTTTCCCTCACGAACCGATGCCGTGATATCGAAAGTAGAATAGAGATTTCTTTTATCGTAATGGGTGTAGCCAGGATCGAGCTTCACATCAACTGGGTTCTCGCCATTGAGGTACAACAGATAGTAGGATGCCGCGCTTATATATAGCTTAGCCGATGCTACCTTTTTGTCGATATGGAATGTTTTACGGAACATTGGTGCGGGACCAAATGATTTGTCCTCTTGATCTGTTATCCATTCCGCACTCCAATCCGATCTATTCATCAGTGCCGTTTCAAATACTTGGATAGATGATGTGGTGATTTTATTATTCTGATCCCAGGAGGAGACTCTCCAATAATATTTAGTGCGTGACTCAAGTTCCGTTTCGCCTGTGTATCGAGCACGGCTCGTGTTACTTGTTATTTTTCCAGATGTCCATATCACCCGGCCCTCATTCAAATCTTTCTCGGAACGTGCCAAGTCAAGTTGATAGGCAGTCTGTTCATAAGGGCCCACGTCGGCCCTGTATGTCCATGTAAATCTCGGATTTTGTACGTCGATATTAATGGGCGAATCCTGATATTCGCAGCGCGGGTTGTCAATTATCGTGGAACCATTACCACACGCGGTAAGAATAATAGAGCATAAAGCCACTAGCGTCATTGTTTTTTTCATTTTTATCCTCCTACTTGAACGATTAAGTAAAAAATACATGGGTTATATGGATTATTATATCAGCTAATTAACATGATTTTGTTGATTCATTCTCTTCAACCTCGTGTAGCCAACCAAGTCACCGTAAAGACAAGATTGTTTACTAGCTACGAAAATCTAACGAACATGATAGAACCATTCGTTTAGGTTCAATTTTTCTATTTCGTTTCGATCTGTTTTTTCTCACAAAGTCGATCTGCTCTATCAATATATTTACCGCGTTTTTACCGATCTCTTCAATAGGCATTCGGGCAATATTTATTCGAGGGGCCACCACTTTAAAGATAGGAACCTCGTGTATGCTAGCTAGTTCGAAGTTCGGGTTAATTCCCTTATCATGAAAATACTGAAAGGCTTCGAGTGCTAATATATGAGTGGTAAAAAAGAAGCCGTCCACATCGGGTACCTCTTTAAAGATACCGTCTAATACTTTATAAATATTTTTTTCATAATCCACGTAATGTACCTCCCCAATTAAATGAGGATTTATAGGGTACTTGGATTCACGTAGGGCATCTTCAAATCCTTCTCTACGGTGACTCATAGTAGTGAGGTACGAGTTTGTAGTCAATATTGCAATTTTTTTGCACCCTTTGCTAATTAGGTGTTTCGTGAGCATATAACTACTATCTCGGTTGTTTATTATAATATAGGAAGCCTCCAGTTCCGGAAAGAAGCGGTCGATAGTTACTAGGGGATAAGCTTCATCAATCAGTCGTTGAATTTCTATTTTAGATCGCTTCGTTGGTGCTATGATGATGCCATCCACCACCTTGGCTTTGAATAGTCGTATGATTTCATCTTCACGATTGATGTCCGACTCCGAGCTCCCGATCATTAAGGAGTAGCCCTTGTTGCGTGCTTCCGCTTCAATCTCTCGTGCTACTTCCGAGTAAAAGCTATCCGAGATTGAGGGAACAATCAGCCCTATTGTTTTCGTGGTTCCTGTATTTAAACTTCTAGCGATAAGGTTCGGTTGGTAATTTAGCTTCATGGCATATTCCATCACCCTATTGGCTGTAGCTTCGCTTATTCCTTTCTGCTGTGCACGTCCGGATAATACCCATGAGACTGTCGTTTTCGACAGGTTTAATTCTTTCGCTATGTCTTTTAAAGAGGGACGCATACCGTTTACTTTATCGGTTAAGTAGCAAAACTAAAGAGGAATATTAATAAAAACAACTTAAAATTGTTTTTTAACAATATTACCCCGTTGATTTTATGAAATATTTTGTTTTGCGTTGTTTCCAATTTGTTCAGCTAGCCAAACAGAACGCGCTATTTCCCTTTACACCAGGGGTAATCATAATAGCGGGCCAAACGTGTCCGCTATTATGATCAAAGTTGTGCCAACATACTTGTCGGCAAATGAAACACTAGCTGCGAGGAACAATTTCCGCGCTGCTCATGTTTTCGATATTCACCTTAAAGTGTGCAGGTGCCTCTATTTTATATTGGATAACGTTGTCTGCACGTGTCCACTCCAGTTTGACCACCTCGTCGCCAATAGGTATGGAACCGTTACACTGTTCGAGATCGAGGTCTGTAAAGCGTACCGTGATGTTATTATTCACGCGGTCGATCTCTTTTATTCCTAGTACGTCTCGGTATAACACGTATGCTATAAAGGAAGCAAAACCGTGATTGCAGCTCGCGTAGCTTTGCATATTCTCCCACAATGTACCCGTTAAATCGGCCATCGAGTAGAAATAATCCTGGATTTCTGATATCAGTTGGCCTTGAAGGTTATAACGCGATAAGATGTCCATCCGCAAGTAGTTTCCAATAAAAGCGTTCGCACGGAATACATTGGGATAGGTTACCTGATCGTCGCGGTTGGGTCCAAAGTCGTTTGAAATTTTTTTCCATAGCTCCGGATGGGACTCGGGGGTGGCGATGTTAAAGAAAAACGCGTAATACTGGCACGCTTCCGTGGTATTTCCAGTGATTGTTAGTTCCCCATTTTCCTCCCTGATGGCATTATCCACGAAGAATTCCCCATTGTAGGACTGATTCAACACGGCTTCCCGAACGTCGTCCGATTTTCTCAACCATTCATCGTTTCCATACAACTGGCCAGCACATGCCAACGCGGTGCTGTAAAGCATGTTGGTGGGGTAGTTGACGTCTTGCACAAAATCATTGGCTCTCGACCATTCAACGAACACCCAACTTTCTAATTTTTCCAGTAAATTGTCTTCGTTTTCGAATTTTGAAAAATATCCCAATAAATCAGTAACGCGAGGTTCTAGCTGAGCAATCAATTGAGGATCGCCTCCGTTGCGTGCGTAGTCTTCCAACTGAAGAATAAACCAGAGCGACCAGTTAGGGATAAATACGCCGTCGTTATGATCGGCCGGGTAACACATCGGGATCATTCCATCGGGCAGAAACTCAAATCGCTCGGGTAGAGCGTAGTTTTCTAAGAAGTTTTCTGATACAGCGGTTTGTCCAGTGAGTGCTCTCTCGGTAATGGAGCTGAAATAGCTGTCGCAAAGCCAGCCTGCACGTTCACGGGAGGGACAATCCATGAAAACATCCACTGAGTTTTGACGGAATGTCTGTTTAGCAGCGTCAAAAATCTTATTCAATTTATCGTTGTTGCTCATGAACAGGGCGTTCTCATTATCTGGGTAAGAAAATTTCCGCAAATAGAGTTTTTCAATCTCACCTTCCCCTTCTAACACCATGAGCTTAAGGTAGCGGAAGGTGTAAGATTCCAGTGTTTCTATATCGTATTTTCCTGGCTGCAATTCATACACGATATGGTTGCAGATATCGCTTTGTCGCTGTTTTGTCTTTACGTCACCGTTAGTCAAAATCTCGTCAAAATAGAACATGATTCTCGTGGGTTCGCTGCAGTTAATCCGTGCCCCTATAAAACCCGAGAAATTAGTGCCGAAATCGTAAATATTAAATTCATTTTCTTTGAGGGATGCAGTGCCCGATGTAGCAAACGGAGCAGTGATCATCTCCTGAGAGTTTGTTACAATCTCTTGAATTTCTTGAGAGACAGGATATACCTCCAGTTCATCTTCGGTGAACCCTTTTAGTTTATCACTTATCGAGGCCAGTGAACGGTCTTTATGGTATTTTTCCGGAGTGATTTTTGTGACACTCCCTCTTGAATGCAAGGTAACGGGCTCTTGCACGTCGAACGTGGGCATATCCACATGGCGCGGAAGAAGCTCCACGGAGGGCATGGTGCTTAATGGAATCTTCTCAATGGACACATCGTCCATAGTGCGCCATCGATCATATCCTTCCGACATTCTGTAATACTCCGTGAAAGGCCGTTGAAAACTATATCGCTCCACTTTTTGCAACCGTTCTTTGATCTGAAATGCTTCAAAATCATCTCCTGAACCGGTCGCTAACACCACGTCACCGTCCACACTCATTTCTGCTAAAAGGAAGGAGGGCTGATCGAGGGTATAATAAGAATTCACGTTATAACCGGCCACCTCGATGGCGAGTATGTTTTTACCCTCTCTAATGAAATCTCCCACGGGGAATTCATCGATCCGAAAATAGCCATGGGCGGCCCTCGCGGGACCCGAACCGATGAAATGACCGTTCAAGTACACCCGGTAAAGGGTAGATGCCGCTATCTTTATTTGTGCATCTTGTGCCTCCTCTGCTTTAAAACTTCCTCTAAATCCGAGGTTGAGGTTCATCTCTTTTTCACGCCCTTCCGCCCAAACCGGAACTGCTTTTTCGATGTTTGTTGTTTTATCTCCCCGTGTAGTGGGCGTACAGCTTATTACCGAGAGGAAAACTATGGCTGCAATAGTAATCTGTTGTAGGTGTGACATTTCAATCTTAATTATAATTTTTATTCTTATATTACTTTATCTCCAGTGATATTTGTATGTGAATCAATGTGCTATCACACCGATTATTTTTTATACATTTCAGGAATTTCGGGGCGGTGATCGCCGTCCGGCATGTTCACTCTCCAGTTGAGTCTATTGATATACAAGTGGCGGAAATCAAAAGGTTGTTGAATCCATACCCTGAATAAATTACCCTCTTCCCAGCTGTTTCCAGCCGAGGTGTAATCGCACATCTCCAGGTGGTGGATACAACCGGCTTCGTCTTTCAGGGGCACTCTAAAGCACATCCACATTTCCGGGATTCGCGGTGCTACCTTTTCCAAGTCGATGGTTCCGTTATTGTCAAAAAACTTATACCGGTACATGGGTGGTTCTGTTACACCGGTTCTAAAAGGAACCAACCGGGTATCAAAAGCCAGTACAATTGGCCCCCGCATGATGGCTGCATCGGCGATCCCCGACGGTGCTTTTACCACGCGCGCGTGCATGTCCATTGTCAGTTCCACCTTATCATTATTTGACCACTCGCGTTCAATGGATACATATTGGCCCGGTATAACATATCCTTCAAATTCTTCTCCATTGATTTTGATAACGCTATTTTTGCTCCATTCCGGTATACGAAAATCAAGAGAAAATTTCTCTTTTTTAGCTAGCTGAATGGTAGTGATAACTGTTTCGTTCTCGGGGTAGTCCGTTTCCATTCTTAGTGTTGCTTGTTGATTGTTTGGGGTAGTTGCCAAAGCTTCCATCTGGCTGTAAAGGTTGACGGTAATTCCTTTTTCGTTGCTCATTACACTCCAAGAAGGCGTTAAAAGCAGTGCCCTGGGCCCGTTAGCAACACAGCAACTCATGCCTACTTCCAAAAACTGTTGATGGCTATGTACCCTTTCACCCATTAAACTAGAGAAGTAAGACCACCAGTCGCCTTTAGGAGCCATCGAGGAGAGCAACGCGTTATACAGGCTTATTTCTAGTTGATCCGCGTATTTACTCTCTCCCGTGATCCGTAGCATTTGGTAAAGCAGCTTCATCCAAGTAACGGTGACGCACGTTTCCATCCCTTGGTAGATTGGCTCTGTTTGTCGCATCTTCCCATGGCACCAAATTTCAGCGATGGAACCCGAACCCACAATCATGATCTCATCGTCAATAATGGATTGAATCAATGATTGGCACGCGTCGAAATACAATTTGTTGCCCGTGACGCGATACATTTCACATAATCCTTCAAAGCAGGACATCATTTCATAAGCTTTGGGTGCACCGGCCATTTCCCATAGTGGGGTGTCGGAAAGCGATTCTTGAATCAGCTGAATTCCCGTGGGACTTAGCCGGTTGGGAGAATCCCACGACTGGATGATGTGGTTTGCAAAATCAAGATAACGCTGTTCTCCTGTTTTTTGATACAAGAGAGCGATCGGCTCCAAAACAGAAGAGGAAGCCAATCCTTTCCAACCGATCCATCCCGTTCCCGCGATATTAACTCCGCTGTCTGCTCCTGCTTCCTGAATAAGAAGATCCGCTTCTTTTTTGGCCGCCTCAAGTACTTTTGGGTCTTGTATTTGTTCGTGGTAGGCTAGTAAACCCAGTAAAACATATTTACGTCCCCAAATATCCCAATCTCCCAAGCGATGTTCATCCGGGTAGGTCCCGATATAGCCGTCGTTTGTTTGTGTTTCCAATAAAGCGTGAATGGCTTTTTCAACGGTCTTCCGGTTTTGGGTGATCGGCGCGTACCCGTATCCCAGCATAGCAGAAGTAAACCATTTCCCCCAAAACTCACACCGGAATCCCCACTCCCCGTCGTTTCTAACAGCAAACGGTTCAATGAGTCGGTCTATATCCTGTGCCATGACCCGGTTATCGATACAAAGGCCTAGCTTGTTGCCCAAATACCCATCTATATGCACGCTACCGTGCGGCGCAGGGATTAATCGATCGTGCACCTTGTTTTCAGGAGCGCGCATCTTGTTCACTTGTGCCGGCAGATAGGCGGGGAAGAGTAAAGCGAACGCGAGAATAAGATGTTTAATCATCTCTTTCAGAATTAATGGGTGATTGTATTTCTATTTATGTTTAACCGTGAACCGGTATTCTCCTGGAAGTAGCTTCATGCTGACTTTGCCTTCCTTCCTCTCTTCTCCTTCCAACAATTGAATATAGGGGGAAGAGGTGATCGGTTTATTCCCTTCTTTCACCTTCTCGAGACTCATGGCTTGCAAATGCAGCGTGGCGGTGGTGTTCGCGGGAACCAAGAAGCGGTACGTACAAGAACCATCGGAAGGATTTACACGCCACTCGCTTTCAATTCTCCCGTGCAGCGAGTCGTAATGCCCTTTTGCCCATGTTATTCCTCCTGTTGGATCGGGTTCGGGTTGAAGAGTAAAATGCTGGAAACCTGGATGTTCCTCGTTCCGTTCAATTCCCAGCGAGTGATTGTACATCCAGGAACCAATGGCTCCAAAGGAGTAGTGATTGAACGAGTTCATGGAGTTGTTTCCACTAAATCCATGTTCTTTAGTATAGGAGTTGAGTCGCTCCCATATGGTGGTTGCACCTTGGTCCACAGAATAGAGCCAAGACGGGTAGTTCGTCTGTTGCAAAACCTGGTACGCGGTTTTAGTATGACCGTTATCGGACAAAACCCTGTTGATCCAGGCCGTGCCAATGAAACCGGTCATCAACGAGTAGGGCTCGTACGTCTCCCCGTCCACTTGGCTTTCGTTTTCGATGCGAGCGATAAGGTTGCTTATTACCCGCTCTTTGATTTCCTCGTCAATAATATCAAACGCAAGCGGCAGCACGTAAGAGGTCTGAGTGCCGATCACCTCACCCTTACGGTGAGATTCCCCGAATCCCGAGTGGATGGTTTGCCCCGTCGCGCGATCGATGTATGTCCGGTTAAAAAACCTTTTTCGTTCGCCGTGCAACTGATCGAACCAAGCCGCGTCATCCGGCTTATTCAGGAGTGTCGCTATGCGGCACATCAGTTCTAGGTCGTAAATGAAATAGGCCTCCCATAGCAGCGAGTTGTCGTTTTTCTCCTGCTCTGGACCCAGCCAATCACCGAGGTTCCCCTCTGTTAATATCCCCGTCTCGGGATCTATATACTCTACCAAGTAGTGGATGTAGGATTTCATCGCATCGTAATGTTCGGCTAGCATCCTCGTATCGTTATATTGCATATAGCTTTCCCATGCCACGGTGATACCCGCGCTACCCCAAAGTATTCCACCGAATCCGCCACCCACGGGTGCCACATCGGCAAACCTACCGTCTTCCCGCTGCGTGTCTCGCATAGCGAGCATGTGTCGTCGCAGGAACTGGGGCAAATCGGCCAAGTAAGTGGCCGTACGAGAGAATACCGATATATCTCCGCTCCATCCCATGCGCTCGTTTCGTTGGGGACAGTCGGTAGGTATCGATAAGAAGTTACCTCGAGTGGACCACACGATGTTCTCCCATAGTTTATTTACTTTCTGATGGGATGTTTCGTAGCGGGAGGCCAACTCGTGAACAGAGCTCAATACCTCACCTTTTACAGCGTGGAGAGGCAGTGGTTTTTCTACACCCGTGATCTCGATGTAACGATAGCCGTGGAACGTGAAACGGGGTTGAATCACCTCTTTGCCCCCCTTGGTGATATAGATGTCTTGTGCTAGTGCACCTCGAATATTCTCGAGCATGATCATCCCGGTGTTTTCTTTAAATTCGGGGAGATCGGGATAGGTTACTTCCGCGAACCGAAGTTTTATCTCTCTTCCAGGTTGTTCACCCGAAAGTGTAATACGAGGTACACCTACCATATTTTGTCCCATGTCGTAGACGTATACTCCCGGTCGGACCTCTTCCACCGATATCGCGGTCAGCTCATCGATCATTTTAATGGTTTTACCGTACTGCCCAATCAGTTTTAACGTGGAAAAATCGTTCACGGAGGGCATCCTGTTCTGATCAATTATCCAGTCGTGGGTGATCATTTCTTCCGAATCTACCTCTTTGGCTTTTTTCCATGCCGAGGAGTTGTATGAGGATTCCGACCATCCTTGAATCAACCCTTCTTTTCGGGCATCATACACCTCCCCTTGGAAGAAACTGCTATAAATTACGGGTCCGTTGTTGAAGTACTGCCATGTTTCTGGATCGGACACTATTACCTCCTCTGTACCGTCGGAGTAGGTGATGACCAGTTTAGCCAAGAGCGATTGTCTATCACCGAATAGGTTCCAGAGGTAGCCCATGTAGGTGATGGCCCCGCTCCACCATCCCTCGCCCAAGATGGCACCCAACGCGTTCTCTCCCGATTTCACCCGATCCGTCACGTCGAATGTCTGGTACATATGGTTTTTGTTGTATTGCGTTAGTCCCGGGTTGAAATAATCATCGCCAATTCGTTCCCCGTTTATATACACCTCGTAAACACCCCTTGAAGTAATGTAGAGGCGTGCTTTATCTATCGGATCCTGCCGCGAATGAAAAGTGGTACGCAGCATAGGCATCGCGTTTTTTCCACTATTCGCGGTAATGAATGCTCCCGTTTGCCCCCCGTTTACACGGTAGGAATTATCCACGATTGCCAACCCTCTGTTTCCCGTGAAGAGGCTGCTGCTCCCTGGTTCGTCCAATTTTTCAGAAAACAGCACGTTGTTCGGCTCTCGATAGTTGCGAATCTCCACACGCGAGAAGGCAGCCGTTTGACCCGGTTTAGCCGCGAAACCGATCTCCGAGAGGAGAGGGAAACAGATATAATCCCAACTATTCCCTATAGGGTTGATAACCACCGATCCTAATTTATTGGTTTCCTCCTCTCCACCCAAGTAAAAATCAGTGACGCTATACATGGTTTTGAGGGATACTTTATGAGGGTCGTACCTGTTTTCTTTATTAATAAGATGCGCTGGAACGGGCAATTGTTGCAATGGAGTTTCTCTATTATCTCCGGGGGCATAGCCAACCCGGTAGATATTCAAGAAGGCCGTTTCCCCATTCTCTATCCCTGATATATCTAGCTCTACCTCGACATACGACTCGTCTTTATCATTCTCGAGGTTGTAGATATTCAAGTTCTTATTCATTAGCCGGGGATCGTTGGCACCGTAAACAAATCCAGCTTTTGTGCTGTTGCTCTCTTGATCGAGTTGGATAGTGTAGTGGATGTTAAAAGTGGGAAGGTAGTCGGGATGAAGAACCAGGTCATCGTCACCTCCTCCAATCCATTTTGCCCCGTTCCATGCCTCGATGGTGGGATTCATAAGCCCGGTCTCGAACCACGAGGTTTCCGACAAGATCGCGTCGTTCTGGTCCCAAATATATAATTTCCAATGGTAACGCGTGGAGGGTTGAAGTGCTTCTCCAGCGTATTCGATATTTAAGGAGTTGTTACTATTGATCTTGCCACTATTCCATACTTCTCGTCCTTTCTCGTTAGTGACGATGATGCGGTAGGCAAGCTGTGATTGGCCCCTTTGACGAGAATCCATCTGCCAACTAAAGCGTGGCTTTTCAATATCGATACCCAGCGGAGTCTCCTCGTATTCTACCTTCAACGAACTCAGTTGGGTATTCGCGCGGGCGATTGAACTAGTCAATAAAAGTAAGAACGTTATAAAGATCAATCTTACTCCTGTTTTCCTAGAGCGATTAAATGTTATTTTCATTGTATTTATGTTCATAAATTTCACTCCTTCACCCATCGAAATATCTCCGCTTCTCCCGGTTCGAGTGTATACAGCGAGGTGTATTTTGCCGAGTTTTCGATGGAGCCATCTCTTCGTACAAGATCAACCTTACCGTTGAACAGTAGGTGCAATTCCAATGGTTCTAGGAAGCTTCTGTTAACAATTACAAGGTATTGATATTGATCTTTTTCGAGAAGAGAAACTACCGCACCTTTACCTTTTGTATCGAGCGATTGCACCTGCGCGGGTAGTTTTTCCAGCCTTTTCGTCCCTACCGGGATCGTTTCACCGGTATGGCGTGTCGATACCACGTTGGCTCCCATAAAAACGAACGCCCTACTTTGCAACTCTTTGTTGACTTCCCGTACACGGTCGTACACCTGGCTCCTTTTCTTTTCTAACGTGATGGGAGCTTCATAAAAATTCCATGTAGTGGTATCGGGGTTCCAGTAGGTAAAGTATTGGAGATACTGCGCCCCATAGGCTAGGTTGCTGTACATCTGCAGTTTGAGATGGGCTGCATTTGGAATGGGGTAGCTGTCGTGCGCGGTTGAAAGTGCAAATGCCCAGAAAGGCTTCTCCGATTTCTTAGCTTCTCTCGCGATTACTTCCAGGTTTTCATACCATCTTTCTCTGAGTTGATCGCCTACTATAGGGTAAAAATCAAAAGACAGCACTTGAATATTCACCTCTTCTATAAAACGCTGCACGTGCCTTTCGTACGTATCACCCAACACCTCGTCGGGAGCGTAGTTAGGGAAAAGGTTCAAGTAGCAATAGTGTGCATCGTCCACTGAACGTATTCTTCTTGCCCATTTAGCCAGAGTAGGGAAGTCGTGTGAAGAGGGCTCATCTCTTAGAAAATACCCGGCCAATCCAGGGTGGTTCATTACTTTTCGAACGGTAGCTTCCGGCTCTTTCTCTAGTTCACGGCAGGTAAAGATCGATTTGATACCCACCGCGGCCGCTAAGTCAAGCGCTTTTTTCGCGTCTTCAAAAGTGCTCGTATGAGAGAATGTTAAGTTGAACCCCGCGTCTTTAAGCTCTTGGTAACGTTCCAATGTTGCCTCTTCGGCCGGGATACTGTACCAGGCGAGAATGGGGATTTCGTCTTGTGCAGAGGCAGAAAAGGGCTTGATCACAGAGAAGACGACAACCAAAACGAATGCTATAAACGAGAACTTCGGGATTTGTAAAAAGATTCTATTTTTCATTTCGATCAAAATTTAATTCGTTTTGTTTTTCAGTTTTCTGCTTATGAACTCATCTTATCTATAGAGGTAGTGGCATTTCCAATGGCTTGTTCATACCTACCATCCAGTTGACCACGGTGAGTTTTTGGGTGCCTTCAGCACGGTAAATCTGCTGTTTTTTATTTTGGAGCAAGTTCACAGCCACTCCCCCGAGCGAGACGGTGATAGGCAACGAGCTCTTGTTTGTCAATTCCAATGTTCCCGGGTTGATTGATGTAACATCTACGGATGCGTTAAAAAGTTCCGGCAACCATGGGTCTCGTCCCCAAAGCATGTGAGCCGCCCAACCGATGGTGCGTTTCGCGAACAATGCTTCACGCACGCTTTCTACGGTTCGCTCTTTGGCCAGTACCAAGGTGATAGGGCGTGCGGGGTTGTGTATCCCGTATTGATTCAGTTCGCTAGGGTGGATGTCGCTATTGGCGAAGATAGCTAGGTCCAGTTCATTGCACCAGTCCGATACCACGGGGTAATATTCGGTGCCGTTGAATATTTCGATCCCGTGCATCCATCCTCGTTTGTATGCTTCTTCGTGTCCCTCTGTAAACCGTAGGGGAGCCCCTTGTTCGAGTCCACCATGTACGGATTGCCACCCCGGGTGATTCCAGACCATGAACGCTCCTTGATCGACAGCTATTTGAAACATTGTCTTCCAGTCGTCCACCGCGGCGGCGATTGGGTTAACGTCTTGTGTGAATAGCACGTTAAAATGTCCTGGGGGCAAATGGAATTTCGTGATTTCCGTACCAGGTACCAAAAGAAGGTTTTGTCGATCGGCTTCCGGTTTCGCGATTTCGTACGATAAGTTGAAGTTTAAGCCCTGCTCGTCGTTCATCCGCCATCTCCCCACGCTACTGAAAAACGGGCGTACTTCAATGTGTTCGGTTAGAGCGATTACATCCAATCCGTTTTGAACGGCCTCATTGACTCTATCCACCGGCATCACCTGTCCATCAGAGAAAAGCGTGTGTATGTGAAAATCGCCTTTCAGTACCTTGAATCCACCGGTATCGGGGATGGTGATCTCCCTTGGTTGAATCACGGGTACATTCATGGCGGCACGCATGTTCACCGTGTAGGTATCCATGGACTTACTCGTTGCAGTAGCATCCTCTCTCGTGCTCCGCCCCTTGACGGAGCCGGGAGAAAGAGCAACCGCGGCTCCCGCCACGGCTGATCTTTTTATAAATTCACGACGACTTGTCATGATGTTTCAGTTTAATAGTTGATTTTATTGACTGTTACCGGTCCAAATAATCCCGAAGGTTGCAGCTTGCTGCTTTCGTTGTACGGGTTCACCAGGTACCACGTTTCCCTTTGTGCTTCCGGCAGCTTTAAATCGCCGATCACCCGGTTCATCCAGTTGTTGACCACGGTGACCTCTAGTGTATTCTCACCAGCTTTCACCTGTTCAGTGATATCCACCCTGTAGGGTGGTGTCCATGCTCCCCCGGCGTAGGTGCCATTGATGTTCACCTTTGCCATGGCGGTGAGGTTTCCTAGGTCTAGCCATACTGTTTCTCCCTCCTGTTTGTCTGGCAGGGTGAATTCAACGGTATAGGTGGCTTCTCCCGAGTAGTACTTGATGCGATCGTCGTCAGACGTGGTCCAGTCGTGCAATTGCTGGAAGGTGACGGATTCTTCTGGTCCCCTTCTCTCTGGCTGGAACTGCACTTCCCAAGGTCCCTGTAGCTCCTCCACGGTCACCTCTTGGGGGTAGTTGTCGGAAATATCATTGGACGGACTTGATGCCGCCTTGTTCCTGAACACCACGAAGGTGCTTTCATAGGGGGCGAGTTTTATGGGTACGACGGTAGACTTTTCCTTTTGCTCGTAAGCGGGCAAGGTCCTTATCGATCCGTCGACAGCGTTCCATAGCTCGGGCTGTCTTCCGGTAACCCTGAATTCGGGATGGATCTCTTTCACCTGGTTTGCCTGGTTGGATATGAAGTAGATGTCGATCCCCTCCATGGTGCGGTGACCGTAATGGATAGAGTTATCTTCCGGGAGTTTACAGTCGGGTATGCAGTTGATGATCTGGAAGGCTTCTTCCATGGTGAGCCCGCTCATTATCGTTCCTTTCCCGAATTGGGCATGCTTGGTGTTCACCCCGTCAACCCCTGCCCATAGCTCGGCCGCCATTTCTTGCACCTGCTGGTCGGCTTCTGGCTGGTTCTGTAGGCTGGGTGAGCGCGTAGGCGCGGGTCCCAGGACGTTTGCTCCCTTGTTCACGAGTTCTTTAATCTTCTCGAGTACTTCGGGTCTCATCGTTTCTTGTTGTGGCAGCACGAGTATCTTGTATTGTGTACCGTGCGGCAACGTGATCATCCCGTCTTTCACGTCCATGTCCCTCGTGATTACTTCGGCGTTCATGTAATCGAACTGGTAGCCCACGGGCAGGGGTGGGTCGGTGACTCCGGTCATCTTCGGCGCGTCCTCTCCGATGAAGTATGCCACGTCTGCCACGTTGAGTCCCTGCTGCAGCATGAAGTTGGATCGTTTCAGGTAGCTAGTAAAGAGGTCGATTTGTGAGAACCAAGTGTTCTTCCGATCGAACTCGTTACCGAACCACGCGTTCACGCCCGGGTTCCTCTCCTCGTAGGGTTGCATGATATAGACGTGCAACAAGGTGTTGTTGATCCCCTCGGCGAAGAACCGGTCGGTTCGCTGTTTCATCATGGCCGGGTAACGCGAGTACGCGGGCCCTCCGGAGGTGTTCGATTCTGCCGATATCTTGTTCTTCCCGTAGATATGTCCGGCTGAGGTGGCGGCCCGGTTTTCAATGTCCCCGAGTTCCCCCTCGCTCCAGTACTCTCCCCCTATCTCGTCCGATTGTCCTCCATACATGAGGAACTCGCCGGGGAAACCCCAGTGGCCGTAGTTTTCCAGCCAGGTGGTGAGCCCGTGTTCGTGGCTCACGTCCCTGAGCCCGCCGACGTAATCGTAGGCCACTTTATCGGCGACCATCCGTCGCATGTCCCACAAGAAGGCATCGGATTCACGTTGGCTGTTAATAACGAATCCCTGGTAGACGGGGAGGTAGGGTAGCGGGTCGTACCCGTACCGTTGTTCGAACTCTTCCAAGAAGCCATCGGTGAAGTTTTGTCCCCCCGTCTCGTAGCTATCCTGTACCACTACCTTGAACGATTTCCTATCTTGCTCTGGTATCCTTCGTAGTACCTCGCCTAGGAACCTGTCGAAGTGTTCGGCCACCCACTTCTTGCTCATTTTATCCACCTCTAGTCCGGTGGCTTCCGGGGAGGCTGGCCCGTTGGTCACGAGGGTGGGAGCCATTCCCATTCGCAAGATGGTCCATTCTCCTTCGGGAACGTTCCACTCGAGCACGCCGTTCTCATTGAGGTGGCTTGAAATATCGATGATATTCTCGTTTTGCAGCACAAACTGCTGTTCGTTCGACTCGGGTTGTTCATTCCACATGTAAGCGTCCCAGTAGGGGAGTGGTGTGGGGTGCATCTTGGCTAATGTTTTCTCGCTGTACCTTTCCACCCTAGGGATGGCACTCAAGTGTACTTCGGCTAGTCCAGCTCCCGGGTGTACATTATTCAAGGTGAGCCTGAAGCTTGTTGCTGTTGTCTCGGGGAAGGATATGGCTACTGGTGCGTAGGGGTCGAATCCCACGTTCAGCGCGGTGTTAGACCGATTTACCTCGAACTCGGAGATTGTTTTGTATTCGCCGTTTTCCTGTTTCGCTTCCAAGGTGGCCCTGGCGTGCAGGGGCGACTCGGTGATGCGAAGCGTGAGGCTTCTTGCGGTGAAGGGTTCCTCTGTCTTAAATTCCAGCTGGAACTCTCCCCTGGCCGGGAAGGATATCCCGGTGCTGTTGTCGCGGTCCGTGATCCTCGTGAGTCCCGTCACCGAGGGGGAGGATTGTATGGTCGCGTTTAGATGGCTGAGGAGGTGCGACTCGCTTCCCGGTGAGGGGAACGCGATGACTTTCACGTCCTGAAAATCCTCGGTGGGTTGTTGGAGTGGCTGGTTTATTTCTCGTGGCCCTTGCACGGTGAGCTTGGACGAAGCCAAGTACCTCATCGCCTCTTCGGGCTTGATCCATGGTCCTCCCGACTGGCTCCAGCCCGGGGAGTTGAATATTCCTATCTCGATATCTAGTTCTGTAGCTGTTTTCAGGGCGAGGTGTAGTATTTCCCACCATTCGTCGCTGAACATTTTCACGTCGCCATAAGGGAGGTCGTCGATACCGATATTGCCGATGAAGGCCCGGTTGATCCCTGCCTCTTTCATGGCGTGGAGGTCCTTAACTGCTCCCTCCTTGGAGATATGATCTGATATCCAGTACCAGTATACACTGGTCTGGATAGAGTCGGGTGGTGTGATGAACCCGCTTTCCAAGGCTGCCGAGAGCTCTTTTGAAGTTGGTGATGACGACGGCGTGCATGAAATGCCGATGATAAAAATCGTCGCCAATAAAAAATGTACTGTTTTTCTCATTACTCTAGAGTTATTATGTTATTCAGTTGTATATACAAAATTAAACCGTCCGCCCGGTGCTACGTCGCCATTAAGGTACCAGTCCATCGGATCCTCTTTTTGCATGTTATCCGACCATTTAAATTCAATGTTCAAGGCGTCTCCAACTGTTTTCATTGCATCGAGTGATATAGTGTACGTCAATTGGTTCCCTTTCACCATTGTTGAAATAACACCGATAGTCTTCCATTGATTATCAGTGTACTCCTGTAATTGTTTCCCACCTTCAACACGGTAATCATACCCGAACCAACCCGTTTCGTGGTTCCTGTCGCTATTGATGAAAAGCCGCATCCAGTTACTCCCGGTGTTTTCGGTAATATCGTTTACTGTTTCCACGTAAAAATAGAGGTTTTCGCTGTCTCTTGCAACTTTCATGCGATAAAAGTCGTTTCTACCGGTTGTATTCGTGTACGTTTTCTCGGGGTTTCTTTCTGCTCCCGGGTGCACGCGATCCTCCGTGTCTTTTTTGTAATCAAGGTAAACGGGTTCCACACCATCCCAGTCGCTCAGTGTCTGGATTGTTTTAGCTGGCCCTGCCAAGGGTTGGGGTGCCATTCCTTTGTACTTCCGGATATTGGCTACCAGTTGCATGTAATAGGTGTCCTTTAAACCCGCGGTATAGGTAGGTTCAATATCCCTGCTGTATTCAGGGTCGGCCTGATCCACGAAATAGGAATGCTCTGGATTCCCATCTTGGCTTTGCCATCTTCCCGCTATCCATTCGTTCCAACCGGTAACAAAAATAAAGGGTACGTCCTGCTCCAGCGCGTAATCCCACTGTTCTTGAAAATTGTACCCATATAACATATCGGTTTCGGGGTTCCCATGCGATCCATTGCGGTAGCTCCTTCCCCAATTATCCATGTTCCCGTAAAATGCCGAACCACCCATACCGGCTGAAGGATTCGGGTGTTGCGCGACCGACACGTTAATGATCTCTCTCTCGCCCCTGTAATTGGTATACACGCTTTGTGGACGGTTAAAATCGATCCATGGCCATCCGTTTTGTTGTTCGGGCTCATTTGGCCATTGCGCTTCTCTAAAAGTGAAGAATGATTCATAGTCCGTTCCTTGGGCTTCTTTTGTTCTGCCCAAGATAAGTGGTTTCCCCTCCAGGTAATACCAAGTGGAGGGGTAATAGACAGGGCTCCCTTTTTTATAAAATGTGTTATAAATCTGTTGCATCGTTTTACCGGACGCGGTGTTCGTGTAATAGACGAGCGTCGGGGGAGTTCTTCCTTGATCTTGCAACGATTTGATCGCTTTCATCAATGCTTCGGACTGTTTCTCGTAAATAATCGTGTTTGTCGCGTCAAGCACTAAAAAATCGACACCTGCATCTGTCAATAATTGCATGTTTCTTACATGTACCCAATAGTCATCGCCCTTGTAATAACCATAAATGGGCTCGCCCCAAAAGTAGTAAGATCCCAAGCCTGTGGAGCCCCAGTTGGGATGATCCCTATCCTCGAGTATCTCTGAATACTTGGGAAGCATTTTACTTAGATCCCAGTTGATCTCAGAGGTCTTTGAAGCGTTGTCTCCCTGCCAGAGAAAATAGAACATGGCCACTTGCTTGTTCATGTTTACGTCTCCTACCTCTTCAGGCGAAGGGAGTACACGCCCGAGTTCGTCGGCTCCTGCCAAAAGAGATAGTTGGGATATCTCGGTGGGGTTTTCGTTTTTATCAGGCTCTTCTTCAGTCCCGATATGCTCTCTGTCCTTACAGGATGATCCCATCAAAAATAGGCTAAGAGAGATAATTACAAAGGATCGGGTTGTTTTGTTTAACGGAAAAGGCCGCTGGCCTAACTTAAAAATTTTCATCAACTTTCTATATTATATTTATTTTCAACTGTTTTTGAAGTTAATTATCATTTAAGATTCAATACCCTACTCGTTACTTTGGATGGCATTCTCCCAGAGTTAAGAGGATTATTAAATGATACGTTCTGAACGTTTGACTCTTAACGGATCCCAAAAATAATAGTTTCGTCTACCCTAATCCTTAAAATAATGACATAAACACTGCACTATTCGCGTATAAATCATTTTTTCTAACCTACAATACAGCTGTTAAAGAGGGGCATTCGAAAAGGATTCCACAATCGAAGGTTCCGGGAACCTCCCAGCCAACATTCATACTCGAGATAGCGAGGTCATTGAAGTGGCTGCCGTCCATGTATCCATTTTTTTTACAGGTTTCGAACGCGTTTTTTATGAAAGGGTAGATGTCTTCTTGCACGGTTATCCATCCAAAATGATGCATGGAGGTATCAAAAATCTGATTAGCCGCTACGGTATAGATAAATTTTCTAGTCGCGTCTTCTTTCCCTAAATCCTGCGCGGCGTACTCGGGAATATCTTCATAACGGTAGTCGTAGAGTGGCAATCCAAACCAAAAAAAGTCGCCGTAAGCGGTGGATTGTTCGTTTCTATTTTGTATGGTCAAGAAGAGAGTCACCTGTGCCGTATGGAGGCCGGGAGTATACTCTTCTCCCGTCTTGTTTTCACAGAAAAGCAGCGTTGACTTTATCGCGTACGTTAATTTTTCAACATCTTTTAAAAAGGGCGCTTCTGTAAAGTTTCTTTCGAGTAACAGGTGCACCCAATCTTCCCCATCCTTACGGGGGGCGGGGTACTCTTTGGATGCAAACACCTCCAGCCCAATCAGCGTGTTTTTCGTCTCTTTGTTTTTTATAAAGAAGATCCGTTTTGCTTCGTTCTGGTAAATGGTGGTGTCACCAACAATTCGTGGAGCGATCTCTTTCATTACATGATTACTCCCCCACTGGGCTATGGCCCATTCGGGCTTCATTTTTTCTCCGTCAGTTATCTCCCATCGAGTACCCGACCAAGGGTAGATTGTCGCGATAGGCTCGGGGTAGGATGATGAGTTTCCCCGCAGGTGAATTCCGTTATCGAACGACCTGTCATTGATGATTTCCATTGAGCTGTTGCCTTCACATCCTGTGGTCACCACGAATAGGATAAGCAGTAGGCGATAGATTTTTAACTGTTGCATGATGTAGTTTTAAATAAAAGATAAGTGTGCTGGAGCTAGTCCGGCACACTTATCCCATGCAATAAAAGAATTATTGTTTGATTATCAAAAAACACTTTACTTCTTAGTGAATTTTAACGACCGGAAGTTATGTCCTCCTTCAAAGACGTACTTTATTTTATGCCTTCCTTCCGTCAAGTGGATCGTTAGGTTTTCTTCCGGAGTGGATACCCATGTATACGCTCCCCATCCGCCGGTGTCAGGTACACCGATGGTGCCGGTCACGTTTACTCCATCCACTTCAATGTGGAAGCTACCTGTGCCGGGTACAGCCACTTGGGCTTCTACCAAATAATCGCCCTCGTCCACTACCTCCACCGTGTACAATAACCATTCCCCGGCAGAAGTCCATCCCACGTTGCTTCCGAATCCTTCGATATCTACGGCGGTGCTATTTTCGTCGCCGTTGCTGCGACGGTAATTACCATTCTGACCGGAAGAGTCACCCGTATCGCTATCGTGGAACGCGTTCCCTTGACCTCCAAAATCGAAGTCTGCCGCCATGAGCTCGTAAGGGGCTGCTGCTGAAAGTGTGTGAGGTCCTTTGAATGGGCGGGTGAAAGCCGCGTCCACTTCAATTTTCCTCTCCATATCACCAATCCTGTAAACGATATAGGTTACACCTTCTCCCACGGCAGTGATTTCTCCACTTAAATCGACGGTTGCAATGGAAGGGTCTTCTGAACTCCACGAGTAGGTGGGGATGTCATTCACATTTTCGGGTACCCAAGTAGCCCGAACGGTTTTCTTGTTCCCGACATACAGTTCTATTGAATTTTCACTGAATACTACGTCTTCAAGAGGAATTCGGACGATAGATGTGAGGGACACATTCGTAGAAAGTTCCCCGGACTTGACAATAATATTGGCATATCCTTCACCCACCACTTCCACTAGCCCGTTGGAGGAGACAGTAGCTACTTCCGTATTGTCACTTGACCAAGTGTACTGGCGGGTTCCATCGGTTGGACTTGCCGTGAGTTGAACACTTTCTCCTACGAATAGCTTGAGGTCCATTTGGTTCACGTAGATGTTCTCTGGGACAGTTTTCTGCGCGTAATCATCGCATCCAGATAAAAACGCGATAAAAAAGAAGCCGAGAGTATATATTAAATATTTCGTTTTCATTGTAATGGCATCATTAAGTTTGTTTTTTACAAGATAATTATTGTTCATTTTCTTCTTCATCTTCATCGAATTCCATCCGAAGCTCCTCTTTCATTTCGTATATCGTGTTTCCACTCTTGTAATTATACCGGAGCAAGAACGTTTTATAGGTTTTAAAACCGTCGTTCTCGATTAAGAATGTATTTGGGAACTCGCTATCACCATCCACTTGCGTAACTTCAATATTGGCATAAGGTAAAATAGATACCTTATTATCTTCGCCTATTTCCAGCACGATCGCGAACCTGTTAAACACGTTTATATTCGATTCATAAGTTTCGTTTCCTGCCATTATACGAACGCTGTTCACGGTAAGCGGGTGCATCACCTTGGTGCCTGGCATCTCGAGTTCACTCGCGGAACCTTGTATCCTGAGTTTTGCCCGCATCGAGTAGTTGGTATTTCCATCGGCCTGTGCCCAGTAATTTTTTGTTCTTACTCGGTAAAGAACGTAGCTTTT
>CAYFMZ010000005.1:39121-44616 GCA_964344275.1 uncultured Proteiniphilum sp.
GATTGATCCTCTACCAAGTTAACGGTGATATCTTTTGTTGTAGGATTGGTGCCTCCCATCGAGGCAGCCACGTAACCAATCGATTCTTCACCGAGCTTATGAAACTTGCGAGCCACATTGTCGCTTTCACTAATCAAGGCGAACACATTTTTATACTGCTCCCGTTCAAAAACTTCGTCCCTATCGCATGTGATGAAGATAAAGAGAAGGAGCATCGACAGAGCCGTTCCTATGTGCTTCATACGGTTTCTTGTTTTTATATATTCTTGTTTCATATTTTCTGAAATTACGAGTTATTCTTCCCAGCCTGGATTTTGATCTAGGGAAGGCAGCAGCCTTACTTCGTTGAGCGGAATCGGCAGCCAGTTTAACCTTCTGTTCACGATGCGTGATCCTATTCGAGCGGTATTGGGGATTACGCGCATGTAGAACACCTCTTTGGTTCCTTCCACGTTCATGCCCCTGATAGGAATGCTTTCCACCTCTTCATAGATACCCCATCTTCTCACGTCGTAGTAGCGACGATTTTCGAAAAGGAACTCCACGAATCTTTCATCAACAATCATCTGTTGTACTTCTGAAACATCTTCTGTACCGTTCATTCCTGGTAGACCGGCACGGTAACGCACTTGGTTGAATGCATTTTTTATTTCATCCATATCACGCGACACGGTAATCGTTTGCTCTCCTAACTCCACGGTATGGCTTGTGGTGAGATTATTTAAAGCCTCCGCGTATGAAAGGAGTATTTCCGCGTATCGAATGATAGGGAACCCTTTATCCATTCTTCGCGCGTTGGTACCTCCCCAAGAATCAGACGGATGGATGAACTTTTTAAGAACATACCCTGTTATCGGGTAATCTTGTGCTGTGGTTACACCGCCTTTACCGTTGGGAGAGTTGAAGTAATAGGTGATCGTTTGGTTATAATAACCCGAAGATGTAGACGAGGTCATGGGCCAGAAGCATTCGCTAAATCCTACCGACGCGTAAAAGCGAGGTTCACGGTTCACGTACATGTTATGAACCCCCGCGTTTAAACGGTATCCTGAGAAGGTTTGCACGTTGGTGCTGAAATCGGTCTCGTTGTATGGATAAAGCTCGCTTGAATTGTTGATTGAACGTCCGTCGATCATTGAATAAGCATCCACCACTTTTTGTGTAACACACAGGCCGTTCCATCCATCCAGTCGTTGCGGGAACGACATGCGAGTATTTTCACGTATCGCTCCGCTTCTTCTTCCCCAAACGTATTCGGGATTTACCGGGATAACTGCTTCGCCATTAAACATTTCGGAATAGGAACGGTACGGATCAATTCCCGCGGCACCGTTTGGCCACTCGTTGTAGTAGTCTGGATCCGAGGTGACACCGTCCGGTAAATCGGGAGTCTCGGAGTCTGATTGCACCGTGTGCAGCCTATACATGGGGGCACCAGAAACTTGTAATTCCATCACTCTTTTCGCCGCGGCGGCAGCTAATGCCCAGCGAGACTCGTCGTATACCTGGGAAACATACTGGGCACCATCGGTGGACCGTGTCCAATTTCCAAAATAGGTTCGTGCCACGCCTCCCCCGTTATATAAAGGACTCGCGTGTATCAATCTAATTCTGGCAATCAAACCGTAAGCGGCTCCTTTGGTGGGAAGTCCAAACTCCATCAATGGCACCGTAAAGGGGAGTAATTCCGCGGCCGCGTCCAGTTCGCTGCAAATATATTCCACCGCTTCGTCGTATGTACTCCTTGGACGATCGTACTCTTCCAATGTGGCGTTGGATTCAATGATTTCATCACCAAGAATAATAGGGGGTCCGAAATCCATCAAAATATTATAATACGCGTATGCTCTCATAAAGCGGGTATACCCTATGATATCGAATCGTTCACGGGTAGACATATCTGTCGCTTCGTCAATTCGAGCCAATATGGTGTTGCATTTGCGAATGATCTTGTACATGTTGCCCCATACGCCGCGGAACGAGTGCATTGAGTTCGCGTTTATTTCACCGAGCACGAATCGCATCCCGTTATACCCGCTTGAGGTGAAGAAACTGGTGAATGCCTCATCTGTTGCCAATGGTCCGGGTGTGTGTGATCCGTTCAGTAAATTCCCCTCGTCAGGAAATAGACTGGAAGCTCCCCACATGTAGGCTTCCACGTATCGAGTTTGCGCGAAAACTGAATCTAATTTCAGCTCGTCGCTGAAGTAATTGTCCACGCTTAGCAAATCCTTGCAGGAGGAGAAAAGAACTATGAGGGACAATAGTGCCCCGAGTAACTTAATATATTTCTTCTTAAATAATTTCATAAAGCGGTATGTTTACAGGTTGATATACATTTGTAAAGTGTATGTAGTGGGAATAGGGTAAACTTCTCCGTTTCGGTGAGCCTGCTCTGGATCGAACAGCTTTACTTTATCCCATAACAGCAAATTGTTACCTACCAATTGGAAATCGATGGACTGTACATTAATCTTTTGCAAGAACGAGGTTCTCAGATTGTAGTTGATGGTAACCTCTTGAAGTCGTAAATACCTGGCATCTCCTTTCCAGAAGTCTGATAGTTGCGAATTGTTCTCGTTGTAGCCATACGTGAGACGTGGGAAACGCGCGTTAGGATTTTCTGCTAGCGACGGGTCGATACCGTTTGCTATGGCGTAGTCTCTCGGTATCCACCTGTTTTGTGGATCGCTAGCAATCGATAACACGTTGCCGTTCACGCCATTGTAAAAAGGCACGTAGCCTGTTCCGTTCCCTCCGTAACCAACGTGAAAATAATCGGTTTGGCCCGTTCCTTTAAATAGAACGCCCACGGTAATATCTTTATACCTGAACTCTCCACCAAACCCGTACATTAACAAGGGATAGGTGCTGTAAGAGAGAGGAACCCTGTCATCCGAGTTGATCACGCCATCGCCGTTTATATCGCGATACTTTATATCCCCAGGCATAAGGTTCCCGAACTGGGCGGGGCTATTCCGAACATCGTCCCAATCTTTGAACAGCCCAATGGCCTGATACCCACGAATGGTGCCGTACGGGTAATCGGAGGCCTCCTGGTAAGGGTATTTGTGGTTGGCTTCTTCCCAGTTCTGCACGTTGTTTTTGGAGTAGGTGAAGTTGCCGCGGACAGTGAATGACATCTCTTTATTGATGTCGTGAGTAAAGCTAACATTCCCATCCGCTCCATAACTCTTCATCTTCCCCACGTTACCGAATGGCATGGTGACCAAACCCGCGTAATCGGGTATCTGTACGCGTTCCATAAAGATACCATCCCGTTGGTCGTTGAACACGTCAAACACCATCTGTATCTTCTCGTTAAGGAAGTTTGCCTCAATTCCGAAGTTCGCTTTGAGTGCTCGTTCCCATTGAAGGTTGTCTGCCCCGATAGTGGACTCGGTGATGCTTTCCACACCGGCCGACTCCCAAGGGCTTGCACTACCCCTATTCACCATAGTGAGGTACGGGAATCTCCGGCTGCTGATTCGATCATTTCCTACCGTTCCATACGAGCCCCTGAACTTTAAAAAGCTGATCCATGGCAATTCATCTTGCATGAAATTGTAGTTAGAAGGCACCCATCCCAAGGCGATGGAGGGAAAGAAACCGTATTGTCTGCCGGGCTGGAAGTTCTCCGATCCCGTGTAACCAAAGTTGAAATCTACCATATAGGTGTCGCGGAAACCATAAGTGAAACGGCTGGATACCCCTTGATACCTGAGTGGGATGGCACTGAGGTTGTTAGTTCCCTCGTTTGCCCATTTTTGATCGCTCAGGTAATAATAGACCAGTGCTGAAGCACGGTGATCATCCGCGAATACCTTATCGTAATTAAGGGTGCTTTCGAAGTGGTATTTCCGGAATTGATCCGTACCACGGGAGTATGAAATGCCTCCTTCTTTTACTCTTTCAATCGTAATTAATTTCCCTTGTTGATCGCGTCCAACCGCCTGAAATAAGGCAGGCTGAATATATCTTCCTTCGGAGAAATTACTGTATAAATCATACGCCCCTTGTGCTTTAATTTTTAACCCATCCAGGATCATGGAGAGGTCTTGATCCAAAGCTAAAGTGAATTTCCCTTTATACTGTTGATCGGTACGACGTCCCATATGATTAATCATAACCAACGGCGAACGTAAAGAGGCATCCGAGGAAGTCGCGGGCAGCTCACCGTTTGAATAACGTATCGGCAATAAAAGGGGGTTTAAATTGGACTGAGCGTACCATATATAATCGGTACTTGCTACTCCCGGGTTGTTTTGTATAGAAAGGAACCCATCGGTACCAAAATAAAGCGTGGTGGATGGAGATAACTCAAGATCGATATTTGCCCTGTAGTTATAGGTGTTGTAGCCGGTATTGGCCGCGTATATACTGCTTTTATCGTAATTATAAGCGGCGGTTTCGGTGTTCGCCCCTAAACTCAGAAAGTAGCGTGCTACCCTTGCTCCACCCCGTGCGCTCACGTAATATGATTGAGTGAAAGAATGATTTCGGAGTACCTCGTCTTGCCAACTCACATCCGGATAGAGATCGGGATCAGAACCGTCGTTGATGATATCCAACTCCACCTCCGAGTAAATCGGAGCATCCCCTCTTACCACTCTTGCTTCATTAGCCAATCGCGCGTAATCGTACGCTCTGAGGTATTCGGGAACTCTCTTCAGTCTAGAAACCGAAAAGTTAGCTCTTCCCGTGATGCTTAGCTTATCTACTTGCCCTCTTTTTGTGGTAACCAAAACCACACCGTTTGCTCCACGTACCCCGTATACCGCGGTAGCGGAAGCATCCTTTAGTACTGAAAAGCTCTCAATATCCGCGGGATCTATGGTGTTAATGTTTCCCTCCAGGCCGTCTATCAGTACCAGGGCACTGGCATTGGCCCCGAAAGTTCCGATACCACGTACCCAAAACTCGGAGATGTTTTTTCCAGGTTCTCCACTGGTTTGCATCGAGATAACCCCTGCTACACGTCCTCCAAGCAAGTTGGCCACGGACGCGGCCGGTGTTTGTAGCTCACCCACGTCGATGCTACTCACTGAAGCCACTGTGGAGATTTTCCGCTGGCTACCCAGTCCCGTTACAATTACCTCGTCTAGCTCATGAGCTACCTCCGTGAATTTGATCTCCAGATCTTTTTCTTCTTCGGTAACGAGGTATTCAATTCGTTCGTAACCAACAAACGAGAAGACTAGCATGTCTCCTCTCGATGCACGAATACTGAATTCGCCATCTATGTTCGTGGATGTACCCACGCTAATTTTATCTCTCAGGTAAACGGTAACTCCCGGAAGAGGGATGTCCATCTCATCATAGACGACCCCCTCCATAACGAAAGTACCTTGTTGGGCCGGTAAAAGAAAATAGCCCGACAGCAATATATATATTATACAAGTTATGCGTTTCATCTGGTTTGCATTATATATGATTAATCGTGTATTCTACTTAATAATAGGTTAATTTATAGAGAGTTTTCTAACACGGGCATT
>CAYFMZ010000006.1:0-38679 GCA_964344275.1 uncultured Proteiniphilum sp.
GTAATAATTTGATCTCGCGAAACTTGAATTATAGAAATATAAACAATATCTAAATTATAAAAAAATGAAAGTGCTTCAATCCGATTCATTGCATTCGATCTTTATATTACTCGGTTTTTTATTCCTTTTTACAGCCTGTGAGAATGAGGTAGAGGAGCAGAAAATATTCGTTGATATTGAAATCACTCAATTGCCGGATAAAACAACGTTTCAACTAGGGGAGGATCCAGAATTTACGGGACTGGAGGTCATGGAAGTTTACACTGATGGTACCAAAAAAATAAACGAAACCTTTACCGTCAGCTGGTCTTCCGATGTGTTCAAGAAAGGTACATCTACGGCTACCGTTACAGCAAGAAACAGGAGCAAGACTTTCGAAGTCGTTTTTGAAGGCGACCTTATAGAGACCGGACTCCCTGTTCTGTATATAGTCACGGAAGACCATGCCGTGATTGACTCGAAGGATAACTACGTGAATGCAACAATGACCATTAAAGAGAGTGGCGAAACGGTATCGAGCCATCCATTGAGAATTCGAGGAAGAGGGAATGCCACGTGGACTTACCCGAAAAAACCGTACAGAATAAAATTGGACGATAAATCGGCGCTCCTGGGAATGAACGAACACAAAGACTGGGCGCTATTGGCCAACTATTGCGATAAATCGCTGTTGCGTACAGGTATATCGCTTAAGCTCAGTGAGCTGCTGGAGTTCCCGTGGACACCCGATTCAAGGTTTGTTGAAGTGGTTTTGAATGACGAGTACATGGGCAACTACCAGCTGGTGGAACATGTAAAGCAAGACAAAAACAGGGTGAGCATTCCTAAAGATGGGTATCTATTTGAACGGGACGGATACTACTTGCAAGAACCCAACTATTTTGTTTCCTCTCGTGAGTATGGCTATTCTTTTAAAAATCCCGATCCAGAGGAGGACTTAACGGATGAACAGTGGCACTATATTAAAGACTACGTGGATGAATTTGAAGCGGTGCTCGAAACCGAGGATTATAATGACCCGGAAACCGGCTACGCGAAATATATAGATACAAACAGTTTTGTCTTGTGGTTTCTTTTTCAAAATATCCTCGCGAACATCGATACGAATATCTACCTGACCAAAGATGATATGGGCGACTCCAAAATCGTGATGGGGCCCGTGTGGGATTTCGAGTGGTCGCTAGGAATTGGTTGGTACGATGGTGCAAGACCTCGACCGGCTAATTATTACGTGTGGAATCGCGACTTCTATTTCGATACGTTGCTGCAAGACCCCGCGTTCAAACAGAAGATAAAAGAGGAGTGGCAAAGAATTAACGTGTACGACGATCTACTTGCCTACTTTGACGACACCGTGGAGCTGTTGGATAAATCCCAGGAACTGAATTTCCGTAGATGGGATATACTAAACACCAAAGTGAGCGTGGGTGGGATACCGCTCGGCTCGTACGAGAAAGAGGTGGAGTGTGACCGGCAGTTTTTTATTAATCACTTTAATTGGCTGGATAGCGAAATATCTAATTATTAATCTCTCTACAGGATTTTCGTGGCCATTGAATAAATAGTATGAAGACAAACAGACGTAATTTCTTGAAATTTATCGGGGCTTCATCCATGGGCTTAGCCGCGAACTTGCATGCTAATAGTCCCGAAAACTCTTATAATCGTATGGGTGGAACCATGGTGCCGAGTCATGCAAACAGCTCGGTAACCACGAGTGTAAGCGATAAAGTAGCGAAGGCGATGCTGAAGGATAGCGGAGAGGCGTTGATCAATCCCGGTATGGGGTGGGTGACCTACTACTACTCCAATCTTTTTCAAAATTACGGGTCAAAGCTGGAACCATCGGACACCGTCCAGTACTTTCCTGGCATGAATACGGTGTTTTTCCGCATACCTTGGTCTTTTATAGAGCCGAAGGAGGGGGAGTTTATATGGGAAATCCTCGATACCCCCGCGCAGAGATGGATCAGTAGAGGTGGGAAAGTTGGTTTCTGTATTACAGCCACGGAGAACTGGATGGAGTCGGGTACCCCAAAATGGGTGTTTGATGCCGGGGCTACATTCTATGAAGTGGATGGATACCTGGAACCGGAGTACGATGATCCTATTTTTTTAGAGAAGGTGGATAATTTTGTTCGAGTATTCGCGGACAGATACGATTCCAATCCCGATGTAGAGTACGTTTTTATTGGTCATTACGGTATGTGGGGGGAGGGGCACACCGAGCTCACTACCCCTAAGCATGGCCACTCGTGGGGGTTCGAGACTCAAAAGAGAATGATAGATATCTATTGTCAACATTTCAAGAACACCCTTTTATGTATCTCTGACGATTACGTGGGGCACAACACGAGGGGAGAGCGCTTTCCGATTACTGATTACGCGTTTTCGCGAGGAGTGAGTATCCACGACGATAGCATTCTAGTGCAACCCGAGCCCAATCACTGGTACCATAGTGAGCTGGCTCAACTTTTTTGGCCCACCCTGCCCATCGTGCTGGAGCATGAGCATTACGGCGGGTCGGTGCAGCGTGGAGCGTGGGATGAAGAGCTGCTTATTAAGGCGGTAGAAGACTACCACGCGTCGTACCTCTCCATCCACTGGTGGCCCGATCTCTTTCACGAGGCCAACAAGAGCATCATCAGTAGAATAAATAGGCGGATCGGGTACCGGCTGAACGTTCCTGAAATCACCTGGCCCACCTCTATTAAAAAGGGGGAACCCTTTACCATCCAATGCAAAATGAGCAACGTGGGAGTGGCACCCTGTTACAGGGGAGGGCATGTCTGTTACACGTTAAAAGACGAAAAGGGCGGCATTGTCGCTACTGTGGTGGATGCCGCTTTTGATGTGAAAGAGCTGGCCGTGATGCCCCTGGGCCAACCCGCGATTAAACATATTTCTTCCACTTTTACTATCGCACCGATGTACAGCGATTCAAAGGGCCGTTTTTCTAGGACCTGCCTACCAGGCACGTATGACTTGTTTGTTTCTGTGGGTAGAAAAGATGGGGCCCCGATATACGAATTACCCTATTCAACAGATGATGGACAAAAAAGATATAAAATTGGAACAATTGTCTTGGAGGATTATGCCCCAAGCGAGTAAATTAAAGAAGCAAAAAATAGCGATGTCGCCTGGGTATCTCTCCCGATGGGTCACGGTATGGGGCTTTTTCTTCATCGCTGCATTATTGGCACCTCTCGTGGGGGCCAATAAACCTACCCAGCTTCATTGTTTAGGAAATGGGAATTATTGTGCCTTCGGGCAAGGTGCCGATATCGAGAGCATCTTTGGCCCGGGATATAGTTCCCCTTCGTACCTCACGTTGATCATTAATGAAGGCGATTCCACCGTGAGCACGAGGAAAAAGGGCACCGCGATTTGGCAGCACTCCATCTATAAGGATGGAGAGATAATGGCACAAATGACTGATTTCATCGATAGCGAATCGGCTGTTTTCGCGAGGATTATTGATTGCTTCATCGGATTTACCGCGGATATCAACATAGCTGAAGATGAGAAAATCACACTTGCCGAGGACGCTTATTCTAGCAAGGAGGAGGGGAGCTCTTCTCTACTTGTACACAATAACCGGACGTTATCGATTTATAGCAATTACCCGTACCCTTACGAACAATTCCAACATATCTATGCTCGAGGGAATGCAAGCTTGGTCAAACAAGGAGACTTCAATTACTCGCTCCATGTAAAACCCGGTAAGAGCGAATTCTTTATAATTGGTGGATCCACTTTCCAGGAATGCGAAGAGAATACCGATTTGGTCAAACATGTCCATACGGAGTCGCTTTTAAAGCGAACAAAAGCCTATTGGCTTGAATATACAGGAAGAAGGTTTGATTTTGAAAAATTGATTCCTGAAAGTCTCCCTAATAAAAAGGAGATCCTCGAACAGATAGATAATGTGGCGGTCATCTTAAAAACACAACAAGCCTCGCAGGGAAGTGTGATAGCAGGTCACGCGTACCATTTAGGGTATGTAAGGGATCAGTACGGCGTTTCCAGGGGTTTTCTTGCCATGGGGTATTTTGAAGAAGCCAGGAAAATTCTTGATTTTTATTGGGACATTTGGAAAGATTTCGGGTATATTCGTAATGCTCAGGCCATAGGAGTCCCTGGGGTATTTCATCAGCATGAAAACGACGAAGTGGAGATTACCGGTTACCTGATCATACAGGCGTTTGATTACTTGGAAAAAACGAAGGACATCGCCTTCGTGAAGGAGATCTTTCCGATGTTAGAATGGGCGTGGCAGGCTCAGAAAAAAAATCTTATAAAGGGAATGCTCCCTTTTAATGGAGACGAAACGTATGTGGCGGGAGGAATCTTGCCACGAAGTGCTCTCAACGATGGATCGGCCGAGGCCACACTGCTGTTTATCGAGTCAGGAAATTACTTGATTCCGTTTATCGAGGAACACTCTTTCTGGAATAGCGAGCAGATAGTGAGCAATTGGGCTGTAGTTGAAAGCACGAAGAGCACTTTCCATCATAACTTTATTTCCGATGACCAGATCATGGCCAATAATCCCTCGAGGATGACCATAGAAGAGATGCCTCCCTTCAGGCACGGCTTCTGCGCGGGCTCCCACGGTGTATTGGATACCCGGAAGGACGTCAAAGGTAATTACCTTTGCCCCCTGTGTATAGCCCAAGGATTGACCTTTCCCGCGATAGATAGGAATATCTATTTTCTTCCTTCGTTGGCTTTAACCCCCGAGTATTTCGGTTCGGAATTGATTTCGAAGAGTGTTCTGAAGCATAATCTCTCCCTTATTAAGGATAATTATATTCGGAAAGGGCAGGTATCCTCCCGGGAAGAATCGAACATCACCATTGGTTACGAGTATGGATTTTTGCTGTACGCGTTGGCTAAAAACGGAGACGCGCTTGCCAGTACCATACTGGATGATATGATGTCGGTTGTGGATGAGACAGGTGCCTGGGTTGAATATTACCGCGATGGTGCTCCCATGGGTTGTAATTACAGGCCTTGGGAAAGTGCCATCAATATTGAAGCAGCCATTTTATATTCATTGAACTATGGAACCAATTAGGATGCAAGGCATGTCGCGTGTACCGTCGCGTGTATTGACCCGTGTATTGCCGTGTGTACCGTCGCATGTATTGGCGCGTGTTCTACCACGTGTACTGTCTTGTGTATTGCCACGAGTACTGCTGTTTATATTCGTGCTATCTATTTTGTTTTCGACTTCTTGCGGGGAGCAGGAGAAAAAAGAGGAGGAAATCATCAAGGAATCAAACACGGTCTTCAAATTAAAAGGTAGCGGGTGGGATATCTATAACGGTGCAAATTATCGTTACGGGCCATCCATTATTATCAATGACGACGGTTCCATTGACGCGTGGTTTGCTGCCGTGGGCGATTCGTATGGCTCTTGGAACGAGCTTCACGACAAAACAGGAAAAAACGAAGCCTTTCCGGTGTCGGCGTACGGTACCGTGGGTCAGAAATTCACCGCGGATGTCCCCTTCTGGGGAGTGATGGTAGTGAGTCCAAACTGGCACGGACAGCCTTGCGGCCTTACGTTGAAACTGTTCCGGTGGGACGACAACAACATGAGTTACGCTGAAGTGGTGAAACAGGACCCGGTGGCAATGGAGAAATTTGTCAATTATAAAGACGGTGAGAAGCTTGGAGTAACCAACGATATAAAATTCCCTCCCGGCACCTATTTATGGGAATTATCGGAAAGCCTCAGCGAGCATTCTGGCGTATGGCTTCGTGAAGGTGACGTGAGGGGAGCCACCAGCTATCGCGGAGGAGAACCCATCGCGGAGAGTAAACACTGGGAGGCGATGTGGGCCGAAGAAAAGACCAGCGGGGATATCTTCTGGGATCAAGCCTCCTATCAACGTTCTACCGATAATGGAGTTACTTGGACCGAGGAAGTGATGTCGCTCAAGCCCACGGAATTTACCTCCGATCACTATTCAGTCTGCGACCCGGGAGCAGCCTACTGGAACGGTTACTATTACATCGGGTATACTTCCACGGAAAACATCGCGATGACGCAGAATAATGTCTACATAGCGCGTAGTAAAGGGCCGGCAGGTCCTTGGGAGAAATGGGATGGCGAAAAATGGGGAGATAACCCCAAGCCGGTGATCCTGTATGATGGCGATCCCACGAAATTCGGGGCCGGGGAACCCTCCATCGTGGTAGTGGATAATACCATATACTTCTACTATTCATGGAATGACGAGAAAACCACCACCCGTGTGGCAACCGCTCCCGCGGATGATGCCAACTGGCCGGGTTCGTTGACATACCGGGGAGTAGCAATAGACAAAAGCGCCATATCCGGTGCAGATCACGCGGATGTGAAATACCGGGAAGACACCAAAAAGTTTCAGGCAATCCATACAGCCGAGCGGATGACCGAAAACGGCTACCTCGTCATCTGGCAATCGGATGATGGGATAGAATTCAAAAAAACAGGTGAAGTGAGAAAAAACCTGATGCCCGGTCTTCACAATTGCGGGTGGAGTGGAGATGGAAAGGGTCACATCAAAACAGGAACCCGGAGCTTTATCTCCTACGCGTACGGCGTGGGAACCTGGGGTGAATGGAAAACACGGTGGGTCGAAATTGAATGGTGATCCTATTAATCCAATACAGTTATGGGGATACCGAGCATAAAAGCATATTTTTTCAGCACACCGGATACATGCCCCACCCCAATTGAGCAGTGGTGAGAAGGACCTACCATACTCCATTGTCTGATGAACTCTTTTGCTGAAAGAGAAAACTTGTACCTACTGTTCAGGTTACCGATGTTCAAGATAGGTCCGGGTACCGATTCTCCATCTGCTGCCAGTAACGAAATGCCGTTATTTCCTTCTACGACCGATAACAGTGTTACGGGGCCATTCTTTACTGATGTCTGTATGGAGAGCCCCGTACCTGGTTTACCGTGATACACGGGTAAAGGAACCAAGCGTACCTTCTCTTCCGCGATGAGGTAGTGGGCAGGACCGTCATGCCCAAGCCCAATTCTCTATCCGGTTCAGTTATTATCCATCCCCTGTTCGCGGGCTCGAGAGCGAAATCACCCACGACAAACACCGGTGCTATTTCCGCGTAGATGCTCATCGGCTGCACGCTAAGTTCCACACTGTTCACTCCCATTTTCACCTTACTGCCTACATCATATACCCCAAACCGTGAGTCGAGCCATCTTTCTTCCGGGTCTGCTTTCACGGGGCTTCCGTTTATGCTTACGTTCCAGACCTCGGGTTGTTCCGCCACCAATCGTAGGCTATTGACGTTTATATCACCGGCGACAATGAAGTGATATGTCACTCTTACGTCTCCCTTGCGGAAGGTGTCTTTTTCCACGATATCCTGGCGGTATTGAATGGCTGAGTTCCATGGATTAGCCATTCCGAAGTGCTTGAAAAGGTGTATACTTGCTTCCACCGTATAGAGGTTCTTGTCGAGATGATCGTTTGTTATTTGTTTGCCGTTCACGGAGAGGTCACAGAAATCGATAGTAAGTACATTGTCCTGGATTCTTTTTATTTTTACCGGACCATCGGCCTTTATTTGAGTTCCATTTGATCGTGTTTGTTTCCGCGGGTAGTCATTCGGCATTGAGTTTGGACAGAACAAAACGAGGCTTCCGGCGGGGGGTAAGACAAACTTGGTCTCAACGAACGGATCACCTTGTTTATGAGGGAGCGTGAAAATATCACCTGTCGTCGCGTCTACTTCCAGCAATGCTTTACCTTGGATCGATACTTTTCCTTCCGCTGTTTCAGTCAACGATGAATTTGCCAAAAACAGCAGTTCACCATCCTCGTAGGTTCTTCGGTGGTGATAGAGATCGTTTCCCACCAAATCAGTAAATTTGATTTTATTATTCTGGAGTTGTTCTTGTATGGCCTGTTCCGTTGATTCCTCGGTGTACGATAATATACGTGAAGAGTGTTCATTGAAAAAACGCGCCAACTCGTCGCTCTCTTTTCCATCCACTAGGGTAGGTGAGGAGAACGCGATCAGTGTACCACCTTCTTCAACAAATTTTTTCAATAGTTGGAACGTGATCCTGTTCAGGTTCTCGGTCATGGGAGGGATTACCACCTTTTTATATTCCCTTTCCCCTACTACGAATGACTTTCCTTTTATTCGACCATTGTCTTTAATAATGTTTTCGGATCCAAGGTCGTACTCCACTTGACTTTTTTCGATTTTAGTGACGAATTGTTGAAAATTGGATCCAATCTCCATTGTTTTTGGATGTCCTTTAATATAGGAATAGTAAAGCCACGCGGTGGTCGTCGGTTCGAGGACGAGAATATCGTTGATTTGTTCGCCTTGGCTCAAGAGCAGCGATAACCGCGCAAAATAATCGTTTTGTGTCCCGTAGTTACGCCACCAGGGAGAGAGCGAGGTGAAGACGGGTGGATAATCATATTTCCGTGCACCGGTGATGGTCATGTGAGAGAGGTGCTGGTTCATGAAGTTAACTCCAAGAGCGTATTGCCAGTCCCCCAATCTTTTCAGATCTTCGAATGTCACGTCCCATCCTCCTCCACCGTATGTTTCACTGAGTGTTCGCACGTATCCCATCTGGTTTGCCACGCTGCTCAACTCTTTCACAGCCCGTACATTTCCGAACTGTGCTTGTGGGTTTTGGTCGTTGAACTGATTGAATAGCATATCAATCGCGGGCATCTGGTGCCACGCGTACATGGCCATGTTGTCTCCCCCGTGAGACATATCGGGCCATCCATGTTCCCAGTAATGGCCGGTCCACAGCATGTTTTTATTCTCGCAATACTCGAACCAAGGTTTCGCCCAACGGTCGATAAACATTTGGGTGAGTGTCTCCATATAATTATGACGGACCTGTTTCCAGTTCCCTTCGGTTTCACCAAGATAAGGCAGCAGGCTCTTTAGATCGTATCCCCACTGCTCTTTAAAAACCTCAAAGAGGTCGGGTGTCCATCGCATTCCTCCGGGGCTTGCCACGTTGGGTTCATCTGTAAAGACGCCCTTGATCTCGGTTCCCAGTTTATCGCCGAACGTTTTTTCGTAGCCCGACATAGTTACTTCGATGAATTTTTGTGTGACTCCTGGATATAGCAAGTCCACGTAAGAATGATCCGTCGAGATTTAATTGAATTAGAAAGCGAAGGAGCACTTGTTAGGACCCATGGGGGGGCTACAAAGTCAAAAATCAATAACCATCTTTTTTCATATGATGTAAAGATCAATCAAAACTGGCAGCGAAAAGAGAAAATTTGCCAGATTGCCGCGAATTATATAAAGAATAATGATATTATATTCATCGATTGCGGGACGACCCTTTTTCATCTTACAAAATATATCAAGAGATTGGATTCTCTCGTAGTTATCACAAACTCCCTGCCCGTGGTTTCCGAACTATTCGACTCTACAAATGTCAAGTTGATCCTTATTGGAGGCGAGGTAGCCGTAGAAAGAAAGGCAATGTATGGTCCGTTAGCAAGCAAAAATATCGTTCAATATCACGCCAATAAAGCTTTTATTGGTGCCGATGGTGTTTCACTTACTGGTGGATTGAGCTCGTATGATGAGAAAGAGGCTTCAATTACACTTAAAATGGCCGATAATGCTGATGAAGTATTCCTCGTGTGTGATTCATCTAAGATTGAGCGAAGCTCGTTTGTAAAGTTTGTTCCTTTTTCGAAGATTGATCATCTTATCACGAACGATGACATAGACCCTCAATATCTCAAAGAATATGAGGAGGCAGGCATCCATGTTATTATTGAATAACTAGGGGTGATCTGAAAGATTATATTTCACCTCGAACTCGTGTTCGCCAGACCCGATGTTGTTTATGACTATATATTGATCATTGATTTCATAATCCTTAGTAGGAATCTTGTTGATTAAAACATCTAACACTTCTTGTTTTGCCGGGAGCAATACCTTTGCCGAGGTGTTTCCGGGAATGGATATAAATAAATTAAAGTGATCGGCAGCGCGTGTGTATTTTGCTCTAATCTCTCCCCTGATTGTAGGAAGTTTCACAGAGGCCCACTCTAAAGATGATATAGCAGGTTTAATTTGGATGGATTTAAAACCGGGGGCTAAAGGCTCAATACCCATGAGTTTGCGGGGTAGAATATGAACAGGTGAGGAACTCCACGCGTGGCTCCAACCATTATTGCTTTTATACTTGTTATCCCATGCCTCCGTAGTCATTGTAGAGCCTTTCCGTATCATGTTGTACCAACTTCTATCTGAAGTAGAGGTCAGTAGGCTTTGAGCGTACTCGGCTTCTCCGGCATCGAAAAGAGCTTCCAGTAAATAATTTGCTCCATACACACTGCATGCCATACCTTTACTTTTTATGTGCTCTATGACTTTTTCTTTTTTTGAATCAGGAACAAGATCAAATGCTAGAGCAAACATATTACTATGAAGTGATGCATGAGTTGATCCTATCCCGTCCACGTAAATTTCATTTGTTGTATCAAACAAGTAATGATTAAATGCATTTTTAACCTTTAAAGCACGCGATGTAAATAGTGCGGCTTCATTTTTCTTGTTCAGAGCCTCAGCTATTTTAGACATTAATATCAAGGTGTGATAATGAAATGCATTCACCACGGTGTTATAATTTTGAAAATCGAAATTATCAGTTTCACCCCCTTTTAATTCCGACATAGAACCATGTGGCCAATCGACAATATCCCTTAACTCCGATCCATTAAAATAGATGGATGCGAGAAATTCCTTGTTTTGAAGACCGGTGCGCGTACTGATCAACTCCTTGTCGGTGGTTAACGCAATGAGTGTCTTGTGTTTCAAATCATCATAAAATTCTTCGATGATATCGCTATTGCCTGTGTATAAATAGTCGGCCCACGCCATCATTATAGAGTGAGAGATCCACTCTGTAGGCCAAGTTGCATGAAAAATCATATTTTTAAGACTATATCGAGCTACTGAAAATTCCCGGTCAACGGCATAATGGCCCATTTGATGAATATAAGAGTCAGCTTCATACATCATCCGTTCTCTTTGACTAGCAGCGTAATCTCCGTTGAAAGTATTTACCTTAACTGAGTATTTGCATAGGTCATATATCTTATTTAATAAATCAGAAGAGGATGAAAAACTCGAAGCGTGATCATCAAATACTGTATGCGGTGCATGCTGAGCAACAGACAACAGAATGATTGACTCGCTATCGCAATCTACCTCGCAGTAACGAAACGGTATTACCTCCAGCATGTGATTCGGCATTTCTTGGCTATGAGGATAATTAGAAACAAAGCGAGGAATTTCTAGCGTATATTCATGCTTTCCAGGCTTTATTTTCAGTGAATACTCTTTAAACAGGACTCCTCCACCGGGAACCCGATCGATGGAGTCCCCGATTGCCTTTTCTCCTATACTTACTTTTATTATTTTTTCCATATCTTCGTTTGCTTCTGTTTCCGGCCAATGGATCAAAAAGGTAGCATATGCAAACGTAGAGGTCTTAAAATCGATAAACCATTTACTCTCTCCGTGACGTATTATCTTTTGAGGATACCTTTTATGATAACGGATGGGTGTACGATCTTCAAGTGTCCAGGAATTGTTTGTCCCATTTTCGATTTTGACCCAACGACTTTCTCCGGGCCAACTACGGACACGACCGAATTCACCCGTGTTAAATTGTTGGGGTCGACTAAACGAGGACTCGTTATTATTCTTATCCCAAAACGCAACTTTCCAGTAATAAGTGGACCAGGGTTGCAACTTTTTCCCGTTATACAAGACATGTTGAGATTGGCTAGTGTCTTGTTTTCCGCTATCCCAGAAGTCTCCTATATTATCATTAAGTAATTGAATGGAAGAGGCTACTAGAATTCGATATGCTTTTTGTTTTTCGTTCTTATTCCCGGTTGGTACAACCCACCCAAACTGTGGCTGAGGGGTTGTGATCACCGTTAGCTCTGGCTGAGACATAAGATTACATAATAATCCGCTGGGGGTGTTTTCGCATGCCATCACGTGAAAAACAGAGCTCACAAAAGATAATATCCAAAATAAATGAAGTTCCATAACAATCGTTTCTTAGTTAATTTATAACCAGTTTATGTTCTCCAGAACCAAGCTCAACTTTTATGAATTTTCCATCCATCACCCCTTATTGAAGGAGACAGTTCACGGTAAGGGTGTACGGTAATCCCTGTCGGAATCTAGTCAAAAAACACACGATCAGTATCATCAGTTTCGATTTAAATTGACATCATACAATTTTAGCGTGACTGGACCTTTCAATCCTGAAGGTCGGAGCGGGTAGTCCTTGTTGAATTTAATTACAAATCCGAGCGCTTTTTCAAAAATATATCTTGCACATGTGCAGGATTTATTTGCATATGGCTTATGTTTCACCTTGGACAAAGACCTTGTTAAAGATTGTATTCATGATGTGTTCGTGAAAATATACCAACACCGATCGGAATTAGAGATGAGCGGCTTTAAGTATTATCTTCTACGTGCAATGCGGAATGAGTTACTTAATATTTTTCGTGATAATAAAAAAAACAGCTCTTTTTATCACGACGATCGTAGTCTTGTGGTACACTCGGCAGAACACGATTTCATTCGAAAAGAACACGAAGAAAATATTCAGAAAGAGGTGCGTGCTATGCTGAGTCTATTAACTGCTAAGCAGTACGAGGTGCTCTACCTACGATACGTGGAAGAGTTGTCATTGACGGAAATTGCGGAAATGATGGAGATGAATTACCAGTCCGTTCAAAATGTTATTCAGCGCTCTTTCCGTAAAATCCGAAAAGAACACAAAAAATATAGTTGGAAAGTTGATGACGAGCAGTAATTTAATGCTAACAACGTGGGTGGGATGGTGAAAGAATCGGAAAGTCGGATTGGATTAAGATAAAAATAATTAAATATGATTAATCGTTTTGTATTGGATGGGTTTTTTAGCATACTTTGTATTTGTAGAAATGCAAGGCTGGTTAACCGGTTTAAGTTTTTCAGACAGAATTAATGGAATGAAGAAAGTATCAATGCAAGATATAGCGGACAAATTGGGCGTTTCTAAAGGAACCGTTTCGCTTGTTCTTAGTGGTAAGGCTAAAGGAAGCAGGGTAAGTGAGAAAACAGCCAATAAGGTCAAAAAGATGGCGGCTGAAATGAACTATTACCCGAACGATATAGCTCGAAGCCTAAGCACGGGTACTACCATGACAATCGGGGTGATAGTCACTGATATTTCCAATGAGTTTTTTGGACGACTCACATTTTATATTCAGGAACAGGCCAAGAAATACGGCTATACCGTCATCACCAGCAATACAAACGAGAGTTTAGAAGAATTTAATAATGCCGTTACTACTCTGCTGAATAAACAAATTGACGGAATCATTCTTGTGCCGGTAGCAGAAGGACAGGAGATAGTCGAAAGGATTATTAAAAGACGTATTCCGGTAGTGCAAGTGGATAGGTACTTCCCTGGTGTGGATGCTAGTTATATCGTAATTGACAATTATAAGGCATCCGAAAAGGCTATCGAACTTCTTATTCATAAAGGATTGAAAAAAATAGCTTCCATTTGTTACAATATGAACGTGAATGCTCTTGTTGATCGACGTAAAGGATATATTGACGCATTGGATCGGTACGAACTGTTGGATACCGCACTCATTAAAGATATCAATTACGAGGATCAGGAAAAACAGATTGAACAAGCAATCATCGAACTGAAAAATAACCCTGAAAGGGTAGAAGCCCTGTTTTTTTCCTCTAAACGTGTTTTTACAACAGGGATGAAATATATACATCGAGAAGGTATCAAAATTCCTGAAGATATGGAAGTGCTCTGTTTTGATAAAATTGATTCTTTCTCGATACTCAACTCACCTATCAATTATATTGAACAACCCATTCAAGAAATGGGAGAAAATGCAGTAGATATATTGATGGAACAAATAAATGGGAGAAAACCCCCAATACAGCGCGTGTTGGATGCTGAAATCAGTTTTTCTCTTTGAGGATTTCAATAACGCGTTAAATTTTTTCAAATAATAAGTTAACCGGTTTAGCTTACTTTGCTACAGAAGTTGTAGGAATAACGCGAGTAAACGGTGAACAAAAACGGTGAACAAAAACGGAGAGCAAAACATGGAGAGCAAAACACGGAGAGCAAAGCACTGTGAATATAAATGGTAAGCAAAACATGGTGAACAATACATGGTGAACAATACACGGTGAACAAAACATGGGGATTGGAAACAGTATAATGAACATTGAATACTAACTAAAGAGCTAAATAATAAAAACTAATCGGAAATGAAAAAAGTGAATATCTTATTCGTACTATGCATCGTATGCTTTTCTCCACTTTTTTTTAAGACAAACTCACTCAATGCACAAGTCCAGGATGTCTCATCCTTGGATTGGCGCTTGTGGGGATATCGCCCAAACGTGTGGAGGATGAATTTTAACTTCGAGCACCTCGAAGGGAATTGGGCCGAATACGTGGATATACCAATGAAATTGCCCGGCTCTGTCCAAGCAGCTTTGTTGAAAGCTGGATTTATAGACGATTGGACCATAGGTATTGATTATCGCAACAACGAGTGGATCGAGAACAGGCACTGGTTGGTTGTGACAGAGATACCCGATGCATGGATCGAAGATAGGCAAGGAAATATAGAAATTCATTGCAAAGGGTTGGATTATAAAGGATTCCTTATGGTGAATGGAAACGAAGCGGGGCGATTCAATAACGCGTTCATCCCCTATACTTTCGAGATATCTGCATTCTTGAAAGAGAGCAATAATACCTTGGCATTTGTCTTTGAATGCCCTCCTGAGAACTTGGCGCAAATAGGATGGACATCGAAGATTAGTGATTGGAAACCCAGGTTTAATTATGGATGGGACTGGATGCCAAGGATCGTGCAAACCGGGATTTGGGATGATGTATACCTGAAAGTGGCAAATGAATATGACGCGGTACTAGAACAAGTACAAATTTTGACGAGCGCGGATAAAAAAAGAGAAATAGGAAGCTTGTCGGTAAGGGCGTTTCCAAACGCTGCGGCATTGAAGGGGAATGTAAAAATAGAACTCAGTGATTTGAATGGTAAGAAAATACTAGATGAAAGTATCGATGCTCTGGAGTTAACTTCTACAAAAAAGTGGAATGATCTTAAAATAAAACGATGGTACCCGAATGGATTGGGCGAACAACCCCTTTACAATCTTCAATTGACCGTGGTAGACGAAAAAGGGAAGGTGACTCAACAGGAGAATAAAAGGGTTGGATTTAGAAGCTTGGAGTGGCTGCCATGTGAAGGAGCAGCACCCGAAGCCGATCCATGGATTTGTAGTATAAATGATCAGCCTTTCTTTATCCAAGGTGTCAACTGGACCCCAATTCGCCCTAATTTTGCCGATCTCAAGAAAGAGGATTACTCGAAGCTGTTACAGACGTATAAAGATATGGGTATAAATACAATCCGTATATGGGGAGGAGGTTTCCCTGAAAAAGATTGGCTGTATGATCTGTGCGATGAGTTGGGAATTCTTATCTGGCAAGATTTCCCTTTGAGCTCGTCAGGATTAGAGAACTACCCACCGGAAGGAGAAGAAGAAATTTATTCCATCACCCGAATAGTAACCCATTATGTCTCTCGCCTTCATCATCACGCGAGCTTGATGATATGGTGCGCGGGCAATGAACTGTATGAAATAGGAGATACGGCACCAGTAACAGATAAACACCGGATGATTGCCGCCATGAAAGACGTGGTAATAGCAATGGATCCCACACGGAAATTCGTTCCAGGATCTCCTTCCGGACCTAGTATTTACGCGAATTACAATACCTTTGGAAAAGGAATTAACTGGGACGTCCATGGTCCGTGGAACTTGCCTTTCACAGAGCACGACAACACCATGAACGCGGTCAGGAAATATTGGGAAGATAGCGATGCATTGATGCATTCAGAGGCAGGAGTGCCTGGGGCAATGTCTACGGAGATGATGCAAAAATACAAAGGAGAATTGGCACTTTTACCCGCGAATATCGAGAATCCACTCTGGCGTGTGGTCAATTGGTGGATCGATTGGAGCGAGTACGTGGGGCAAGGGAATGATCCTGAAAGTATAGACGCGTATGTTGAGTGGAGCCAAACACGCCAAAAGGAAGGGTTAAGTATTGCCGTGAAAGCATCAAAGGATAGATTCCCTCGATGCGGAGGATTCCTTATCTGGATGGGACACGATAGCTTCCCCTGCCCGATAAATACATCCATTATTGATTTTGATGGAAACCCGAAACCAGTGGTAGCTGAATTGACGAAAATTTTCAAGGATAACAGTTACTTGAATAAAGTGAAATAAACACCTAGTTGATTTCAAACGTGATGAAAAACAAATGTGATGAAAAACAAAAAGATTAAAGTAGTCAACTTGTTTATAATGTTGATACTGATACTGCTTGGAGGGTTCACCCACGATGCTATTGCAACAGCGGGACACGATGAACTGGGTTCGAATCCTCCCCTTGGCACGATCCGGTTACAACAAGTTAAAGTACTTCCCGCTCTAGTCCGAGTGATGGAAACACTCCACCAACCGATTAGATTAAGGGTAGTGAATACCGGTAGTACGCCACGCCGCGTAACTATAAACGTGGGGAAAACTACCCAACAAGTGGACCTGAATGCAGGGGATAACTGGGTGGAAGTAAGAATACCAAAAGTGAGCACAAACCGAAAGATGAAAACCCGGATTCAAGAGGGCCAAAAAATAATATGTGATACCACCCTGCAAATAACACCGGCTAAAGAGTGGCAGGTGAACTTCGTACAACACACCCATACCGATATAGGATATACCCGGCCACAGCATGAGATTCTCTCAGAACATATGCGGATCATCGATTACGCGCTAGATTACTGCGACTTGACAGATCATCTTCCGGATGACGCACAATTTAGATGGACCTGTGAGACGGCTTGGTCGGTGAGCGAGTATCTTCGTACCCGCCCAAGGGAGCAGGTGAATCGCCTGAAAAAACGACTCGAAGAAGGAAGGATAGAGTTGACTGCCATGTATTTTAATTACGACGAAATACCAGGCGAACAAGAGCTGGCTTATTCGCTCTACCCACTGGGTAATTTTAAAGAGGAGGGGATAAACGTACAAACAGCTATGCAAAATGATGTGAACGGAATCGCGTGGAACTTCAGCGATTTTTTCCCGGACCTGGGTGTCAAATACCTCATTATGGGAACACACGGCCATAAAGCGTTGATTTCTTTTGATAAGCCAACCGCTTTCTGGTGGGAGTCTCCCTCAGGTAAAAGAATGCTTGCCTATCGCGCGGAACATTACATGTATGGCAACTTCATGGATTTAGAAAAAGGGAATTTTGAAGGATTTGAAAACAAGATGTTTGATTATCTCGTTGAGTTAGAAGACAAAGAATACCCCCACCACATCACGTCGATTCAGTTTTCAGGATACTTTACAGATAACTCTCCTCCTTCAACAGCAGCTTGCGAAATAGTTAGACGATGGAACGAAAAATACGAGTTCCCTAAACTAAGACTGGCCGTGGCTTCCGAATTCATGGAAATAATCGAAGAGAAGTATGGCGCTAGTTTGGAGACATACCGTGCGGCATGGCCGGACTGGTGGACCGACGGTTTTGGCTCTGCCGCTCGTGAATTGGCGATGAACCGCTACGCGCAAGCGGATATCATCGCTAACCAAGCCGGTCTCTCCATGGCTAGGATATTGGGAGCAGAAATCCATCCCACCGTTTTCAAAGAGATAGAAGACACGAACAAAGCCCTCTTGTTCTACGGTGAACATACTTTTGGCTTTCATGCTAGTGTACAAGAGCCGTTTCACGTGGAAACGATGCAACAACAGCAACATAAAGCTGCCTATGCTTGGGAAGCATATCGAAGATCTCGGCCCATCGGCGAAACGGCTCTTGGTTTGTTGCAACAATATATCCCTCGAGATACTAAACAGGGAACCATCGCGCTGATTAACCCTCTTAATTGGGAGAATAGTACCTATACGGTTATCTATGCCGACCATGAAGTGATCCCACTAGATAAGAAGGTAACTGTAAGGGACGAAAATGGAAAAGAAGCTAAACTGCAAGTTGTGAAATCGTATACAGATGCAACTTATTGGGCGTTATGGGTAGAGAAGGCACCTCCGTTGGGAACAAAGCATTACACTATTCATATCGAGAGTGAAAAGAGAGGGAATGAAGAGGAATTCGTTCAGGCACCCGACACGGGTAACGATGATGTGGTAAGGATAGAAAACCAGTGGTATCGCATCGCGTTGGATGTCGATAGGGGAGTGGTTACTGAATGGTTCGATAAAGAATTGAATAAAAACCTGATTTCGACGGAAAGTGAATGGAAAATGGGTGAACTGATCTACGAAATAGACCAAGACCCAAGAGGAGCACTCGATAGAAAGGAGCCGGGGAACTTCAAGCGCCTACCGCCGGAAGAGATAATATATGAAGGGTATACAAAGGGTGAAATATGGGATACATACCGCTTCAAAGGAACTACACCAGCGGGAGAGGGAAGGGATAATTTTAAGTTTGAACTGCAGCTGTTTAACACGAGCAAACAGGTGAAATTCGCGTATGAATTAAACAAAAAACTGGTGATTACGCCCGAAGCACTCTATGTCTCTTTCCCTTTTGAAATGGAAGATGCAAAAATATTTTTTGATGTTCCCGGGGGAACAATCGAAGCAGTAAAGGATCAGATCCCTGGCTCGGTAAATGATTGGAACGTGGTTCAAAATATGGTATCCGTACGGAATACTTCCGCTCAAATCATACTTGGGAGCCCGGAGATACCACTGATGCAGTTCGGGAACATCAACTTGGGACGATTCACTGCTGGAGCCTTGCCAGAAAGTAATCATATCTATACTTGGCCAATGAATAATTACTGGGTCACCAACTTTAATGCGTATCAGCTTGGTGGCTTTCAATGGAGCTATCACCTTACTTCATCCGATGATCCAAGTATTGAGTTCGCGACGAAATATGGCTGGAGTAATCGAATCCCTCTGCTAAGCCGTGTATTTCCTCCCGGAGTGGAGAATGATCAACCGGCATTGGAAGAACCCATACTCACACTTGAACCGTCGAATGTCTTGCTCGTGAACATGACACCCGTGGCTGGGGAGAACGCGCTCGTTTTACAGTTGAGAGAGATAGGGGGGGAGGATAGCCCAATAGAAATTTCGTCGCCTTACAACGGGAATCTCGTGGTTAAAGAGTGTAACCCACTGGGAGAAGAGCTGCCTACGGGTGACGAAATAAGAATAAATGCCTGGGAAAACAAATTCGTGAAAATAAAACTATAATCGTGAAATAAAGAATATTAAAATTAAATTGTATGAGTGGTAAAACATCGTTAAAGAAGGTGCTGCCTGTTTTGGCCGGTTTTTTCGTAATGGGAATCGTTGACCTGGTAGGCATCTCTACCAATTACGTGAAACAGGATTTTGTGTTGAGTGACACCATCGCCAACCTGCTGCCATTGAGCCTGTTTCTCTGGTTCGCTATCTTGGCAGTACCCACCGGTATCATGATGAACAAATGGGGCCGGAAACGTACCGTGCTCCTCAGCATGATGATTACCCTTTTGGCAATGATCGTGCCTTACGTGGTCTATAATTTCCCAATGATGCTGTTTGCTTTTGGATTACTGGGAATAGGGAACACCATTATTCAAGTGGCGTTGAACCCGCTTCTTACCAACGTGGTGAGCAGTAACCGACTTACCAGCAGTTTGACAATGGGGCAGTTTATAAAAGCTATTGCCGCTTTTTTGGGACCTATCATAGCGAGCCGATCAGCGCTGTGGTTTGGTGATTGGAAACTGGTATTCCTAGTGTACGGTGTGGTGACTATCCTTTGCGGAACGTGGTTGTGGCTCACACCCATACAGGAAGAACCCAGGGAGCAGAAGGTGTCATCTTTGGGTGAAACATTCGGGCTGCTGAAAGATAAAATGATGCTGCTCTTTTTTATAGGTATTGTTTTTGTGGTGGGTATCGATGTGGGATTGAATACCACTGTCCCCAAACTCCTGATTGAAAAACTCGATATTGGCCTTGACCAAGCAGGATTGGGAACGAGTCTGTACTTTGTTGCCAGAACGGCAGGAACATTCGTGGGTGCTATCTTACTGGCTGTTTTTTCGGCCAAACGCTTTTTTACTATTAGTATGCTCGTCGCGATACCCGCGTTGATCGCTATGCTGTTCATGGGAGGGCTCTGGGGCATCCTTTCAATGGTATTCGTCGTGGGCTTCGCGGTCGCTAACGTTTTCTCCATCATATTCTCCTTCGCGTTGAAAAGTAAACCAAGTAAATCCAACGAGATCTCTGGTTTATTGATCATGGGGGTGGCCGGTGGTGCCATCATACCTCCCATCATGGGCGTTGTAGCAGACAAGTTCAGCCAAACAGGTGCTATGGGCGTGCTGTTGCTCCTGATGATCTATCTGCTCTACTGTTCGCTTATCGTAAAAGAGGAAGATAATAAGATAACAACAAGTGTATCATCTTGAGCTAACGCGACGATATGTAGCAACGGCTTTAGTGAATCTGTAACGGGTTATAGAACATTATCGGCAGATTTAGCTATAGTTGTAGTGTACGCGAAACTTGAATTAAGTGATCAATATTTTATATTTTGCATATTTAAAACTAAAGAAATGAAACGAAGTGAAATTAATCAGATCTTGAAGAGCGCCAAAGCATTCTTAGCAGATCAAAAATTTATTCTGCCTCCCTGGGCATACTGGAGTTTGGATGACTGGAAAAAGGCAGACAAAGAAAACTACAAGGAGATTACCGATAACATGCTGGGGTGGGATATTACCGATTTTGGGTCGGGCGATTTTTACAAAAGAGGGCTGTTCTTATTTACTTTACGGAATGGAAAGCTTAACGTGGATAAAAAGCCCTATGCTGAAAAAATTATGATCGTAGAGGAGAATCAAGAAACGCCGATGCACTTCCACTGGTATAAAATGGAAGATATTATAAACAGAGGGGGAGGGAACTTAGTTATAGAGTTGTATAACTCTACTCCCGACGAAGCATTCGCTGATTCACCAGTGAAATTAAAGACTGACGGGATGGAGCGTGTGGTGCAACCGGGTGGAAGTGTGATCTTGAGTCCCGGCGAAAGCGTTTGTCTGGAACAGGGAGTATATCACCGTTTTTACGGAGAGCCTGGGAAAGGACGAGTGATGGTAGGCGAAGTGAGTACCGTGAATGATGATACCTCCGATAATCGTTTTTATGAAACAGTGGGACGGTTTCCTTCAATAGTAGAAGATGAAGAGCCATTGCACCTGTTAGTGTCTGACTACGAAAGCTTCCTTGGATAATGAAAAAAGAAGTGTTTAAGATATCCGGAGTGGGGAGCTCTCTGGTAGATTACCTCTACAAGCCAGTGAATTTTAACGGGGAAGTATTTAAAAGCTATATCTCTGTAGAACCGGGGGATGGAGGGTTGTCCCCCGGTAAACTTGTCTTCAAGGATGAATTCGAAGAGTTCTCTGGCGAAGATTATGCCGAGGTTAGAAAAAAAATAACCAATGGGAATCCACCCGTGACGTTAAATATTGGTGGCCCTTCCATTGTCTCGTTGATTCATGCCGCGCAGTTGTTGTACGATAAGCCAGTGGGCGTTTATTTTTACGGATGTAAAGGTAACGATGCCGGCGCGAACTATATCGAGGATAATCTAAAGAAAACCCCGTTGAAGATCGGGAAATATAAAACCTCCACGCGGTACACGCCCTATACGGAGGTACTGCTTGACCCCGAATACGATCAAGGACACGGGGAACGAGTCTTTATAAACAATATCGGGGCCGCGTGGGACTTGAATCCCGAGGACTTGGACAGCTCGTTCTTCGAAAGTGATATAGTCGTTTTTGGAGGTACCGCCCTCGTCCCGCGTATTCATGAGTCACTGGATGATCTGCTTAAGAAGGCGAAAAAGAACAAGGCGGTAACGATCGTTAACACGGTGTATGACTTTTTGAATGAGAAGAAGAATCCAGGAAAAGCCTGGCCATTAGGGGCTTCGCGTGAAACGTATCAATATATCGATCTGCTTATTACTGACATGGAAGAAGCCCTGAGCTTAAGCGGACACTCTACCATAGAAGAGGCAATGCAGTTCTTTAAAGAAACAGGAGTGGGGGCTGTTATTGTTACATATGGTGCCAACCCCCTCTACTTTTTCTGTAACAACAAATTGTTTGGAACTATCGAAGGGAGTGCTCCTGTTTCGGAAAAGGTGAAGAATATAATTATTCAATTCCCAGATAAAGTGGGGGATACTACCGGCTGCGGTGATAATTTCGCGGGAGGTGTAATAGCTTCTATAGCAAAGCAGTTGATTGATAATCCAAATGAAATCGTTGATATCAATAAGGCGATAGCCTTTGGTACGGTGTCGGGAGGATACGCCTGCTTCTATCATGGTGGAACTTTCTATGAGGAATACCCCGGGCAGAAATGGGAATTGATAGAGCCCTTTTATCGTGATTTTTTAATCCAAATTGGAGCAGGATGAGATGAAAATTAAATTTTGAATGGTATGAGATTATTTTTTATTTTTTTTATTTTTCTCTGGATCACGAACGCGCACGCGCAGTACGTGGAAACTGTTAATGATCCCGTAGAGTGGGTAAACCCATTGATGGGTACCCAATCCAAACACTCCTTTTCGAACGGAAACGTGTACCCTGCCATCGCGGTACCTTGGGGGATGAACTTCTGGACACCGCAAACTGGGAAGATGGGAGATGGATGGGTGTACTCCTATGAAGCTGATAAAATCAACGGGTTTAAACAGATCCATCAACCCAGCCCATGGATAGGCGACTACGGACAGTTCGCGATTATGCCTGTTACGGGAAAGCCCGTGTACAAAGAAGAAGAACGAGCCAGTTGGTTTTCACATAAAGCCGAAGTGGTGAAGCCCCACTATTATAGTGTGTACTTGGCGGAGCATGATGTGGTAACCGAAATTACTCCCACTGAACGAGCCGCTATGCTTCGGTTTACTTTTCCTGAAAATAACGACTCGTTTGTGGTTATTGACGCGCTGGATGATAATTCTTACGTGAAGATAATTCCGGAAGAGGGGAAAATTATAGGTTATTCAACTAAAAATAGCGGCGGGGTGCCAGATAACTTCAAGAATTATTTTGTAGTTGTTTTTGATAAGCCGTTTAGCTATAACGCTGTGTTTAATGAACAAGGATTAAAGGCAGGACAACTAGAGGAAAAAAGCGAGCATGCTGGAGCAATCATCGGTTTTAAAACCAGGAGAGGAGAAATAGTGCATGCACGTGTAGCTTCCTCTTTCATTAGTCATGAACAGGCAGAGATCAACTTGAGAGAGTTGGGAGAAAATAGCTTCGCGGAGATTAAAGAAAAAGCCAAGGACTCTTGGAACGAGGTGCTGGGTACTATTATTGTTGAGGGCGGAACCGTTGATCAAACCAGAACCTTCTATTCCTGCTTCTACAGATCGTTGCTTTTCCCTCGCAAATTTTATGAGATTGATGCAGAAGGTAAGGTGATGCATTATAGCCCTTACAATGGGGAAGTACTTCCAGGGTACATGTTTACCGATACCGGATTCTGGGATACATTCCGAAGCCTTTTTCCTCTTTTAAATATGGTGTTCCCCTCCATGAACGCTAAAATGCAAGAAGGATTGGTGAATACCTATCTGGAAAGTGGTTTTTTACCGGAGTGGGCAAGCCCGGGACATCGTAACTCCATGATAGGGAATAACTCCGCGTCGGTGGTCGCGGACGCTTACCTCAAAAATGTGAACCAGCACGATATAGAAACATTATGGGAAGCCGTGGTGCATGGTGCTCATAACGTGCATCCTACAAGTAATGCTACTGGACGCTTTGGGCATGATTATTATAATCGGATGGGGTATATTCCTTACGACGTGGGAATCAATGAAAATGCTGCCAGGACGCTAGAATACGCGTACAACGACTGGTGTATTTACCAGTTAGGGAAAAAATTAAACCGTCCTGCTTCGGAAATAAACCTATATGCTAAAAGAAGCCAAAACTACCGTAACCTATTTGATCAAGAAACCGGGCTGATGCGTGGACGCAATGAGGATGGAACATTCCAATCCCCGTTTAACCCGTTTAAATGGGGAGATGCCTTCACCGAAGGGAATAGTTGGCATTATACCTGGTCGGTATTCCATGATGTGCAGGGATTGATTGATCTGATGGGTGGAAAAAAAACATTTAATAGGATGCTCGACTCGGTGTTCATACTCCCGCCCGTGTTTGATGAGAGCTATTACGGCTTCGTTATCCACGAGATCCGGGAAATGCAGGTGATGAACATGGGTAATTACGCGCACGGCAATCAGCCTATCCAGCATATGATCTACCTTTATAACTATTCAGGGGAACCTTGGAAAGCCCAATCTCGTTTGAGGGATGTGATGAACCGTTTTTATCTACCTACCCCCGATGGTTACTGCGGTGATGAAGACAATGGGCAAACTTCTGCCTGGTACGTGTTTAGTGCACTTGGGTTTTACCCGGTCTGTCCAGCAACCGATGAGTACGTGATGGGTGCACCCCTGTTTAAAAAAGCAACTGTTCACCTAGAAAATGGGAATAAAGTGGTGATTAACGCTCCAGAAAACAGCCTGAAGAATTGTTACATTGAAAACATGCAGTTTAATCAGGCACCGTACACGAAGAATTATCTTTCGCACGATGAGCTGATGAAAGGGGCTGTAATTGATGTGAAAATGTCGGACACGCCCAATCAAAAAAGAGGGATTGATAAAGAGGATTTTCCCTACTCTTTTTCTAATGAGATGAAATAATTGAATTGCTTTAAACTGGTGATGATTTGCCAATTAATATATTTTATATTGGCAAATCACACCGGTAAATAACATGTCAAAAATCACAGAACAAAAATCAATAATTAAACCGGTAACTCGTGTCAAATAAGTACATTTGTAGCCGTTATCGCCAATGTGTTGTTTTGGCATACTGTGTGGCGATCGCTATGTAAAAAAATGATTATCTTTGTATTGGATCCAGATTGTCCGAATGAAGGCGTGGAAAACCTGTTTGTTAAAACGAGCGGGTGCCGTGTTCATTTGGGTACATTAAATTAATTTATAAATGGCAGTAGTTGTAGTTATGCCCAAGCAAGGGCAGTCCGTTGAGAGTTGTATCATAACCGAGTTGAATAAGAAGAAGGGCGATCCCGTGAAAAAGGGTGAGGTGTTGTTTTCATACGAGACCGATAAAGCTTCATTCGAAGAGGAGTCTCCCGCGGATGGTACGGTGTTGGCCGTATTCGCGGGTGAAGGTGATGAGGTACCCGTGTTGGATCGAATGATGATCATCGGGGATGCAGGAGAAGATATTAGCGCGTTAATGGCTGAAGGACAAGACGGCAACGATGCCGCTCCTGAAGAAAGCGCGGCACCAGCCCCCGTGGATCCTTCCCCAGCGGCAGCTCCCGCTCCAGTGACAGCTCCCGTACCAGTGGATAGTTCCACCTTAGACAAAGATTCTAAACCGAGCCCAGTGTCACCACGAGCCAAAAATCTGGCGGGAGAGCACGCGATTGACGCGCCACGCCTTGAAGGCACGGGACCTGGGGGACGAGTGATCGAGCGCGACGTGAAGCAGGCGATTGAAGAGCGCCCGAGGATGACTTCGCTGGCAAAGAAATTAGCTTCAGAGCAAGGAGCAGGGCCGGTGACTGCCGGAAGTGGCCTGGGAGGAAGAGCCCGTGCTTCGGACTTGGGTGTACCGGCGAGTGATGCCGTCGCGAGTTCACCAGCACCTGTCGCTGGTGCCATCCAAGGCGATTTTGAAGACCGGAAATTATCAAATATTCGCAAACTGATTGCACGCTCGATGCACGCTTCGTTGCAGAACTCGGCACAACTCACTCACCACTTGGGCGCGGATGCACGAAGGATTCTGGAACTGAGGAAAAAAGCAAAGTCCGCCATGGAGAAGGGTGAAATTGATACCAACATCACGCTAAACGATATGGTCTGCTTCGCGGTGGTGAAAGCACTGAAGAAATTCCCGAGCGTGAACAGCCATTTCTTGGGCGACGCTATACGGGTATTTAAGAAAGTGCACTTGGGCTTGGCAGTAGATACCGACCGAGGGTTGATGGTGCCCGTGATCCGGGATGCCGACGATCTGTCTATCACTGGGCTCGCGAACCGTATGAAGGACGCCGCGGCTGCATGCCGAACCGGAAGCGTTAACCCGGATATTCTTTCACCCGAAGCGGGATCTTTCACGGTGTCGAACTTGGGGAATTACGGTGTGGAGATGTTTACCCCCGTGATCAACCTGCCGCAGTCGGCCATCCTTGGAGTAAATACCATCGTTCCCCGTCCAAAAGATCTAGGAAACGGAGTGTACGCCTTCGTACCATACATGGGGTTGAGCCTCACGTACGACCACCGTTCGCTGGACGGAGGGGAAGCTACACGGTTCCTCAAGCAGATAGCCATCGAAATTGAAACGCTGCAGCTGGATATTTAACGACGATTATTCCTAATAAATAGAAACATCTGCCTGCTAATAAATAAAGAGTAGCGTGGATTCAATCAAACAATCATATAAAAGCAAACAATTAATTAACAAATCCATATAAAATGCCTAAAGTACAACCGATAGATCCTACAGAAGCTCGTAAACCGGGATTCATTGAATTCCAACCGATTCCCATCAATCAATATCAAAAGAGCGTAAAGGACGAAAAAGAGAATTATACCGCGGAGGAATTCAAAGCCATCTACCACGACATGGTGCTTATCCGCGAGTTCGAGACCATGCTGAATTTGATAAAAACTCAGGGTGAGTATAACGGAACCCCATATAATCACCCGGGGCCAGCTCACCTCTCCATCGGCCAAGAGTCGGCCGCAGTGGGTATGGCTTGGACGTTAACGGTAGACGACTTCATCTTCGGTAGCCATCGTTCTCACGGGGAGATAATTGCCAAAGGGATGTCTGCTATCTACAAGATGGACGATAAACAACTCATGGATGTCATGGAGTCGTTTTTCGACGGTACCATCCTCGAGATTGTAAAGAAAGATTTTGAAGGGTCGGTCAAGGAACTGGCCAAACGTTTTTTGGTATACGGTACACTAGCGGAGATCTTCGCCCGGGAGACCGGCTTCAACAGGGGACTGGGCGGATCAATGCACGCTTTCTTCACCCCGTTTGGTGTTTACCCTAACAACGCGATCGTTGGAGGTTCTGGCGATATCGCGGTGGGAGCTGCTCTTTACAAGAAAGTAAACAGGAAACCAGGTCTGGTGGTAGCCAATATCGGGGATGCTTCGTTGGCATGCGGCCCCGTATGGGAAGGAATCACTTTCGCTGCCATGGATCAGTTCCGTGAATTGTGGGAGGGAGATATGCAGGGCGGCCTACCAGTGATCATTAATATAATGAATAACCAGTACGGGATGGGCGGACAGACCTCCGGCGAGACTATGGGATACGATATCGCCGCTCGCGTGGGTGCTGGTGTGAACCCAGATCAAATGCACGCCGAGCGTGTGGATGGTTATAACCCCCTCGCCGTAATAGATGCCTATAAGCGCAAGCGGCAAGTGATTGAAGAAAAACGTGGTCCGGTGCTACTGGACGTCCTAACCTATCGTTATAGCGGCCATTCACCCTCCGACGCGTCATCCTACCGAACCAAAGAGGAGATCGAGGCGTGGGAAGCTCAAGATTGTATCCGTACCTATGGCGAGCAGGTCGTGGAAGCAGGCGTGGCAACAGAGAAGGAACTCGACGCGATCCGTGAGAATATTCTCACGCTAGTAAATGAGATGTTCCTTAAGGCGATCGACGAGGATATCTCACCTCGAATGAAAAATGCAGAAGTGATAGGGGATATGATGTTCTCAAACGGATCGGTAGATAGCTTTTCGAACGCGAAACCTGATGTGCTTCTCCCGATGGAAGAGAATCCCCGAGTAAAACGTATTGCTGCAAAAGAGCGCTTCGCGTTCGACGCGAACGGTAAACCGTTTAGCAAGATGAAGCAATACCAACTACGTGATGGTATTTTCGAGGCGATCATCGATCGTTTCTACAAGGACGCTTCCCTCGTGGCGTACGGTGAGGAAAACCGTGACTGGGGAGGTGCCTTTGCTGTTTATAACGGACTTACCGAGTCGTTACCGTACCACCGACTGTTTAATTCGCCTATCTCGGAGGCTTCAATCGTGGGTACTGCCATCGGCTACGCCATGTGTGGTGGTAGAGTGATCCCCGAAATCATGTACTGCGACTTTATTGGCCGCGCGGGAGACGAGATCTTTAACCAGTTACCCAAATGGCAATCGATGAGCGGCAACGTTCTGCAGATGCCAGTAGTGGTACGTGTTTCAGTAGGTTCCAAGTACGGGGCGCAACACTCACAAGACTGGACCTCGCTGGTGACACATATCCCGGGCCTTAAAGTGTGCTTTCCAGTAACGCCGTACGACGCGAAAGGGTTGATGAACGCTGCCTTGCAGGGTACCGACCCAGTGGTGTTTTTCGAAAGCCAACGCATCTACGATATTGGTGAGCAATTCCACGAAGGGGGAGTACCCGAGGGATATTACGAGATTCCTTTCGGTGAGCCCGATGTGAAAAAAGAAGGAAAAGATATCACTTTCCTCACAGTGGGACATACTCTATACCCGGCATTAACGGCCGCGAAAGAACTTGAAGAGAAGCACGGGATGAGCGTAGAGGTGATCGACGCCCGTTCGCTGGTGCCGTTCAACTACGAAAAAGTAATCGCGTCAGTGAAAAAAACAGGGAAAATAATCATCGCTGGAGATGCTACCGCACGCGGTTCCTTCCTGAACGACTTAGCTACCAACGTGAGCCAACTGGCATTTGACTGGCTGGACGCGCCCGTGGGTGTGCTTGGTTCACGAAACTGGATTACGCCGGCTCACGAACTGGAAGAGGACTTCTTCCCGCAGCCAAGCTGGTTCTTGGATCTAATCCACGAGAGAATTCAACCACTGCAAAATTATATCCCAGGACAGAACTTCACCGATGGGGAATTGATCAAAAGAGCCAAAAAAGGAGTCTAGATTGATTTGCTAATGTTTCAATATGCCAATATGCTAATATGCTTAATGTGCTATTGTGATGATGAAATAATAAACGAATGGATGTAAATTCAGAAATATCGGTTAATGCACACCTTCACACACCCTACTCTTTCAGCGCGTTTAGTGACGTTGATGACGCGCTGGATAGAGCGGTGGCTGAAGGAGTGAGAGTGGTAGGAATAAATGATTTCTATACACCAGAAGGATACGAAGAGTGGGCGAGGGGATGCGAAAAGCGTCACCTCTACCCGCTGTTCGGTATCGAATTTATCGCCTTGGATCAAGAAGATCAACGCACCGGGCTGCGTGTGAACGATCCGGCTAACCCAGGGCGTACCTATTTGAGCGGTAAGGGGCTAGCCTATCCGTTTAGCCTGGCGGAGCCGCACGCTTCGCATTTGAAAGGGGTGATTGTGGAAGCCAATAAGCAGGTGGAAGCAATGTGCGGGAAACTCAACGAGTTGCTCAAAGCAAAAGACTTCGGTTTTAACCTCGACTTCAAATGGATTTCAAAGGAACTGGCTAAAGGGCTTATTCGTGAAAGACACTTGGCAAAGGCACTGCGGATTAAACTATTCGAGCTGTACGCGAACGACGAGGGAAAAATAAAGAAAGCACTGGAAGCACTCTTCGGAGGCAAAGCCCTTAAGTCGCCTCTCAACGACATTGCTGGAGTGGAGAACGAAATTCGTGGTAACTTGTTAAAAGCGGGTGGTGCTGCTTTTGTTCCCGAAGAACCGGCCGCTTTCCTTCCTGTACAGGCAGTGCGTGAAATTATACTCGCGGCAGGAGGAATTCCTACCTATCCCTTTTTGGCGGATGACCCTAACGGGAACTATACTGATTTTGAAAAAAATCGGGAGCAAGCGGCGGAACGTCTCACGAAAAGAGGATTCCACTCCGTTGAGTTTATCACTACACGTAACGACGTTAAGTTACTAGAGGAGTATGCCTCGTATCTTCATGATCTAGGGTTCGTGGTGACGTTGGGAAGCGAGCATAATACACCCGCTATGGAACCGATAGAACTGTTCGCGCGCGGTGGAATACCTCTCACGCCTAAACTCAAACAAATAAACTATGAAGGTGCTTGTGTGATCGCCGCGCACCAACACGTGGTACAGCAAGGACTGGAAGGATACGTGAATGCAGAGGGGATAGCCGACCGATCCCGAAGAGATGAATTCGTGAAACTGGGTGAAGAGGTGATAAAAAAACGAATAAGTGAATAAAAGCCAGTCGATCGTGGTCAATCCCGATCCATGGGTTGATCATGAAACCGACAGTTGGAAACAAAGTTGATACAAAAAAATAAACAATAAACAGGGATGAAACAAAATACTCGTGCCCATCTTGACGACGAAATCTTTGAATTACAGGAACTGGTTCATGTATCAAGGTTCTACGGGCAAGATAATCGTTTCGTGATAGCGGGAGGGGGCAACACATCCTACAAGAATAAAGAGAAAATATGGGTGAAAGCCAGCGGTGCCGCGTTAGCCACCATAACCACGGAAGGCTTTGCTGTACTAGACAGAAGCAAGCTGGGTGTAATGGCTACCAAAGCATATAGCACCGATCCCGATAAGCGAGAGGAGGAGGTGAAAAACGACTTGGCTGCCGCGACCCTTACCAAGGGAAGGCGTCCTTCGGTGGAGACATCGTTGCATGATGCTATCGACTGGCCATTCGTGGTACATTTGCACCCTACTACCGTGAACGGGCTCCTCTGTGCACAGGACGCGGAGAAAGAGGTGACAAATCTTTTTGGTGAAAAAACGCTTTACGTGCAGTATACCGATCCGGGATACGTGCTCTTCAAAAAGGTAAACGATCGGATTGAAGCGTATCGTGCCAAATATCAAGAAGAGCCGAAGGTAATCTGGCTGGAAAATCACGGTATTTTCGTGGGAGCGGATACCACAGAAGAGATCCGGTTGATATACGAGGAGATCCTGAAAAAAATTGAAGCGGCAATTACACAACCTCTGCCGCTCGCGGATAGAGAGACGTGCCATTGCACGGAAGAAATTTTGCCGGCATTGCGGATGATGCTGTCTGGAGATGGGTTAAAGACGCTGAAAGTTCGCAAAAACGAGCTGATAAAATTGTACTACGATAGCCCAGAAAAACAACAAGAGATTGCCAGGCCATTTACTCCAGACGCCATCGTTTATTGTAAATCGAACTATCTCTTTTTGAACAGTGAAACCCCGGAGGAGGTGATAGCTGAAGCCGAGAAAGCGATTCCCGCTTTTACTGAACAGTTCGGCTACATGCCAAAAGTGCTAATGATAAAAGGTATCGGTCTGGTGGCAGTGGGTGATCACGCGAAACAGTGCGATATCATACTCGACGTGTTTGAAGACGCGATGAAGGTGGCATTCATTGCTCATTCATTTGGAGGGCCTCATCCGATGACGACGGAACAAATCGATTTTATCGATAATTGGGAAGTCGAAAATTATCGCCGGAGCGTGGTTGCCGCTACATCGAGAGGCCGTGCGGAGAATAAAACCATCGTGATCACGGGAGCCGCTCAAGGTTTTGGAGAAGGAATCGGACGTTCTCTCCTGAGGGAAGGAGCCAACATAGTGATTGCCGACTTGAATGAAGAGGCTGGCGAGGCAACGGCTGAGAACTTTAATCGCCTCGCGGGAACCAACCGTGCTATTTTCGTGAAAACAAATGTGGCAGATGTTACTAGCTTGGAAAATCTTATCCATAAGACGGTATGCCATTTCGGGGCCATCGATTGCTTTATAAGCAACGCGGGTGTGCTTCGAGCGGGAGGGCTAGAGGACATGACGGTTGAAAATTTCGATTTTGTTACCAAGATTAATTACAGTGCTTACTTTTACTGTACCAAAGTGGTTAGTAAAGTAATGAAACTACAAACCCAATACGCGAGCGACGATTACTATGCCGACATAATCCAGATCAACTCTAAATCAGGATTGGAAGGAAGCAGAGCTAATTTCGCGTACGCGGGAGGGAAGTTCGGTGGTATCGGGCTTACCCAATCGTTCGCGTTAGAATTGGCACCGTTCCGTGTTAAAGTGAACGCCGTCTGTCCGGGTAATTTCTACGAAGGGCCTCTTTGGAGTGATCCTGAAAAAGGCTTGTTCGTTCAATACCTGAATGCTGGTAAAGTGCCTGGTGCTAAAACAATTGAGGACGTAAAGACGTTTTACTTGTCAAAGGTGCCTATGCGTAAGGGATGTACACCCGAAGATGTGACAAAAGGAGTACTTTACCTGATGGATCAAACGGGCGAGACAGGACAGGCGTTGCCCATCACGGGTGGACAGGTGATGCTGAAATAAATAATTAAAATATCATACATTACAATGAAAACAAGAGCAGTTAGATTATACGGGAAGAAAGATCTCCGCTTGGAGGAGTTTGATTTACCCCCCATCAAAGAAGATGAAATTCTGGCGAAGGTGGTGACCGACTCGCTGTGTATGTCGTCATATAAAGCTTCGTCTCAAGGTGCCGAACATAAGCGAGTGCCCGATGACGTCGCGGAGAACCCTATTATTATAGGTCACGAATTTGCCGGCGACTTGCTGGAAGTGGGTGCCAAATGGGCGCACAAGTTTAAACCGGGAGATAAGTTCTCCATTCAACCGGCTATCTTTTACGAGGATGGCCCAGTAGGTTTATTAAGTGCTCCAGGGTATAGTTACCAACACGTGGGAGGAGACGCCACCTATGTGATTATACCTAATGAGGTGATGGAACAGGATTGTTTGCTCGCCTATGAAGGAGAAGGATATTACCCCGCTTCTTTATCCGAGCCACTTTCTTGTGTGATTGGAGCTATGCACGCCAATTATCATACAACCCCTGGAAGTTACAAACACGAGATGGAGATCGTGGATGGTGGTAAAATGGCCATTTTAGCTGGCGTTGGTCCCATGGGGCTCGCTGCCATCAATTATGCATTGCATCGAGAAGATCGGAAACCTTCGTTGCTGGTGATCACCGACGTGGATCAAGCACGATTGGATAGGGCCGCTTCAATATACACGGTCGATTTCGCGGCATCCAGAGGTATAGAACTGCATTATATCAACACCGGGAAGATGGACGATCCAGTAAAAGAGTTAAGAGCGCTCAGTGGCGATACCGGTTACAACGACGTGTTTGTTTTTGCACCGGTACGTCCCGTGGTAGAACAAGGCGATGCCATACTTGGCTTTGACGGGTGCCTCAATTTCTTTGCAGGACCCAACGATACTAATTTCAGCGCGGAGCTAAACTTCTATAACGTGCATTACGCGTACACGCACATTGTAGGTACGAGTGGTGGCAATAACGACGATATGAAAGAGGCTTTGGAAATCATGAGCAAGGGATTGGATCCGGCAGGACTGGTAACCCATATCGGAGGGCTTGACGCGGTAGCTGATGCTACCAACAACCTACCCAATATCCCCGGTGGTAAAAAATTAATCTACACGCATATGGATTTGCCTCTTACCCCGATATCCGATTTCGAGAAGCTGGGCGAAACCAATCCTTTCTTTAAAGAACTGGCAGCTATCTGTGATCGACATAATGGATTGTGGAGTGTAGAGGCAGAAGCGTACATGCTGTCGAACATGGATAAAATATAAGGCTTTAACCTATTAAGAAAATGAAGCAATTAGACGTTAATTTAATGCACCCGGTGGAACAGATTAATGTGATCATCGGCAGAATTTATAAAAGTGGAATGACTACCACCTCTGGTGGTAATATCTCCCTTCGTGATAAAAACGGGGATATATGGATCACCCCTTCAGGAGTAGATAAAGGGTCGCTCACCACGAAAGATATCATGCAGGTGAAAAAGGATGGAACCATCATCGGCCCGCATAAACCATCGTCGGAACTTCCTTTTCATAAGGCGATTTACGAGACAAGGCCGGAACTAACAGCAATTATTCACGCTCATCCACCGGCACTTGTCGCATTCAGTATCGCGGGTATTGTTCCAGATACTAAAATAGTGCCACAAGCACATAATATTTGTGGAGATATTGGTTTTGCTCCCTATGGAACACCCGGTAGCGAAGACTTGGGTGAGAAAATTGCCTACGAGTTTAAGGACTCCCGCTATAAGGCTGTGATCATGGAGAATCATGGTGTAGTGCTGGGGGGAACAAATATGATGGACGCGTACCAGCGTTTCGAAACCTTGGAGTTTTGTTGTCGTACTATCGTGAACGCGAAGAGATTAGGCGGTGTTAATTACCTAACAGACGAAGAGGTGTCGCAATACGTGAACCATCTCCCCTCTAACATTTCTCACTTCATGGACATCGATTACTCCTCTGAAGAGCGGGCTATCCGTTCAGAGATGGTGAATATTATCCGCAGATCATGTAATCAAGGGTTGATGATATCCACTTACGGAACCGTATCCGTACGATGGAAAGATGATGATTTTTTAATCACCCCGAGCAACGTGGCCCGGTGGGATATTGTGCCGGGAGATATTGTACAAATCAAAAACGGTATGGCCGAAGCTGGTAAAGTGCCGAGTCGATCGGTCGCACTGCATCAAAAGATATACCAGCTGAACCCGCATATAAACTCCATTATCTGTACGCAGCCCATCAACTTGATGGCTCACGCGGTGAGTGGTACCAAGTTTGACGTGCGTACCATTCCAGAGAGCTGGATTTTCTTGCAGGACGTACCGTCTATACCATTTAGTTTGATTTACAACGATGTGGACAGCGTGGCTAAAATGTTCAATGATAACCGTGTGATCTTGGTAGAAAACGATAGTGTTTTTATCACAGGAGATAAATTATTGAGCACGTTCGACTACTTGGAAGTGGCCGAGTTTTCGGCTAACTCCCTAGTGATGGCGGCGTCCATTGGTTCTTTGCAACCGATCGGCGATAAGGAAATAGAGGAGTTGAAAATCGCGTTTAACGTGTAAATCAACTCGTGAGCAGGCTGCTCACTAATAGATTCACCAATTTTAAACATTCAGACTGGAAAATATGACAGACTTACTAATTATAGGCGGGGGACCTGCAGGATATGTTGCGGCAGAAAGAGCTGGACAAGCGGGACTCAACGTGGTGCTTTTCGAAAAGAAAGAGATGGGCGGCGTCTGCCTCAATGAAGGGTGTATCCCCACGAAAACTTTACTATACAGTGCAAAAACCTATGAAAATGCCGTCTTAGGAGAGAAGTACGGTGTGTTCGGAGATAACATCAGGTTTGATTACGGGAAGATGATCTCCCGTAAGAAAAAAGTAGTTAGAAAATTAGTAGGTGGTGTAGAGAGCAAGATGAAGATGAACAAAGTGAACGTTGTAAAAGGGGATGCCCAGATAGTAGGACGTTCGTCAGAGGGAATCGAGATCACTTGCAACGGTGAAAAATTTATCGGCAGAAACTTATTGATCTGTACCGGTTCGGAATCGGCCGTGCCACCTATCCCAGGCTTATCAGAGGCTGGAGAAGTCGTGGTGACCAATAGAGAAATACTGGAAATGACAGAGCGGCCGGAATCACTGGTGGTGATAGGTGGTGGTGTCATCGGTATGGAGTTTGCCAGCTTTTACAACAGCTTGGGTACACAAGTAACCGTGATAGAGATGCTCCCTGAAATTTTAGGAGGTATGGATCTTGAAATATCAGCTGCTTTGCGCGATGCATACACGAAAAAAGGAATCTCGTTCCATATGAGCGCGAAGGTTGTGCAAGTAGATGGTAATAAAGTTGTTTTCGAGAAGGAAGGGAAGTCCCAAGCAATAGAAGGCGAGAAGATCTTGCTAAGCGTGGGGCGCCGTCCCGTAACGCAAGGGTTCGGGTTAGAAAACATCGGTGTAGAGCTGTTTCGTTCTGGTATCAAAGTGGATGAGAAAATGCGTACCAACGTTCCCGGTGTGTTCGCCGCTGGCGACGTGACCGGTTTCTCTTTGTTGGCTCATACCGCGAGCCGCGAAGGAGAGGTTGTAGTTAATAACCTAACGGGTAGAAACGATATCATGCGCTACAATGCTATCCCTGGAGTGGTATATACAAATCCAGAGGTGGCTGGAGTAGGGGAGACTGAAGAGTCGGCCAAAGCCAAGAACATCCCGTATAAAGTAGCCAAACTTCCCATGGCATATTCCGGACGTTTCGTGGCTGAAAACGAAGGAGGAAGTGGAATATGTAAAGTACTGCTAGGTGAGAAACACGAAGAAGTGATTGGTGTTCACTTGCTTGGTAACCCTTCTAGCGAGATCATTTATGGAGCGTGCATTGCCATTGAGCAGGAGATGACATTGAAAGAAATGCAAGAGGTTGTCTTCCCGCATCCTACCGTAAGCGAGATTATTAAAGAGGTGGTGTTCTCGTTATAGCCGTCACGTCTCTGGTATGAAGATTGTCGTTTCAGAGTCTAATATCCCTACATTTAACCTAGCGGTGGAAGAGTACCTTTTCTTGAGAAAGGAGGAGGACTTCTTACTGTTATACAGGAACGAACCGAGCGTCATCATCGGGTCTAATCAAGCGGTTTTGAACGAGGTGGATCCTGATTTCTGTATCGAAAATGATATTCGTATTATAAGGCGTTTATCGGGAGGAGGTGCAGTATATCACGATCTGGGAAATTTCAACTACAGTTTTATTCATGGAAAAAGCGAGGCTCCGTTGAGTCCTCGCTTTTTGGATCCTGTAGTAAAGGCATTACATGCCATTGGCATTCCCGTGGAAGTTAGGAAACGCAAGGACCTTTGGCTGGGAGAATCCAAAGTGTCTGGAACCGCCTCCCATCTTTCCGGTGGGAGGGAGTTGCACCACGGGACACTATTGTATGATACCGATTTGCAAATGTTGAAACATGCACTTCGTGCTGAAAACAGGAATCTGATCGCGAGGGCAACTGCCTCGGTGGTTAGTCCCGTGTGTAACATACGGGACTACTTGGAGAAAAAAGTGGGTGTGGCACCGGAAACAGAACTGTTTTTTCAGCAATGGATCAATGAGCTGGCTCTCCTACTCCATGTACAGGAAGTCAACACTTTCAATGATGAGGAGGTTACGAGCATCGAGGTGCTGCAAAAAGAAAAATACATTCGACGGGAATGGAATTATAGAAAGTGATTACCGATGGCCGGAAAGTACTATAAGAGATAACTTTGGAGCTGACCATGTAAACGCCCCTGCCGGGTCTCTCTTTCCATAAAACGTTTTGCAATTTTCTCTGTCACCACGTGGTTTTTTTGATCCCACGCTGGAGCTATCAATAATTTTTTGGGCGATTGAGAGGTGAATCGCTCGATATAGATATCCGGGTTTAGCCGCTCCGCGAAATCAACACACAGATCGATATATTCGTCGAGTTCGAAAAGGTGAAACGACTCGGGGAGTAACCGGAACTCTTTTGCCATGGCCGTACCCCGAATAATTTGAAGCTGGTGCAATTTTAACGTGGTCAACGGGAGTTCCGACAGTACATCGGCGTGGGATAGAATCTCTTCTCGGGTCTCCCCCGGAAGCCCCAAGATCATATGGGCTCCCACGGTAATACCTCGCTCCGCTGTTAAGTGAATCATTTCGGCAGACTCTTCGAAGGTGTGTTGCCGGTTGACACGTTCTAACGTCCTGTTCAAGGTTGACTCCACGCCATATTCCACCATGACGAACGTTTTTTTGCTCAACGCTTCAAAGTAATCAAGCAGTTCAGGAGACATGCAGTCGGGGCGTGTACCCACGATCAAGCCTACTACGCCGGGATAGGAGAGAGCTTCTTCGTACTTGTCGGTAAGTGTTTCCAAGCTATCGTACGTGTTGGTATAGGATTGAAAATAGGCGAGGTACTTCATCTCAGGGTACTTGCGTGAGAAAAACTGAATACCGTCTGCCATCTGTTCCGATATTGTTTTAGTGGGTTTACCGTATCCAGGGCTAAAGCTCTGGTTGTTGCAATAGGTACATCCACCTCGCCCTTTGCTCCCATCCCTATTAGGACAAGTAAAGCCTGCATTGATGGATATCTTCTGTACCTTGAAGGGGAATCGTGCCGATAGGAATTCGGCAAAGTCTCTATAGGGTTTGTTGTTTGAGAACATCGCTGTAATTTTTGAGAACATCACGTGATTTTTATCCGGCAAAGGTACAAAAAACAGATTAGTTTTCGTCGGTTTGATCATACGGGTCAATGAAGTAGACAACGCGATACTAAAAAAAGGGGTGCCGTTTCATGCGGCACCCCTTTTATAATATCACGTACAAGAGATTTAAGCCTCTTTTTCGTCTTTTGTTTCAGCTTCAGTTGCTTCCTCCACGGTATCCGCGGCCTCTGTTTCTTCAGATTTCGCTTCTACTTCTTCGTTAGCTTCAACGGCCTCTGTTTCTTCAGCTTTAGCTTCTACCACTTCGGGTTCAGTTGACTCCTC